>JAJAZC010000145.1 GCA_026785885.1 Rubrivivax sp.
AGCGCAAGCCGCGCGAGCTGCCGCAGTTCAAGTGGGTCAACACGATCCTGGGCAACCTGAAGACGATGATCTACGGCGCGCACAAGGCCTTCAAGTTTGGCAAGTACGCCGGCCACTACCTCGGGGCATTCGCCTATCGATTCAACCATCGCTTCGACTTGCAAGCGCTGTTGCAGTCGTTGCTCGGCCACGCGGCAACTGCGGTGCCAACGCCAGAGCCGCAGATCAGGGGTGTGGCTTAGCTTCATGCCTAATCAGGTCACCGCATGGCGTCTCCGAATTTCCGTCCTACACGCTGCCAACAGCAAGGGCGCGCGTCAGCGGCATGTAATGCTGGTGGAGGCGCAACTACGTGATGCTGGCCTGCGTGTCACTGGCGCTCGAGCAGCCGTGCTGGTGGCCATGGAGTCTTTGCAGGCCCGGGCCAGTCATGCCGAGGTTGCGGCCGCCTTGAACGGGCCGCTCGATCGCGTGACGCTGTACCGCACGCTGGATGCGTTGGTCGATGCCGGCCTGGCCAAACGCCAGATTGGCGACGACCGGGTTGGGCGTTTTTCGTTGACGGCCGGCGCGCCACACGACGATCACGCGCACTTCCATTGCGCCGACTGCGGCCGCGTGTATTGCCTGAGCTTGCCGGTGCCGAATCTGACACAGATGCCCGCTGGCTTTGCGGTTCAGACCATCGACTTCAAACTTAGCGGTCAATGCGGCGATTGCGCTGCCGCTTCATAGAGCTTTAGCCCGATCCTGGCCGGCCTGCGCGGCCTGTTGCTTCCGGCCCACCGCGAACTACATGAACAAGTGTTCGCCAGCGTTCTCGCCGCCGAGGATCACGTAGTTGACCTTCTTCAGGTCGGCCAGCACATGGCCGCCGGCGTAGCTGATGCTGCTCTGCACGTCTTCGCGCATCTCGCGCAGCGTGTCGGTCAGCCGGCCTTTGATGGGCTCCAGGATGCGCTTGCCCTCGACGTGTTTGTACTCGCCCTTGTTGAAGTCGCTGGCGCTGCCGTAGTACTCCTTGTAGCGCTTGCCGCCCTCTTCCACCGTCGCGCCGGGCGACTCTTCGTGGCCCGCAAACAGCGAGCCCACCATGACCATCGCAGCACCGAAGCGCACGCTCTTGGCAATGTCGCCGTGGTGGCGGATGCCGCCGTCGGCAATGATCGGTTTGGTGGCCACGCGGGCACACCACTTCAATGCGCTCAACTGCCAGCCGCCGGTGCCAAAGCCGGTCTTGAGTTTGGTGATGCAGACCTTGCCCGGCCCGACGCCGACCTTGGTTGCATCGGCGCCCCAGTTCTCCAGATCGATCACCGCCTCGGGAGTGGCCACGTTGCCGGCGATGATGAATGTGGAAGGCAGCTTGTTGCGAATGTGCTCGATGGTCTTGCGCACGCTGTCGGCATGGCCGTGCGCAATGTCGATGGTGATGTAGTCCGCGCCCACGCCCTCGGCCGCCAGTTGATCGATGACGGCGTGGTCGGCCGGCTTGACACCCGAGCTGAGGCTCACAAACAGGCCGCGCTCGCGCATGCGCCGCGCATAGCCCACGCTGTCCAGAGCGAAGCGGTGCATGACGTAGAAGTGGCCGCTCGTCGCCAGCATCTCGCTGATCGGCTCGTCGATCACGGTCTTCATGTTGGCCGGCACCACCGGCAGCTGGAAGCGGCGGCCGCCGAACTCGACCGAGGGGTCACATTCGCTGCGGCTGTCAACGCGGCATTTGCGCGGCAGCAGCAGGATGTTGTCGTAATCGAAGATTTCCACCGTGAAATTCTATGCGCCGGGCGACGGCCTCAAGTCAGCCGTGGTGGCGCCGAAAACTGCGTCGTGCACGGGCGGTTTCTTTTGAACGAGCCCGCCGCCTCCCTACGCCGGAACCGCTGCGTCAACCACTGCTGAACTCACTGATTCGACCGCCGCTTGAATCGCCGCTTGAATCGCTGCCCTATCCGCTGCTCGATCCGCTGCTCGATCCGCCACCTACCACTGCACCACCCTGCATGATCCAAGCCCTCGTTGCACAAGTGCAGTTTGCCCTGGCCTGGTCGTCACGGTGGACGCGCTCTTCAAGGCTGCATGCAGCACCGCACCTGCCCACGGTTGCGCACGACAACAACGGCGCGCAGCAGTTGCTGCGGCTGTTCGAACATTCGGCCAGCGGCCTGTTGACCTGCTGCCCCGACGGCACCGTGCGGCTGTGCAACCCCGTGGCGGCGCAGCTGCTGGGTACTGCAGCCGACGCTGTCTACGGCCAGCCGATCGACCGCTGGCTGGCGCCGCTGGTGGACGTGAACCTGGACGGCGGCCCGTCCTTGTACAGCGGCCAGTGGGAGACGCTGGCGCAGCGCGCCGACGGCTCTGAATTCCCGGTGGAGTTGACGGTCAGCGAAGCCGTGTTGGACGGCGCGCCGCAGTTCATCCTGATCGTGCGCGACATCACCGACCGCAAGCTCACACAAGAGCGCCTGAGCTTCCTGGCCAACTTCGACAGCCTCACCGGCCTGCCCAATCGCGTGCTGTTCCGTGATCGTCTTGAGCAAGCGATGGCGCGCGCCCAGCGGCACATCACGCCGATGGCGCTGATGTTTCTGGATCTGGACAACTTCAAGGTCATCAACGACAGCCTGGGCCATGCGGTGGGCGACCAGTTACTGCGCCAGGTGGCCGAGGTGCTCAAAGGCTGCCTGCGCACGGCCGATTCGGTGGCGCGGTCGGGTTTGAACGACCGCTTCACCGTGTCGCGCCTGGGTGGCGATGAGTTCACCGTGATCGCCGAACACCTGGGCAGCGCCGAGGACGCCGCGATGATTGCGCGCCGCATCCTGGAGGCGCTGGAGCAGCCGATTCTGCTGCTGGATCACGAGCTGCATGTCTCGGCCAGCATCGGCATCACGATGTACCCGACCGACGACACCGATCTGGACGGCCTGGTGCGCCACACCGACATGGCGATGTACCGCGCTAAGGCCATGGGCCGCGGCACCTACGCGTTTTTCAGCGACGAGATGAGCGCCGAGGTCGCTGCCCGACTGTTGCTGGAAGGGCAACTGCGCCACGCCCTGGAGCGCCAGGAGTTCGTTCTTTTCTATCAACCCAAGGCCTGCCTGCGTACCGGCCTGGTAACCGGCGTCGAAGCGCTGATCCGCTGGCACGCGCCGGGCCGCGGCATGGTGCTGCCGGACCGCTTCATCCACGTGCTCGAGGACAGCGGACTAATCCTGCCAGTGGGCGCCTGGGCCATTTGCACCGCTTGCGCCGAAATGGCCGCCTGGGACCGTGCCGGCCTGCCGCCGCTGAGCCTGGCGGTGAACCTGTCGGCACGCCAGTTTCGCCAGCCTTTCCTCGCGCGCTTCATCGAAGACACGCTGCGCGAAGCCGGCATCGAGCCAGCGCGGCTGGAGGTCGAGCTGACCGAGAGCTTGTTGATGGAGGACAACGATGCCACCAGCCATGCGCTGGCTGCGCTGGCGCAGCTGGGCGTGCGGGTGGCGATGGACGACTTCGGCACCGGGCACTCGTCGCTGAGCTACCTCAAGCGCTTCGACATCGACACGCTCAAGATCGACCGCAGCTTCGTCAGCGAGCTGCCGCACGACCCAGAGGACAAGGCCATCGCCACAGCGATCGTCGCCATGGGCCACAGCCTGCACATGCGCGTGGTGGCCGAAGGTGTCGAAACGGCCGAACAAGCACGCTGCCTGCGCGACCTGGGCTGCAATGAGATGCAGGGTTACCTGCTGAGCCGGCCGCTGCCGCCGGCAGCCCTGCTGGGCTGGCTGCAAAAACGGCTGCGTGATCGGCCGCACCCGGAGTTGCACGACGCCTGGTCCGGCCTTGAGCCGGCTGCAACGACCACCTCACAGGCGCTGGACGCGAGCATGGACCCGATGCTGCGTTGAGCTGGCGGGGCTGCGGCCGGGCCTGGGCCCGCGCTTGTGGCTCCGCGTAGGGCTGCGTTAAAGGCTGCGTTCAGGGCTGCGTTCGAGGCTGAGCACCGGGGTGGCACCGACCCGGCTCCTAGAATCGGACGATGCATTCCGAAGCTCCTGCTGTCCCTGCCGTGCCCGCCTTGCCGACCCTGTCGCCCGGCGTTGAAGCGCGGCTGCTGCAAGGCCTGAACCCGGAGCAGTTGGCCGCGGTCACGCTGCCCGCCGTGCCTTCGCTGATCCTGGCCGGTGCCGGCTCTGGCAAGACGCGGGTGCTGACCACGCGCATCGCATGGCTCATGCACACCGGCCAGGTCTCGCCAGGCGGCGTGCTGGCCGTGACGTTCACCAACAAGGCCGCCAAAGAGATGTTGACGCGGCTGTCGGCGATGCTGCCGGTGCCGGTGCGCGGCATGTGGATAGGCACCTTCCACGGCCTGTGCAACCGCTTCCTGCGCGCGCACTGGAAGCTTGCCGGGTTGAGCCAGGGATTCCAGATTCTGGACACCAGCGACCAGCTCAGCGCCGTCAAGCGCGTCATCAAGGCGCTGCAGCTGGACGAAGACCGCTTCGTGCCCAAGCAGGTGACGTGGTTCATCGCCGGCAGCAAGGAAGAAGGCCGCCGCCCGCGCGACGTCGATGTGCACGACGAGCAGACGCGCCGCCAGGTCGAGATCTACCAGGCCTATGAAGACCAGTGCCAGCGCGAAGGCGTGGTCGACTTCGCCGAGCTGATGCTGCGCACCTACGAGCTGCTGCGCGACAACGACGCGCTGCGCCAGCACTACCAGCGGCGCTTTGCGCATGTGCTGGTCGACGAGTTTCAGGACACCAACCGGCTGCAGTACGCCTGGCTCAAGATGTTTGCGCCGCCGCCGGGTGCGCCGGGTGCTGCGGGTGCCGGCCCCGGCATGGTGCAGCAGGGCGTTTTTGCGGTGGGCGACGACGACCAGAGCATCTACGCCTTCCGTGGCGCACGCGTGGGCAACATGGCCGATTTCGAGCGCGAGTACCGCGTGCAGCGGGTCATCAAGCTGGAACAGAACTACCGCAGCAGCGGCCACATTCTGGACAGTGCCAACCAGCTGATCAGCCGCAACCAGCACCGGCTGGGTAAGAACTTGCGCACCGACGTCGGTGCCGGCGAGCCGGTGCGCGTGTTCGAGAGCACCAGCGACTACGCCGAAGCCCAATCGCTGCTGGAGGAAGTGCAGCAGCTGCACCGCGGCGGCCTGCCGCGCAGCGGCATCGCGCTGCTGTACCGCAGCAACGCACAAAGCCGCGTGCTGGAAAGTGCGCTGTTCAACGCCGGCATGCCGTACCGCGTGTACGGCGGGCTGCGCTTCTTCGAGCGCGCCGAGATCAAACACGCACTGGCCTATTTGCGCCTGCTGGAGAACACCAACGACGACACCAGCTTCCTGCGTGTCGTCAACTTTCCGGCACGCGGCATCGGCGCGCGCAGCATCGAGCAATTGCAGGACGCAGCGCGTTCCAGTGGCCGCAGCCTGGCGCAGAGCGTCGGTGCGGTGCCCGGCAAGGCCGGCGTCAATTTGCAGGCCTTTGTCGCGCTGCTCGATCGGCTGCGCACGTTGACGCAGGGCCTTACGCTGCGCCAGATCATCGATCACATGCTGCAGGAAAGCGGCTTGATCGAGTTCTACCGCACCGACCGCGAAGGCCAGGACCGCATCGAAAACCTGGAGGAGCT
The DNA here is from genome assembly GCA_026785885.1 of Rubrivivax sp. Classification (GTDB taxonomy): domain Bacteria; phylum Pseudomonadota; class Gammaproteobacteria; order Burkholderiales; family Burkholderiaceae_C; genus Rubrivivax. Next base: position 5,644 of record JAJAZC010000145.1, read on the forward strand.
GGTCAACGCGGCTGAAAGCTTCGTCACGCAGGAAGGCTTCGGCAAGGACGCCGTGGCGCTGCCGATGGACGAGCTGGCACCGGCGCTGCAGGAGGCCCTGACACCGGACGCCGAAACAGGCGAGATCATGTCGCCGCTGGCCGCCTTTTTGACCCACGCCAGCCTGGAAGCCGGCGACAACCAGGCACAGGCCGGGCAGGACGCCATTCAGCTCATGACGGTGCACAGCGCCAAGGGCCTGGAGTTCGATGCGGTGTTCATCACCGGGCTCGAAGAGGGCCTGTTCCCGCACGAACAAAGCCTCTCGGATGCCGACGGCGTCGAGGAAGAACGGCGCCTGATGTACGTGGCCATCACGCGCGCGCGCCAGCGCCTGTACCTGAGCTTCAGCCAGACACGCATGCTGCATGGGCAGACGCGCTACAACGTCAAGAGCCGCTTTTTCGACGAGCTTCCGGAAGCCGCGTTGAAATGGCTGACACCGCGGCAGCAGGGCTTCGGCTCGGGCTATGCGCGGGAGTACCAGCAGGCCTGGCAGCGCGGCAGCGGCTTGTCGGGCATCGTCGGCGCGGGGCGTGTGGCAACAGCGCCGCCGCCGCGGCCTGGCTTGCAGCGTGCCAGCACCTCGGCCACGTCCGGCCTACAAGGCTTGCGCGTGGGGCAGGCGGTGTTTCACACCAAGTTCGGCGAAGGCATCATCAGCACGCTCGAAGGGCAGGGTGCCGATGCACGCGCGCAGGTGCACTTCGGGCGCCATGGCAGCAAGTGGCTAGCCCTGGCTATCGCCAAACTGACACCGGTGGATTAGCGGCTTTCAGCAACCGGCGGCAACTTGGCAAGCTGGTGCGTACTGGATACATTCACAGTATGCAAAACAAGCCGATTCGGTCGCCGAACGAACTGAACACGCCGTTTAAAACGCCGGCTCGCGCACCCGCTTCGACGCTCAAAGGCCGCGGCACGATGTGGGCGGTGGAGCACCGCTTCACCACGCAAAGCCGCACGGAATTCGATGACGGCTGGGGCACGCTGCAGCAGGACGCCGAAGAAATTCCCTCAGCGCCCGGCACGCAGATCATCGAAGAATGCGCGCGCAGCATCCTGTCCAGCAACGACTCGCCAGACATCGGCTTCGATCTGTCGATCAACCCCTACCGCGGCTGCGAGCACGGCTGCATCTACTGCTATGCCAGGCCGACGCACAGCTACCTGGATCTGTCGCCTGGGCTGGATTTCGAGACACGTATCGTCGCCAAGGTCAACGCAGCCCAGCGGCTGCGCGAGGCGTTGCAGTCAAAGAGTTTTTCGCCCGCGCTGCTCAACATCGGATCGGTGACCGATGCCTACCAGCCCGCGGAGCGGCGCCTGGGGCTGACACGCGCCGTGATCGGCGTGCTGAACGAAGCGCGGCACCCGTTTGCCATCACCACCAAAGGCAGCCTGGTCGAGCGCGACCTCGATTTGATCGCGCCGGCGGCAGCCGCGCAGCGTGCTGCCGTTTACGTGTCGATCACCACGTTGGACCCGGCACTGGCGCGCACGCTGGAGCCGCGCGCCACAGCGCCGCACCGCCGGCTGCAGACCATCCGGGCGCTGACTGAAGCCGGTGTGCCGGTGGGTGTGAGCGTGTCGCCGGTGATTCCGTTTCTCAACGAGCCCGAGCTGGAGCACATCCTGGAAGCCGCGCAGGCGGCCGGCGCGCGCGCGGCCTACAGCGGCGTGCTGCGCCTGCCCTGGGAGGTCAACCCGCTGTTTCAGCAGTGGCTGCAGCAGCATGTGCCGGAGCGGGCGGCGCGCATCATGGCCCGCGTGCGCGACATGCGCGGCGGCCAAGACAACGACAGCCGCTTCGGCAGCCGCATGACGGGGCAGGGCGTCTGGGCCGATCTGCTGCGCCAGCGTCTGGCCAAGGCCTGTGCACGGCTGGGCCTCAGCAGCCAGCGCATCGTGCTCGATCTGTCGCAGTTTCGGCCGCCGGCGCTGCAACCATGGCAAGGCGAGCTGTTTTGAGCGGGGGCCGCAAGCCGAGCCAAACGGCGGCAGTTCTGGGGCGGATGCTCGCGCGGTATGTTGCCTCAGGCGCTCTTGCATCCTCAGGCGCCGGCCGACTCAGGCGCCGGCCGACTCAGGCGCTCGTAGCTTTAGGCGCCGCAGCCAAGGCCACGGCAGCGGGCACAGCCGCTTTCGGGCCGCGCAGCTGCATGCCGCCCTGTGACCGCCCGGAGCGGTGGATGCCGGCAATGTGATTGGCCGCCTTGCAGCTGCGTTGCAGCAGGTCCTGGGCGCGGCTTTGCAAGGCAACGCTTCCGGCCTGACCGCTGGCATGGCGGCCGGCAATGGCAGCGGCCAGCTGCAACAGCTTGGCATTGAGCGTTAATTCGCCTTCGGCCAGCAGCCCCTGCGCTGCTTCCATCGCGTTGCCGGCAATGGCCTGCTCCAGCGCCTGCTCCGACAGCGTGGAGATGCGGGCTTGGCAGTCACGGACGGTGTCGGCCGTGCGTTCGCTGCGTTGGCGGCCCGCGGCGCTGGGTGCTTCATTCTGCGTGCCGCTGGCCACGGCCATCAGCACTTCGGCAATTGCCCGCGAGACGCTGAAGCGCAGTGCCACGCGCTGCAGCAGCGCCGTGTGTTCAGCGCCATCGCACAACGCCTGCGGCAGGCGCGCCCACAAGGCCAGCACGGTGCAGGCTGCCTCGAAGTCGAAGTCCTCGTCGCCGGCCTTGGCCGACAGCTCGCGCAGGCTCTGCATTGCCTGTGCCTGGGTCTGTGCCTGTGCCTGTGCCTGTGCCTGTGCCTGTGCCTGTGCCTGTGCCTGTGCCGGGCCGCCAGTCTTAAACTTCTGCAGCGTTTCAGCCGCGGCGTGCAGGCGCTTCAGGCGCGGTGACTGCGGATAGCGGCTGCACAGGCGGCCCAGCTCGACCACCATCTGCTGCACACCGCCGGCGTTGCCGCGGTCGTAGCGCAGCAGTGCCACCAGCATCAAGCTCAAGGCATCGAAGAGCTTGGAATCCATGCCCAGCGCCAGCGCGCGCTCCAGCCAGGTCAAGGCGTCGTCGCGGCGGCCTTGGTAGAAAGCCAGCGCACCCGCGTGCTGGGTGCGCAGCAAGCAGCCGGGCGTGATTTCGGCAGCGCGCCGGTAAGCGTGCCAGGCCGGATCGAATTCGCACTTTTCGACGTGGATGCGGCCCAGCAGGTCGTGCGCGTCGGCGCAGGCATCGTCGATGGCCAGCATGCTGTCCAGCGTCTGACATGCGGCGGCTTCATCGCCGCTGTCCCAGTGCGTTCTGGCCACGCCCAGCCGCGCCCAGGGCCAGGTCTGGGCGTTGTTGGCCAGGCTGTTGAACAAAGCCCGCGCCTCGGCGTGGCGACTCTCTCGCAGCAGCAGCTCGGCAGCCACGCGCCCGCAGTACAGCGCGTAGGGCTGCTGCTTTTCATAACGTGCCAACGCATGGGCCAGCGCGACCGCGTTGCGGCCTTCGTCCAGCGCACCGTGGATGGCAGCCAATTCGCGCTTGCGGTGACGGGCGTCGCGCAGCCGCTGGGCCAGCAGCTCGGTGCTGTAAGGGCGCACCAGAATGCCGTCCAACAGGGCCTCGGCCGCTTCCATGACCTGGTGATACGCAGCGCGCGAGGTGGACATCAGGAACACCGTGTTGTGCGACAGCTGGTGCTCGCGCCGCAATTCGTCCAGCAGGTCCTGCCCGCTGCCGCCGCCGGCAGAGGTTTGGCCGCCGGAGCCTTCGATGTCGCGCGCGCAGATCACGATGTCGAAGGACTGCTGCTCGATCAGCCGCCGGGCGTCCGCAGCGTGTGCCGCCTGCGCGACGCGGCCCACGCCCAGGCTGCGCAGCTGCGCCACGCCGAGTGCGCGCAGCCGCGTGTTGCCTTCGATCACCAGCGCCTGCGCGGTGTGGGCGTCGGGGTCGATCATGGCTGGCCCGCAGCGGCCAGGCGCAGGGCCCGGGCACAGCGCTTAGGTTCGATCAACAACGGTCGGGGGTACTTGCTTTGCATCCGGTGGGCCGCAACAGTCGGCCCTGGCTTATCGGCTGTCGCCAGGGCCTACTTGAACAGATCCTTGACGCGGTCCGTCCAGCTCTTGGTGTTGGGCGAGTGGCGGTCACCCGCGTGGCGGAAAGAGTCGTCCAGTTCCTTCAGCAGCTTGCGCTGCTGCTCAGTGATCTTGACCGGCGTTTCCACCGCCATGTGGCAGTACAGATCGCCCGGGTAGCTGCTGCGCAGGCCCTTGATGCCCTTGCCGCGCAGGCGGAAGGTCTTACCGTGCTGCGTGCCCTCGGGCAATTCGATCTCGGCCTTGCTGCCCAGCGTCGGCACCTCGATGCTGCCGCCTAAAGCGGCGGTGGTCAGGCCCACTGGCACGGTGCAATGCAGATCGTCGCCGTCGCGCTCGAAGATCTCATGCTGCTTGACGCGGATCTCGATGTACAAATCGCCGGCCGGACCGCCGTTGGTACCCGGCTCGCCGTTGCCGGCACTGCGGATGCGCATCCCTTCATTGATGCCGGCGGGAATCTTGACCTCCAGCGTCTTCTGTTTCTTGAGCTTGCCGGCGCCGTTGCAGGTGACGCAAGGCTCGGCTATCAGCTTGCCGGTGCCGTGGCAGTGCGGGCAGGTCTGCTGGATGCTGAAGAAGCCCTGGCGCAGGTGCACGGTGCCGCTGCCGTTGCAGGTGTTGCAGGTCTTGGGCTGGGTGCCAGGCTTGGCGCCACTGCCCTTGCAGGGCTCGCAGCCTTCCCAGGTCGGCACGCGGATCTGCGTGTCCTTGCCGAAGGCCGCTTCTTCCAGCGTGATCTCCATCGCGTAGGTCAGATCGCTGCCACGAAAGACCTGCTGCCCACCGGCTGCGCGTCGGCCGGCAGCACCGCCTGCAGCACCCCCGGCGGTGCCGCCGAAGATGTCGCCGAAGATGTCGCCAAAGGCCTCGGCAAAACCGCCGAAACCCTCTTGCCCCGGGCCGCCACGGCCGCCCAGGTTGGGGTCGACACCGGCGTGGCCGTACTGGTCATACGCGGCGCGCTTGCTGGCGTCGGACAGCATCTCGTAGGCTTCTTTGGCCTCCTTGAATTTGTCTTCCGAGGCCTTGGCACCGTCACCCTGGTTGCGGTCCGGGTGGTGCTTCATCGCGAGCTTGCGATAAGCCTTCTTGATGTCTTCTTCGGTGGCGTTCTTGGGTACACCCAGAACGTCGTAGTAGTCGCGCTTGGCCATGAAAAGTTTCGGAGTTTCGGACGTTCAGCGAATCACAAACAAGACTGCCGCGACGGCCCCGCCAATGGCGGGCAGCTGACGCGGCAGTCGACACCGACGGCCCGTTGCGGGGCCGTCGGTGGCATCACTTCTTGACTTCCTTGAAGTCGGCGTCGACGACGTTGTCGTCGGCCGTCGCCTTGCTGCCGCTGCTGTTGCCGCCCGGCGGTGCAGCGCCGGGCTGCCGATCACCGCCCATGCCGCCACCCATGCCACCAGGCGCTCCGCCCGGCGCACCGGCCGTCTGCGCATCGGCGTACATCTTCTCGCCGAGCTTCTGGCTGGCGGTCATCAGCGCTTCGGTCTTGGCCTCCAGCGCGGCCTTGTCGTCGGTGTCGCTCTTGAGCGCGTCTTCAACGTCCTTCAACGCCGCTTCGATTTTTTCCTTCTCGCCGGCTTCGAGCTTGTCGCCGTGTTCGGCCATGCTCTTTTTGACGCTGTGCAACATGCCGTCGGCCTGGTTGCGCGCCTGCACGAGCTCGACCTTCTTCGCGTCGTCGGCCGCGTTGACTTCTGCGTCTTTGACCATCTTCTCGATCTCGGCCTCGCTCAAGCCCGAGTTGGCTTTGATGGTGATCTTGTTTTCCTTGCCGGTGCCTTTGTCTTTGGCGTTGACGTGCAAGATGCCGTTGGCATCGATATCGAAAGTGACTTCGATCTGCGGCAGCCCGCGCGGTGACGGCGGAATGCCTTCCAGGTTGAACTCACCCAGGCTCTTGTTGCCGGTGGCCAGCTCGCGTTCGCCCTGGTAGACCTTGATCGTCACTGCGGGCTGGTTGTCGTCGGCGGTGCTGAAGGTCTGCGCGAACTTGGTCGGGATAGTGGTGTTCTTCTTGATCATCTTGGTCATCACGCCGCCCAGCGTCTCGATGCCCAGGCTCAACGGCGTGACGTCCAGCAAAAGCACGTCCTTGCGATCACCACCCAGCACCTGCCCTTGAATCGCGGCACCCACGGCCACGGCCTCGTCGGGGTTCACGTCCTTGCGCGGCTCCTTGCCGAAGAACTCCTTGACCTTGTCCTGCACCTTGGGCATGCGCGTCATGCCGCCGACCAGGATCACGTCGTCGATCTCGGTCAGCTTGACGCCGGCGTCCTTGATCGCAATGCGACAGGGCTCGATCGTGCGCGCAATCAATTCGTCGACCAGGCTCTCCAGCTTGGCGCGCGTGAGCTTGATGTTCAGGTGCTTGGGGCCCGACGCGTCGGCCGTGATGTAAGGCAGGTTGACGTCGGTCTGCGTGCTGTTGCTGAGCTCGATCTTGGCCTTCTCGGCCGACTCCTTCAGGCGCTGCAGCGCCAGCACGTCCTTCGTCAGATCGACGCCTTGTTCTTTCTTGAACTCGGTGACGATGAAATCGATGATGCGCTGGTCGAAGTCCTCGCCGCCGAGGAAGGTGTCGCCGTTGGTCGACAGCACTTCGAACTGCTTCTCGCCGTCGACGTCGGCGATCTCGATGATGCTTATGTCGAAGGTGCCGCCACCCAGGTCGTACACCGCGATCTTCCGGTCGCCCTTGCCGTGCTTGTCCAGGCCGAAAGCGAGTGCCGCAGCAGTCGGCTCGTTGATGATGCGTTTGACATCCAGACCCGCGATGCGGCCGGCGTCTTTGGTGGCCTGGCGCTGGCTGTCGTTGAAGTAGGCCGGCACCGTGATCACGGCCTCAGTCACTTCTTCACCGAGGTAGTCCTCGGCGGTCTTCTTCATCTTGCGCAGCACCTCGGCGCTGATCTGCGGTGGCGCGAGCTTCTTGCCGCGCACCTCGATCCAGGCATCGCCGTTGTCAGCGGAAGAAATTTTGTAGGGCATCAGATCGATGTCCTTCTGCACTTCCTTCTCGGCGAACTTGCGGCCGATCAGGCGCTTGGACGCATAGACCGTGTTCCGCGGGTTGGTCACGCTCTGCCGCTTGGCGCTGGCACCGACGAGGATCTCGCCGTCCTCCTGGTACGCAATGATCGACGGCGTGGTGCGCGCACCCTCGCTGTTCTCGATCACTTTGGGAGTGTTGCCTTCCATGATCGCCACGCACGAGTTGGTCGTGCCGAGATCGATGCCGATGATCTTGCCCATGTTCTTTGGCTCCTTCAGGAGAAATTCAGTTGCTTGGCAGTTGTGGCTGCATGGCCGCCTTTCAAGGCTGCCGGCGCGGCCCGTTCTGGGTCGGGTGCTGGAGTGGAAAAGTGGACAGAGAAATGTGCGGAAAGAGGAGCGGCAACGTGGGGTGGCGGAGCGCGCGGCAAAGCGAGCGGCAAAGCGAGCCGGTGCGCCATTGCGACAGTGACCGGGGCAGTGAGCCGGCGCGTCACTGCCCGGCTGCAGCCACCGTCACCAGCGCCGGCCGCAGCACGCGCTCGTTGATCAGGTAGCCTTTTTGCAGCACCGCCACCACGGTGCCGGCTTCCTGATTGGCCGGCACGACGCTGATGGCCTGATGCTGGTGCGGATCGAACCGGGTGCCGGCTGGCGGTGCAATGGCCATCACGCGGTTGCGCTCCAGCGCGGCCGTCAACTGGCGCAGCGTGGCGTGCACGCCTTCCAGCACCTGCGCCACCGGAGCCCCAGGGTTTGATTCATGGAGGGTGATGGCGGCTTCCAGGCTGTCCTTGACCGGCAGCAGGCTGTCGGCAAAACCTTCGACTGCGAACTTGCGCGCCTTGCTGACTTCTTCTTCTGCGCGGCGGCGGGTGTTCTCGGCTTCGGCCTTGGCGCGCAGGAAAGCGTCGGCGACTTCAGTGTGGCGGGCCTGCAATTCGGCCAGTTGCTGCTCAAGACTCGGGGCTTCGGCGGCGGTGGCGTCGCGGTACGCGCTCCCGGCACCGCCGGTACTTGCAGTGCTGTCAGCGCCTTCAGCGCCGTGAGCGCCATTATTGGCCTGCGTGCCGCTGGCAGCGGCCTTGTCGGGGTCGGTGTTGTCGTTCATGGTTCGGCGAAAAAACATCTGCCGAAACTTTGGGATGCGCACCAGTCTTTCAAGAGCCGGCACGGGAACTTTTTTGCTGCCCGGCCTACGCGCGGCGGCGCGGGCTCAGCCATCGCGCGTGAAATCGCGCTCTGGCCTTCGCCAGCCGTGCAGGGCCTTCCGGCCTCGCACGTGCGGGCTTAGCCATCGCGCGTGAAATCGCGCTCTGGCCTTCGCCAGCCGTGCAGGGC
>JAJAZC010000146.1 GCA_026785885.1 Rubrivivax sp.
CGCCCGCTCCGCATCGACGAGTCCGGCCCCGAGATCCCGTTCGCCAAGATGACCGGCGGCCGGGGGCCGGCCCCCGGGGGGGGGCGGGGGCGGGGGGGCGGGCCGGGGGGGGGGGGCGGGCGCCCCCGCCCCCCCCCCCCGCGGGGGCGCCCCCCCCCGGCCCGAAGGCCGGCTGCCTTTGGCCGACGGCGGGAGCGTAAGCGAGCTCGGGCGCTCCATCATTCGACGATGAACAGCGGCTGGCCGAATTCGACTGCCTGCCCGTTCTCGCACAGGATGCGCAGGATCTTGCCGTCGGTGTCGGCTTCGATCTCGTTCATGATCTTCATCGCTTCGATGATGCACACCGGCTGGCCGGCCTTGATTGCATCGCCGATGTCGGCAAACGATTTGGCCCCCGGGCTGGCCGAGCGGTAGAAGGTGCCGACCATCGGCGACTTGATGACCTTGCCTTCGGGCTCGGCCGGCGCTTCGGCCACAGGCGCGGCAGCCGGCGCGTTGGCCAGAGCCGGCGCGGCCGGTGCATACATCAGCGCACCGGCCGGCGCAGCAACACTGGCTTTGACGATGCGCACCTTGCCTTCGGCTTCGGTGATCTCGAGCTCGGAGATATTGGATTCCGACACCAGATCAATCAGCGTCTTCAGTTTTCGCAGGTCCATGTCGTGGCAGTCCTCGGGGCAAGCGGTGTTGTCGGTGATGCAGATGCAGGTGGCCGCTTCAGCGCGTGCGCCGGGCGCGGCCGGCCTGGGCTGGCACCGATCGGTGATGGCGTAACGGTCTCAGGCGGCCGAAAGGCCAAGAGCAGCCGAAAGGTCTCAAGCGCGAGCAATCGTGCGCAGCTGCAGCGCGTGGCTCAGCGCCAGCCGGTAGCCGTTGACGCCGAGGCCGACGATCACGCCGAGTGCGATAGGCGACAGATACGAGTGGTGGCGGAACGCCTCGCGCGCATGGACGTTGGATACATGCACCTCGATGAAGGGCAGCGCCACGGCAGCCAGCGCATCGCGCAGCGCGACGCTGGTGTGTGTCAGGCCGCCAGCGTTGATGATGATGAAAGTGGTGCCGTCGCCGCGTGCGGCCTGGATGCGATCGATCAACACACCCTCATGGTTGCTTTGCTGCGTGTGCAACCGGGCGCCGGCATCGGTGGCGATCTTTGTCAGTTCAGCGTCGATCTGCTGCAAGCTGTCGTGGCCGTAGATGGCCGGCTCGCGGCTGCCCAGCAGGTTCAGGTTGGGGCCGTGAAGGACGAGGATGCTCATGTTGGTCGTTTTGCATGCTTGGGCGGCCATGCCGGCTCGCGCCGAACGCGCGACTTTACGCGCTTTGGCAGCCGTTAAAAGCTGCTGACGACCATAGCCGGCACGGCCCCGGGATAGACCGGGTCGGACGTGGTTTTCAGCTGTTGCCGGCCCATGCCGCCAGCTCAGCCAGCGTCGTCGCGCCGGACTTGCGCTGCACGATGGCGCCGCTGCCATCCAGCATCACCGTGAAGGGCAGGCCGGCTTGCGTGTTGCCCAGCGTGCGTGCCAGCTCGGTGCCCTCGAATCCCGCCATCGCGATGGTGTAGCTGACAGGGCTGCGCAGCAGGTAGTCACGCACCGCCTGCGCCTTGTCGACCGCAAGCCCCAGCACCTGCCAGCCGGCGGGTGCAAAGCGGCGCGCAAAAGCATCGAGCTCGGGCATTTCTTTGATGCAGGGCGGGCACCAGGTGCCCCAGAAGTTGATCAGCAGCGGCCGGCCACGCAAGCTTGCCATGGCCAACAAGCCGCCTTCGGGCCGCTCAAATTGCAGCGGCCACAACCAGGGCGCGGCGCTGGCATCTGCAGGCGCAGGCGCAGCGCCGCGGGTGCGCCAGGCCTGCCAGCCGGCACCGGCAGCAGCAGCGGCCAAGCCGGTGGCGGCCAGCAGCGCATTGCGGCGCTTGACGGTCACGGCGATGGCCCAGCCATCGAGCGTTGCAGCGCAGCCGTATCGCCACGCCAGCTGCGGCCGCGGGCGTCGGGCTTGAGTGCACCGCGCTGATCGTCGGCGTCGTGCAGCACCAGGTGCACCGTCACCGGCTCGCCCAGGGCAGCGCTCGGGCTGCTGACGATTAACACATTCAAGGGCTCGCTGCCGTGGCGCTGGCGGCTGTGGGCCGGCCGGTCCAGGCTGGCCACGTCGTAGTCGACCCCGGCGTTGATCAAGGCAATCTCGGCCGCCTTGGGGTCGTCGCAATACAGGTCCAGCTGCACGGCGGACAGCCGCGTGGCGGTGCCGCGCCAGACCGCGCCGCCGACATGCGGGCGGTACTCGGCCAGCCGCTGCATCCACAGCAGCGCCACCTCGCGCAGCGCCTGCAGCTCGGCGGGCTGGGTGTCGGCGCAGAACAGCGCGATGTGCTCGCGCACGGCGTCTTCGAGCTCTTCGTGGCTCGGCAGCTCGACACGGGTGCCGAAACCCCGCGCGGCCTTGCGCTTGGCGGCGGCGTAGTCCATGCCCTCATCGACGACCAGCTGCGCTGCAGCCTGGGCCAGCTCGGCTGCGACGCTCATGGCAGCGCGATCCCGCCCATGCGCGCTGCAATGGTCGCTGCGCGGCCGCTGACGTAAGGCGAGCCCGGGCGTTTTTCGAAGCGCTTGGGCGCCGGCAGCATCACCGCCAGCCGCGCGGCCTGCTCAGGGCCCAGGCGCGCCGGGTCGATGCGAAAGTAGTGTTGCGCCGCGGCCTGGGCGCCGAAAACACCCTCGCCCCACTCGACGTTGTTGAGGTAAATCTCCAGGATGCGCTCCTTGCTCAGCAGCGTTTCGAGCATCAGCGTCAGCAACAGTTCCTGCGCCTTGCGCAGCACCGTGCGCTCGCCGGACAAAAACAGATTCTTGGCCAGCTGCTGCGTGATCGTCGAGCCGCCGACGACCTTGGGCACCGGCGCCAGGGTGGGCCGCGGTGCTGCCGTTTGTCCGGCCGTTTGGACTGCCGTTTGTGCAGCCGCTCGGGCGGCCGTACGCGCCGCTGTCCGCGCCGCAGCACGCTCGGCGCGCGCTTCGGCCTGCTGGTTGCGGCCCCAGGCCTTCTCGACCGCGGCCCAGTCGACGCCACCGTGGTCGTTGAAGCCGGCGTCTTCGCTGGCGATCACTGCCCGCTGCAGGTGCGCGCCAATGCGCTCACGGTCGACCCACTGCTGGCTCCACGACACCTGCTGTTTGTCCACCAGCAGCCGCCAGGCTTCACTGCGCTGGAACGCGGTGGACTGCGGCGCCAGCACCGCCATCAGCGCGATGCGCGCTGCAAACACGATCTGCAGCGCCACCGTGCACACCAGCAGCAACGACAGCAGGCGCAGCAGCTGCTTGAACCAGGCCAGGCGCGGCTTCATCGCGCTGGCGCCGGTGTGCCCAACGGTGTGCCGACCTGATCGTCGATAGCAGCAACAGCATCGGCGCCGATCTCAGCGTCGATCGCGGCCCGCAGCGCAGCCAGTACCGGCGCGGTCTGCGGCCCCACGCCGCGCCAAAAGTAAAAGGCCTCGGCGGCCTGCTCCACCAGCATGCCCAGACCGTCGCGCGGCACCGCGCCAGCGGCCTGCGCCCAGGCCAGGAAAGGCCGCGCGGCAGCGCCGTACATCAGGTCCACCGCCAGCGCGCCCCGGCGCAAAGCGGTCGGCTGCACCGGTGGCGGCGCGCCGTGCAGGCTGCTGGCGCTGGCGTTGATCAGCACGTCGTACGCAGCGCCGGGCGCTTGCAGCGGCGCGGCGCGCAGATCGCAAGTGCACTGCAGCGCCAGCGGGGCATGGCGCTGCACCAGCACCTGGGCTTTGTCGGGCGTGCGGTTGACGACCACCACCTGCGCTGGCCGCGCCGTCAGCAGCGGCCCCAGCACACCGGCCGCTGCACCGCCCGCGCCGATCAACAGCACGCGCAGCCCGGCCAGTGCGACGCCGGCGGTGCCTTCGATGTCGCGCACCAGGCCGGCACCGTCGCTGTTGTCGGCCGACCAGCCGCCAGCGTCCAGCCGCAGCACGTTGGCCGCGCCGGCCAGCCGTGCACGCTCGGTGATGTGCGCGGCCAGTGCCGGTGCCCGCAGCTTGAAAGGCACCGTGACGTTGCAGCCAAGCCCGCCGTGCGCTGCGAAGTCGCGCACCGCCGCGGCAAAGCCGTCCAGCGCGCACAGCACGCGACCGTAATCCAGCAGCTGCCCAGTCTGGCGCGCAAAAGCGGCGTGGATGAAGGGGCTGCGGCTGTGCGCCACCGGGTTGCCGAGCACGGCATAACGGGCGGGCGCCGTGCCAGGCGCAGGCGCAGGCGCAAGGTCGGGGTGGGGGCTCACTGGCTGTCCATCGGGTACGGATTCGCAACTAGCGCGACTAAGCGATTGCTCGTCGGCAACTGAACGGCTGCATATCGGCACTTGATCGGCCGCATCGCTGACTCATCGCTGACTCATCGTGTACTCAGCGTCGTCTCCAACCCGTCCTCGCGAGTGAAGCGAAAGCGCGATGTGACGACGATCTGATCGGCCTGCGTGCGCATGGACGGCGTGAACAGGCCGAAGGGCGAAGCCGCGCGCACGATGGCCACGGCCTGCATGTCCAGCTGGCGCGACTTGCTGGGTCGCACGATCTCGGCTTCGACGACACGGCCGGCGGCGTCGATGGTGACGTTCATCGTCAGCTCACCGTACAGCTTCTTGCCGCCGGTCTCAGGAAAGTTGCGCGTGCCGCGTTCTTCGATCCGGCGCCGCAGCGCGTCGTAGTAAATGGCGTAGACCTGCTCGCGTGTGGCCGGGCTGATGTAGCGCTTTTTGGGCCGCGCGTTTTCTTCGTTGACGCGTTTTTCGATCTCGGCCAACAGGCGCAGCAGCTGGCGGCGGCGCTCGTCCTGATCACGCTCCTGTGCACTGCCGTTGTCGCGCCGCGGGTCAGGCGGTGGCAGCGTGGCGATCTCGCGCCGAATTTGCGCCAGCAGCTGTTGCTGCTGCTCCTGCAGCTGATCGATGCGCTTCTTTGAATCGTCGGCGGCATCGCCCAGCTGCATGGTTGCGGCCACCGGGAGCGGGCTGGTGGCGCGGCCTTTGTCGGCCTCACCGCCACCGGCCAGGTTGGCCTGCGCAATCGCCTGCGCCTGGGTCGGCGCTTCGTTGCTGCGCGCGTTGACGAGGATGACCTCCAGCGGCGTGTCCTTGAAAGCGCGGTTGATGGCCTCGGGGTCGACGAAGCGCACGCTCAGCAGCACCGCGTGCACAGCGGCGGACGCCAGCAGCGCCCATTGCAGTGCGGAAAGGTCGCGCCAGCGCATGCGGGTGCGGGTGCGGTGGCCTGTCAGGCGGCCGGCGCCGGCGTGACCGGGCCTGCGGCTGCGCCATCGGCGGCTGCCGCCGTGTTGCCGTTGCCAGCGACGGCAGTCTCGGCGCGATCGGCACCCTCGCCACCCTCGCCACCCTCGACCAGATCGATCGCCAACTGCAGCGCGCCGATGGGCTCGGACTCGTCGTCCTCGCCGCCGTCGGCGCTGCCGTTGCCGTTGTCACTGCCGTCGGCCGCTTCAGCAGCCGCACCGGCCACCGGTGCCGCATCCAGGCGCGCGGCCAATGAGGCATGCAGGTCCAGCGTCAGCAAATCCATGCCGGTGATGCGCGCACGGATGCGGCTGCCGCGCGGCAGGTTCTCGGTGCCCGCGACCTTGAAGACCAGCGGCAGCGAGTCGGCGCGCACCAGGCCTTCTTTCATCGTCGTCGCGTCCAGCTCCGTCACCGCGTTTTGCGCCAGCCAGCGCAGCGTCCAGAAACGTTCGATGCCCTGCTGGAAACCGTTGTAGGCGCTGTAGGCCGCGTCGAAGGCCGAGATCACCGCGAACAACGCGGTGTCCTTGGGCTTGAAGGGTGCGGCCAGCGCAGCTGTACGGCCGTGGCGGGCACAGGCAATGATCTGCCACTGGTTGGCCAAGTCCACATAGCGCCGCAGCGGGCTCGTGCTCCAGGCGTACTGCGCCACACCCATGCCGGCATGAGGCGCCGGCTTGGTGCCCATCCTGACCTTCACGCCCGGCAGCATGCTGGCCTGGCTGCGGTAGATCGCCGGCACGCCGTGCTCGGCCAGCCAGCCGCCCCAGGTGCTGTTGGCCAGGATCATGGCCTCGGCCACGATGAGGTCCAGCGGCGCGCCGCGCTGGCGGGTGCTGATCTGCACCGGCTCGTCGCCACGCGGCTCGGCATCCGCATCGGCGTCCCGCACGAGGCGAAAGTTGTAGTCCGGGCGGTTGAAGGTTTCCGGCTTGCCGCGCACCTGCTCGCGCCGCAGCTTCAAGGCGCGCGCCAGCCGAAAGGCGAAGGCCAGCTCCGCCGCAAAAGCATAGTCAGCCGCTGCGCTGCCATCGAGCGAGCTTTCAGTGACGACGTCATCGAGCTGGTCGTGGCGCAGGTTGGCCGCGATCGGCACCCGCTCCAGGCGCGTTTCGTGGCTCTTGATTTCCAGCGTCTGTTCGTCGATGTGCAGATACAGACTCACGGCCGGGCAGTCGCGGCCTTCGGCCAGCGTCAGGGCCTGCACCACCGCGTCGGGCAGCATCGTGATCTTGCCGCCCGGCATGTAAACCGTGGACAGCCGCTCGCGGGCCAGCTTGTCCAGTGCCGAGTCGGGCGCGATGGCCAGACCGGGTGCAGCGATGTGGATGCCGAAGATCACCGTGCCCGAGCCGGTACCCAGGCCCTGCACCGACAGCGCGTCGTCGATCTCGGTGGTGGCCGAATCGTCGATTGAAAAAGCCTGCACGGCGGCGGTCGGCAGCGGGTCCTTGATGGTCGGCACCGCGGCGGTTGTGGGCCCGAAGCCGTGGCCTTTGGGAAACTGGTCGAACAGAAAGCGCCGCCAGTGAAATTGGTATGGGCTTTCAATGGCGCCGGCAGCGGTCAACAGCGCCAGCGGGGGCTTCTGTGCGCGGCGTGTGGCCTCAACCACGGCCTTGTACTCGGGGCCGTTTTTGTCGGGCTTGAAGAGGATGCGAAAGAGTTGCTCGCGCACCGGCTGCGGGCACCGCCCAGCGACCAGCTCGGCGGCCCAGGACTCGATCTGCAGCGCCTGCTGCTTCTTGCGCTCGATGCCCAGCAGCGCGGCCTTCACGGTTTCCTCAGGCGCCTTCTTGAACAGGCCACGGCCCAGCCGCCTGAAGTAATGCGGCGCCTCGAACAAGCGCAGCAGCGCTGCAGCCTGCTGCTCGGGGCCGGCCTTGGCGCTGAAGTATTCGCGCGCCAGGTCGCCGAAGCTGAAGTCGGTATCGGGCGCAAATTCCCAGGCCAGATCGAGGTCGATGTCGGCGGCAAGCGCCTGCGCCTGTGCCAGCAGCTCGGCCGGCGCCGGCTTGTCGAAACGCAGCATGACGTTGGCTGCCTTGACCTTGACGCGCTTGCCAGAATCGAGCTCGACCTGCACCGAGCTATCGGCCTCGGACATCACGCGGCCGGTGTGGAATTTTCCGGCGTCGTCGAACAGTGCATACATCGACAGGATTGTGGCCGCTGGCGGCGCCCGCCCCGTGTCCATTGGTCACGCGGCGCGTGTCCACTTTGCCCGGCTTCGTGGCCCAGCCATCTGCAGCGGTGCACCCGTTGCCGCAGAATTGCGCGCTCTCCGAGGCCGCCGCCGCGGCCCGGTCTTGTCTGGACACCCGATGCCTGCACGCCTGCCTGTTTTGCGCCTCATTTCTGCGGCTGCTGCGGCTGCTGCCGTGTCGTGGCTGACAGGCTGTGCCAGCCTTGCGGTGCCGACGGCGCCAAAGGCCGCCACGACGCCAGCGGTGCCTGCTGCATCGGCTGCTGCCACGCCGCCAACGGCGTCGGCCGCGCCCGCGCCCACCGTCACGCCCGGCGTGGCGGCAGCCGCGCGGCCCGATCCGGCAGCACCCAAGCCCTTCGCGGACATCATCAAGGACGCCAAGCGCAGCGACGGCTTCCTGCCGGTCTGGCGCCAGGATGAAAAGCTGTGGCTGGAGATCCCGGCCGAGCGTCTGAACAAGCCTTTCCTGCTCACCATGAGCGTCACCAACTCGATCGGCGAGCGGGGTCTGTACGGCAGTGCGATGGTGCGCGACTACTTCGTGCAGTGGCGCCAGGTCGGCCGCACGATGCAGCTGATGGCGCTCAACACGGCCTATCGCGCCGATGGCGACGCTGCGGTGGCACGGGCACTGAAGCAGAGCTTCTCGGACAGCCTGCTGGCCTCGGCCCCGGTGGTCAGCGCGCCGCACCCGGAGCGCAAGTCGGTTCTGATCGACGCCGCTTTCTTGCAAGCCGACCTGCTGGGTTACAGCACCAACCTCGAAGTCGCTTACCGGCTGCCGTACGCAGTCGACCGCACGAATTCCTTCTTCGACCAGGTGCGCACGGCCGAGCGGCTGACGGCCGTTACGGCGCAGCTGCACTTCTCGACGCCGCGCCTACCGCCGCCGCCGCTGGTGGCGCCACCGCCCGGCACGCCGCGTGTCTCACCGCCGACCACGGTGCCCGACGGCCGCAGCTTCTACGTCGGCGTGATCTACAACTTCACTGCGCTGCCCGATACACCGATGCGCCCACGGCTGGCCGACGCGCGCATCGGCCACTTCACCGAAGCCTTCACCGATTTGTCCACCGACTTCAAGCCACGCAGCCGTGTGCACTGGGTGTCGCGCTGGCGGTTGGAGAAGAAGGACGCAGCGGCCGGGTCGTCGGAAGGCCTGTCCGAGCCCGTCAAGCCGGTCACGTTCTGGCTCGATAAGAACATCCCCGCGCGCTACCGCGCCTCGATCGCGGCTGGCGTGCTGGAGTGGAACAAGGCCTTCGAGCGCATCGGCTTCAGGAACGCCATCGTGGTGCAGCAGCAGCCCGACGACGCCACCTTCGACAACATGGACGCAGAACACGCGTCGATCCGCTGGTTCAGCGGCGCCGATGTCGGCTTTGCGCGCGGCCCCAGCGTCAACGACCCGCGCAGCGGCGAGATCATCGACGCTGACATCATGATGAGCGACGTCTTTTCCCGCAGCGCACGCCGGCTGGTGGTCGAAGATCTGGGTGCCGGTGCCGCCGAACGCCGAAGCGCGATGGCACAGATGCGGGCGCCCTTTGCATCGCGCGGCCAGCATGAAATTTTCTGCAGTTATGCCGACGAAGCGGCGCTGGAGATGGGCTTTGCGCAGGAGCTGCTGGAAGCCCGTGGCGACATCACGCCCGACAGCCCCGAGGCCGAGGCGCTGGCGCAGGCTTATGTGAAGGACACGATCATGCATGAGGTCGGCCACACCCTAGGCCTCAAGCACAACTTCCGCGCCTCCACCACCGTGACGCCAGAGCAGCTGCGCGACAAGGCCTGGGTCGAATCCAACGGCCTGGCGGCTTCGGTGATGGACTACGTCGGCTTCAATCTGGCGCTCAAGGGCGAAGTGGCGGCGCCGCTGGCCAACACCACGCTGGGTGCTTACGACTACTGGGCCATCGAGTACGCCTACCGGCCGCTGGATGCAGCGGCCGAGCCGGTCGAGCTCGCGCGCATTGCCGCACGCAGCACCGAGCCGCAGCTGGCTTTTGCCGACGACGGTGATGTCGGCAGCATCGCAGGCAACGAAGCCGCCGATCCGCGCGTCAACCAGTTCGACCTCGGCAACGACAGCCTGGCCTTCACGGCGCGGCGCCTGGCACTGTCGCGCGAGCTCTGGGAGCGTGTGCAAGCGCGCGGCCTGCAGCCCGGTGACGACCCGCAGCGCCTGCGTCGCAGCGTGGCCGCTGGCGTGCGCCAGGTCGAGCGGCTGCCGGCGATGGTGGCGAAGTACCTGGGCGGCATGTACATCGAGCGTGATCTGCCCGGCACCAACGCGCGGCCCAGCTACCGCCCGGTGGAGCCGGCGCGCCAGCGCCAGGCGCTGAGGTTCTTGACCGACAACGTCTTCAGCGCCGGCGCCTTCAAGTTCAAGCCCGAGTTTCTGGCCAGCGCCGGGCCCGACTACATCGAGTGGGAGCGGCCGGGTCCGTTGTCCATCAGCGCCGCCGTGCTGGCGATGCAGACCCAGACGCTGGACCGCCTGTACGCACCCGGCACCGCGCAGCGCCTGCTGGAGTTGCGCTACTACCTGAAGGACAACGAACGCGCCGGTGCCATCACGCTGGATGAGGTCTACGCCACGCTGCAAGGCGCGGTGTGGAGCGAGCTCAAGGCCAGCAGCGAAATTGACCCGCTGCGCCGCAACCTGCAGCGCGAGCACCTGCGCCGCCTGGCCACCACGCTGACGCGCCCGGCACCCGGCCTGCCGGCCGATGCAGTTAGCCTGCTGCGCCTGCGCGCCACCGAGCTGCAGGGCTTGCTCAAGCAGGCCGCGGTCAAGCCCGGGCGCAGCGTGGAGACGCGTGCGCATCTGCAGGAAAGCCTGGCGCTGTTGACTGAGGCGTTGAGAGCCACGATGCAGCGCGGCTGAACCGCGCTGCAGCTGAAGGCCCGCTCAGCGAGCGCCGGCCTTCAGCGCCGCCAGCAGCCGGTCGTGGATGCCACCGAAGCCGCCGTTGCTCATGCACAGCACGTGGTCGCCGGGGCGTGCTGCGGTGACGATTGCGGCCACCAGCGCATCGACGCTGTCGGCGACCACGGCGCTGTTGCCCAGCGGCGCCAGCGCTTCACGCGCGCTCCAGCCGTAGTGGCCCTGCAGGCAGAAGCTGAGGTCGGCGTCCTCCAGGCTCCACGGCAGCTGCGCTTTCATCGTGCCCAGCTTCATCGTGTTGGAGCGCGGCTCGAAGACAGCCAGGATGCGCGCCTGCAGACCGAGCTTGCGGCGCAGGCCGGCGAGCGTTGTGCGCATCGCCGTGGGGTGGTGCGCAAAGTCGTCGTAGACCGCCACGCCGGCAACGGCACCGGTGCTGATGCCGCGCAGCTCCAGCCGGCGGCGTACGTTCTGAAAATTCGCCAGCGCGGCACACGCCACTTCCGGCGCCACGCCGGCGTGCTCGGCCGCGCCCAAGGCAGCCAGTGCGTTCATCTGGTTGTGCTCGCCGAGCAGCGGCCACTGCACATGCCCGAGCTTCAAGCTGCCGCGCAGCACGTCGAAGTCACCGGGCTCGCCGCGCGCGCACAGGCCGCCGGGTTCTTCGCGCCGGGTGCCGAAGCGTTGCACCTCGCTCCAGCAGCCGCGCGCCAGCACGCGCTGCAGCGCTTCGTCCCGCGCGTTGACGATCAGGCGGCCGCTGGCCGGCACGGTGCGCACGAGGTGGTGGAACTGCGTCTCGATGGCCGCCAGGTCGGGGAAGATGTCGGCGTGATCGAGCTCCAGGTTGTTGAGCACGGCGGTGCGTGGCCGGTAGTGCACGAACTTGCTGCGCTTGTCGAACAGCGCGGTGTCGTATTCATCGGCTTCGATGACAAACGGTGATGGACAGGACGAGGGCGCTGCAGCGGATGACGGCGCCGTGACGACGCGCCCGAGCCGCGCCGAGACGCCGAAGTTCAGCGGCACACCGCCGACCAGAAAGCCCGGCTGCAGGCCGGCGCACTCCAGCATCCAGCTCAGCATCGCGGTGGTGGTGGTCTTGCCGTGCGTGCCGGCAACCGCCAGCACATGGCGGCCCTGCAGCACATGTTCGGCCAGCCACTGCGGGCCGCTGGTGTAGGCCGCGCCTGCGTCCAGCACGGCTTCCATCAGCGGGCTGCCACGCGTCACGACGTTGCCAACGACGAACTGGTCAGGCTTGAAGGCCAGCTGCTCGGCGCCGAAGCCTTCGACAAGATCGATGCCCAGAGCGCGCAGCTGATCGCTCATCGGCGGGTAGACACCGGCATCGCAGCCGGTGACGCGGTGCCCGGCTTCGCGGGCCAGGGCCGCCAGGCCACCCATGAAAGTGCCGCAAATGCCGAGGATGTGGATGTGCATGCGATTCATTCTAGAAGTGCGTTTCCCTTGCCCCGAGGCCGGTTGAACCCGGCCGCCCAGCGCGACGGGCAAGCCCCGGGCCGGGCCACTTCAGCCGGGCCGCTCTGCTAGCGTGAGGCTATGGACAACGTGGCTTCGATGGCGTTAGTGGGCCTGCCCTGGATCGCGTCGCATCCCTACGCTTATCCGGCGCTTGAGGTGCTGCACATCACCGGCATTGCGCTGCTCGTGGGCAGCCTGTTGGTGCTGGAGTTTCGCGTCTGGGGTGTGGCGGCCGAGCTGCCGCTGCGGCCACTGGCGCGGTTGTCGCTGGCCATCACGCTGTCGGGCTTTGCGCTGATCGTCGCGAGCGGCTTGTTGATGTTTGCCGCGCACCCGGCGGAGATGCTGGCCAACCGCGCTTTCCTGATCAAGATGGGCCTGGTGCAACTGGCCGGGCTCAATGCCGCCTGGTTCCACGGCCGCGACAGCCTGGCGCTGTGCGACCGCACGGCCCGTGTGCAGACCGCGGTGTCGTCGGGGATTTGGCTGGCCGCCATCATCTGCGGGCGCTGGATCGGGTATCTGTAAATCTCTGAGCGACACCGCTCCAAGGAGTTTGTCTGTGTTGCACCGCCGCCACCTGTTGACCTTGCCGCTGCTCGGCGCACTGCCCGTGTGGGCCCATCACGGCTGGAGCAGCCTCGACCAGAACCGGCCGATCTATCTGGAGGGCAAGCTGAGCCGCGTCGCTTGGCGCAACCCGCATGCAGAGCTGGAGCTGGAGTTGCCCGCAGCCGGCCAGCAATTACCGCCCGATCTGGCCAGCCGTGCGCTGCCGGCGCAGAGCGCACCGGTCGACGGCCCGGCCTTGCTGAAGGCGGCGCAACTGCCGACGCGCAAGGACCGCCGCTGGCAGATCGAGCTGGCGCCGCTGTCGCGGCTGCAGGCCTGGCAGGTGCCGGAGTTGAAGGTCGGCGACGCGGTGTCGCTCATCGGCTTCACCTTCAGCGGCGAGCAGGGAGCCGCGGTGCTGCGCGCCGAATACCTGTTTGCCGGTGGCAAGGTCTACGGGCTGCGGTCGTCGCCGGCTTGATGCTCGGCTGAGTGCACTCAAAAATACGCGGTGCCTGAGTGGGCTGCTCGAGCGCGGGGCGTTTTGAACGCTTCAGTGCGCAGCGCTGCCTGCGCTCAGGCGCACAGTGCTTCCCCAGCTGCAGCCACCGTGGCCGCGATGTCCTCGGCGCTATGCGCAGCGCTGACAAAGCCGGCTTCGTACAGCGCCGGGGCCAGGTAGACACCGCGGTCCAGCATGGCGTGGAAGAAGCGGTTGAAACGCGCCTTGTCGGTGGCCATCACCGCCGTGTAATTCTGCGGCAGCGCGCTGTCGAAGACAAAGCCGAACATGCCGCCTTCGCTGTCGCTCACCAGCGCCACGTCGGCATCGCGCGCTGCTGCTTCCAGGCCCGCCACCAATGACCGCGTGCGTGCCGCCAGCGCATCGAAGAATCCCGGCTGGCTGATCTGCTGCAGCGTGGCCAGCCCGCAGGCGGTGGCCACCGGGTTGCCGCTAAGCGTGCCGGCCTGGTACACGGGCCCCAATGGCGCCAGCTGGCTCATGACGTCGCGGCTGCCACCAAAAGCCGCCAGCGGCATGCCACCGCCGATGACCTTGCCGAACACGCTCATGTCGGGCCGAAAGCCCGGGATCAGTTGGGCGTAGACGCTTTGCGCGCCACCGAGCGCGACACGGAAGCCCGTCATCACCTCGTCGAAGACCAGCAACGCACCATGCTGCGTGCACAGCCGCCGCAGCGTGCTGATGAAGGGCACGCTGGCGCGGACGAAATTCATGTTGCCGGCAATCGGCTCGATCATCACGCAGGCGATCTCGGCGCCCTGTGTGGCAAAAGCCTCTTCGAGCTGCACCAGATTGTTGTACTCGAGCACCAGCGTGTGCTTGACGACATCGGCCGGCACGCCGGCGCTGGTGGGGTGGCCAAAGGTCGCCAGGCCCGACCCGGCCTTGACCAGCAACGCATCGGCATGGCCGTGGTAGCAGCCTTCGAATTTGATGAACTTGCTGCGGCCGGTGGCACCGCGGGCCAGCCGCAAAGCGCTCATGCCGGCTTCGGTGCCGCTGCTGACCAGACGCACCTGCTCGACGCCGGGGACCAGCGCGATGATGGCTTCAGCCAGCTCGATCTCACGCTCGGTCGGCGCGCCGAAGCTGAAGCCGTCCATCGCTGCCTTCTGCACGGCATCCAGCACCGCCGGGTGGCCGTGGCCCAGGATCATCGGCCCCCAGGAGCCGATGTAGTCGGTGTAGCGCTGGCCTTCGGCGTCCCACATATAGGCACCCTCGGCGCGAGTGATGAAGCGCGGCGTGCCGCCGACGGCGCGAAAGGCGCGCACCGGTGAATTCACGCCACCGGGAATGACGCGCTGGGCGCGGGCAAACAGTTCTTCGTTCGTCATCGTTGCCTCAAAAGATCAAGCTTCCCGCCGCGGAAGCGGCTCTGTCGGGCCGCTGGCGGACGGCCTTTCGGGGTGCCGGCCCCCAGGCGCGCGCCCGCCACATGCCAGCGCGCAGGCGCTGGCTCGGTGCGGGCTCGCCCCCACTGGGGGCTCAATGAACGCGGCGCGACGCGCCTTTGCTGCCGGGGTCTTCAGGCTCGGGTTCGAGGGCGCCGCCTTCGCTGCCTTCTTCGCCGTCCTCTGGGCCGGGCAGGGCCCAGAAAAAACGGTCCGGCACGATGTGGCCCATGCCGGGGCGAAAGCCGGCGTCCAGGCTTTGGTCGAGGAAGCTCAGCGCTTCGCCGACCGCGGCCTGCAGTTCGCCGCCAGCGGCTAGCAGCGAAGCCAACGCAGCCGCCAGCGTGTCGCCGGCACCGATGAAGCTGGTGTCGAAGCGCTCGAACTTTTCGCCGGCTATGGCGCCCTGCGGCGAGGCCAGCACGTTGTCGATGTACTGCTCCGGGCCCTTGCCGGTGAGCATCACGCCGGTCACCAGAACGTAGCGCGTGCCGTGTTCACCGGCCGCCACCGCCAGCTCGCGCGCCGACGGCGGGCGCTCGCTGTCCCATTCGGGTAGCAGGAAGTCCTGCAGTGTCTTGTGGCTGCCCACCAGAACCTCGGTGGCCGGCAGGATCAGCTCACGGAAGGCGTCGAGATACGGCTGCTGCAGATCGTCTTCGAGCCAGCTCAAATTGGGCAGATAGCTGACCAGCGGAATGTCGCTGTAGTCGCTGAGCACCTCGGCCACCGCGCTGACGTTGTCGGCGCTGCCCAGGAAGCCGACCTTCCAGCCGGCAATGGTCACATCCTCCAGGATGGTGCGCGCCTGTTCGGCCACGGCATCGGCGTCGATCTCGTGCTGATCGAAGATGTCGGCGGTATCGCGCATCACGATCGCGGTGACGATGGGTAGCGCGTGCGCGCCCATCGCGGCGATGGTGGCGATATCACCGGCCAGGCCGCCGGCGCCGCTGGGGTCGCTGGCGTTGAAGCACATCACGCAGGCTGGCGGCGGCGGTTCGGCGCCGGGGCCTTCGAGGTCCGCGGCCGGTGTGGGTTCGGGGGTCATGGATCGGGCTTGCGCGGAGGTTGGGCAAAAAAGAGGGTGCTTGTCGGGCCAATTCGGGTGACCGCGAAAGGACCTGCTGCGAACTTCGAGCGAATTCGAGAAAGGGTGTGTAGGTCCTCACAAATCCTGAAATTTCCCAGGAGCTGCGTCAGTAGAATGCGGCCATATTGTAGTGAAGTGACTGCCTCATCGTGAGCGAAGCAAGTACCTGGATGTGCCTGATCTGCGGCTGGATTTACAACGAAGCCGATGGCGATCCCGAGCATGGCATTGCAGCCGGCACCGCGTGGTCCGACGTGTCCATGAATTGGACCTGTCCCGAATGCGGTGCACGCAAAGAAGACTTCGAGATGGTGCAAATCTGAAACCCCCGCTGCTGCACAACGCGGCGCTGTACGGGCCTTTTTAGGAGAACGGCGCTTGGATATTCAAGGGCCTCAATTGGCCGCAACAGCCACGATCGTTGCCGACCCCGGCGCCAAGGTGCTGGTCATCGATGACAGCAACACCATTCGCCGCAGCGCCGAGATCTTTTTGCGCCAGGGCGGGCATGAGGTCCTGCTGGCCGAAGACGGTTTCGACGCGTTGGCCAAGGTTAATGACCACGCGCCAGAACTCATCTTCTGCGACATCCTGATGCCGCGCCTGGACGGCTACCAGACCTGCGCCATCATCAAACGCAACCCGCGTTTTGCCCATGTGCCGGTGATCATGCTGTCGTCCAAGGACGGGCTGTTCGACAAGGCGCGCGGGCGCATGGTCGGCTCCGAGGATTACCTCACCAAGCCCTTCACCAAAGAGCAGTTGCTGCGTGCGGTCGAGTCCTATCGCCGCATACGGGCTGACGCCTGAACCGAATTGCCGAGGACCCGGTCCATGCCCATTCACAAAATTCTCGTCGTCGACGATTCCAAGACCGAGCTGCACCATTTGTCCGACATCCTGGGCAAAAAAGGCTACAGCGTGCGCACGGCCGAAAACGGTGAAGAAGCCCTGCGTCGGCTCGAAGAAGACAAGCCCCAACTGATCCTGATGGACGTGGTGATGCCGGGCCAAAACGGTTTTCAGCTGACCCGCGCCATTACACGCGACCCGCGTTTTGCCGACGTGCCGGTAATCATGTGCACCAGCAAGAACCAGGAAACCGACAAGGTTTGGGGTATGCGCCAGGGCGCGCGCGACTACATCGTCAAGCCCGTCAACACCGACGAGCTGATCGCCAAGATCAAAGCCTTCGACTGACATGAAGTTGCCACGAAAAGCGGTCGGCGCCTGCACCCGGAGGCACAGCGCCAGCAGGCCAGCAAACTCGGCTCCACTGCGGTCGGCGGGTAGCCTGCAGTGCGCTTGCGGCGCTCACGACACTTTCGGCAGGCGCGGCTGAGATGGCCAACCGAGAAGCTTTGCGCCAGCTGCAAACCCGCTTGGCCGAGCGGCTGCAGGCGGCGCGCACCGAAACCCGCGCCCTGTCCTGGTTGGCGGTGGAGTGCGCAGGCCACGGCCTGTTGATGCCGCTGGCCACGGCCGGTGAAATTTTTCCAGCCGGCGCGTTGCTGGCCGTGCCGCACACCCAGCCGTGGTTCCTGGGCGTGGCCAATCTGCGCGGCGGCTTGCACGGCGTGGTCGACCTGGCGGCCTTTCTCGGCTTGCGGGCGCCGTTACCGCGCGATGCCGCGCGTGAGCAAGCCCGGCTGCTGGCTCTCAACCCGGAGCTGGGCTCGCACAGCGCCGTGCTGGTCGACCGCCTGGCCGGCCTGCGCAGCGCAGGCCAGTTGACGGCCGACTCCGGCGACGGCAAGCCGCGCCCGGCTTTTGCGCCTGCCCACTGGCGTGATGCCGAGGGCCGGCGCTGGCAGGAGATCGACCTGGCCGCGTTGTCCCGTCACGAGCAGTTTCTTGCCATCACCGCGTGAAGCGCGGACATCCTTTGTCTGCCGGGGCGACAAGCCGCGGCGGAATGTTGAAGTCATGAAGAGGACGCCATGAGCTTTCTGGATCGCATCAAGGGTGCGGGTCGCACCAAGACCGAAGCCGACATCGCCGTGCCGTCGGCGCCTTTCGACGAGTTGGCCATGGCCGGCCCGGGTGAAATTACCGTGCGCCTGGGCAACAACACGCCCAACCGCGATAGCGCGGACTCTTCGATCATTTCCGAGGCTGCGCCTTCGGAGATGGCGCAGGAGTTCAGCGAAACCCGCATGGCCGGCGTCGATGCGGAAGTGCCGGGTTTCACCAGTGGCCTGCCGCTGATCGGCAGCTGGCCGCTGGCGCGCCAGCAGCGCGCGCTGATCTGGACCTTCGGCCTCGGCCTGGCGGGTCTGCTGCTGGTGACCTTGTTGGTGCTGCTGACCGGTGCCCGTAGCGCCAACCAGGTGGCTGCGGCCGGCCAGGCGACGACGCAGTCGCAGCGGTTGGCCAAGTCGGTATCGCAGGCTTTGGTGGGCAGCGTCGGCGCCTTCCCTGAAGTCAAGGACAGCATCGACGTGTTGGCGCTGAACGTGCGCAGCTTGAAGACCGGCGAAGGCCCTGTGACCGCGGCGCCGGCCGGCTTGCAGGATCAGCTCGACACGCTGCTGCCGCTGGTGGACCGCGCCGAGAAAAACGCCGCCACGGTGCTGGCGCAGCAGAAGACGCTGACGCAGGTGGGTCAGGCGCTGCGCGCCATCAACCGCCAGAGCGCGGACCTGCTGGAGACGGCAGAAACCGTGTCCACGTTGAAGCTGCAAGGTGGCGCTTCGGCGTCGGAGCTGTCGGCGGTGGGCCAGTTGGTGATGCTGACGCAGCGCATCGGCAAGAGCGCCAACGAGTTCTTGACTACCGAAGGCGTCAGCGCCGAGGCCGTGTTTCTGCTCGGCAAGGACTTGAATTCGTTCAAGGAAATTGCGCAGGGCGTGATCAACGGCGACGCCGATCTGCGCCTGCCAGGCACCCGCGACCCGCAGATGCGCGAAAAGCTCCAGCAGCTGTTGGAGCAATATGAACAGACGCGCACCGAAGCCAGCGCGATCTTTTCCAACCTGCAGGGCCTCGTGGCCGCACGTGAAGCGCAGAGCGCCATCGTCGCCGACTCCGAGCCGCTGCGTCAGGGCCTGGACACGCTGCAGGCCGGCCTCACGGCGGCTGGCGGCGTCGGCGGCGGGCGTTTTTTCTTGGGCCTGCTGTCGGTGCTGGCGCTGGCCGCCGGTGCAGCCGGGCTGTTGCGCCTTTTCGTGCTGGACAACAACACCCGCATGCAGTCGGCCAACGTGCAGCGCCAGGAAGCCGAGCGCCAGGAGCAGGAAGCCAAGCGCGTCAACGACGCCAACCAGGCGGCCATTCTTCGCTTGATGAACGAGTTGCAGACGGTGGCCGAAGGTGACCTGACGCAACAAGCCACGGTGACCGAAGACATCACCGGCGCCATTGCCGACTCCGTCAACTACACCGTCGAAGAACTGCGCTCGCTGGTCGAACAGGTACAGAACACGGTGGGCCGCGTGACCGAGACCACGGCGCAGGTGGAGAGCACGTCGACCGAGCTGCTGGCCGCGTCGACCGAGCAGTTGCGCGAGATCCGCACCACGGGTGACGAGGTGCTGCAGATGGCCGGCCGCATCAACGACGTGTCGGCGCAGGCGCAGGAAACGGTCTCGGTGGCGCGCCAGTCGCTGGCCGCTGCAGAGACGGGCCGCGCCGCGGTGAACAACGCCATCGGCGGCATGAACTCGATCCGCGACCAGATCCAGGAAACCTCCAAGCGCATCAAGCGCCTGGGCGAAAGCTCGCAGGAGATCGGTGAAATCACCGAGCTGATCTCCGACATTACCGAGCAGACCAACGTGCTGGCGTTGAACGCCGCCATCCAGGCCGCGAGCGCCGGCGAAGCCGGCCGCGGTTTCAGCGTCGTGGCCGAGGAAGTGCAGCGCCTGGCTGAACGCTCGGGCGACGCGACGCGCCAGATCGCCGCCATCGTGCGCACCATTCAGACCGACACGCAGGATGCTGTCGGCGCCATGGAGCGCAGCACACAGGGCGTGGTCGAAGGTGCTCGGCTATCCGACGCGGCAGGCACAGCGCTCGGCGACATCGACCGCGTCACGCGCGAGCTGGCCGACCTAATCTCGCGCATCTCGGCAGAGGCGCTGAAAGAAGCGCAGTCGGCCAACGTGGTGGCGGCCAACATTCAGCACATCTTCGCCGTCACCGAGCAGACGTCCGAGGGCACGCGCTCGACGACGCAGATGGTGCGCGAGCTGTCGCGCAGTGCCGAAGAGCTAAAGGCGTCAGTTGCGCGCTTCAAGATCAGCTGATCGACCGACCCGACCCTTCGCCGCGCGCGACTCCCGAATTCCATCAGGCCCGACCAATGCAAGACACCCTGGACACCCAGACCGCCGGGCTGCAAGGCCTGCCCGGTGACGACCTCAGCGCGCTGGCCTGGGTGCACGGCGAGTTGCGCCGTTCACTCGAAGCTGCGCACAAGGCGCTGCGCCGCTACCTAAAGGAGGCCGATGCCGCCGGCGGTGGTGAGATCGACGCCGTCGACCCAGCCGTGCTGCGCGGCGCACGCACGCAGCTGCACCAGGGCGTTGGCGCGCTCGAACTCGTCGGCTTGCCCGCCGTGGCCGACGTGCTGCGCGCCAGCGAAGCCGCGGTGCAACGCATGATCACGCGGCCGGCCATCGTCAATGCCGCCGCGGTCGAAACCGTCGAGCGTGTCTCCTACGCGCTGCTGGACTACCTGGCGCGGCTCCTGGCGCGCAAGCCGGTGTCCCCGGTGATGCTGTTTCCGCAGTACCGCGCGGTGCAGGCGCTGGCCGGTGCAGACCGTGTGCACCCGGCCGATTTATGGAAGCCCGACTGGCAGTGGTTCGAGCTGCCCGCCGATGGCAGAGCCGAGCCGCGCACCGCCAACGACGACACCCGCGACGCGATGGAAACCGAGGTCCTGCGCCTGATGCGCGAGCCCGGATCCCCGGCGCTGCAGCGCATGAGCGACTTTTGCGCCGACCTCGGCGCCGGCGCACGCGCCACCATCACAGGCACAGGCGCAGGCGCAGGCACAGGCACAGGCACAGGCACAGGCACAGGCACAGGCACAGGCACAGGCACAGGCACAGGCACAGGCACAGGCGCCAATCGCCTGGCCACGCTGTGGCAGATGGCTGCTGCCGTGTTTGAAGCGCAGGCCAGCGGTTTGCTGGGCTCGGACGTCTTCACCAAACGCATCGCTTCGCGGCTGTTGGCGCAGTTGCGCACCACGGTGCGCGGCCAGCCCGAGGTGTCCGACCGGCTGGCGCAGGACCTGCTGTTTTTCTGCGGCCACGCCAAAGCGCCGGCCTTGGCGGGCGTGGCGCCGCGCCTGCACGGCGTGCGCCGTGTCTGGCGCCTGCAGGACCACAAGCCGGTCGACTACGCCACCGCACGCCTGGGCCGCTTCGACCCCGCGCACCTGGCGCTGGCCCGCAAGCGCGTGGCCGCGGCCAAAGACGCCTGGTCGGGTGTGGCCGGCGGTGAACAGCACCGCATTGCCGGCCTGGCCGAGCAGTTCGCGCTGGTCGGTGATTCGCTGCAGAAGCTGTTTCCGGCGGGCGAGGTGCTTGCGCAGTCGCTCTCGGCCACCGCCTTGCAGACCGTCAACAGCGGCCAGCCACCACCGCCACCGCTGGCAATGGAAGTCGCCACCGGCATCCTGTACCTGGACGCGTCGCTGGAAGACGGCGAGCTCGACCAGCCCGAACTCGCCGAGCGTGTGCAGCGCCTGGCCGAGCGCATCGACGACGTGCGCGGCGGCGCCGCGCCGCAGCCGCTGGACATGTGGATGGAGGAGCTGTATCGCCGCGTCTCCGACCGCCAGACCATGGGCAGCGTGGTGCAGGAGCTGCGCGCTTCGTTGTCGGAGGTTGAAAAGCAGATCGACCACTATTTCCGCAACCCGGCCGAGCGCCAGGTGCTGATCCCGGTGCCGGCGCAGCTGTCGTCGATGCGCGGTGTGCTGTCGGTGCTGGGCATGGACCAGGCGTCGGCTGCCGTGCTGTACATGCGCGACGACGTCGAAAAACTGGCGCAGACCGAGGTCGACCCGCAGCGCGCCATCCAGGCCGGCACCTTCGACCGCCTGGCCGACAACCTGGGTGCGCTGAGCTTTTTGATCGACATGCTCAGCGTGCAGCCGCAACTGGCCAAGTCGCTGTTCCGCTTCGACCCCGAAACCGGCAGCCTGAGCTCGGTGATGGGCCAGTCCGAGCGCGCGTCGGCCTTTGCGCCGCTGGACGATAGCGCCGCGCCCGGCGCGCCCGGCGCGCCCGAACAACCGGCGCCGCTGCTGGACCAGGTACGCGCTTTGGGCCAGGCCGCGGCCGAGCCGCAGGTGCCCGATGAGACGCTGGCGCGCGACGCCGAGCGCCTGGCGCAGCAGGCGCTGGCCGCTGACCAGCCCGAGCTCGCCCGCCTGCTGGCCGGCGCCCACACCGGCCTGCGCCAGGGTGCCGGTGCCGAGGCCGCCCGTGGGCTGCGGCAGCAGCTGGCCGCTGCCGTCACAGGCCTGGGTGCGATGGCCGACGCCACCGCGCCCGAGGCCTTGCCGGCGACCGCGCCGGTGCCGCCGTCCAAGCCCACGCCAGCCGGTGGCACGGGCCTGGAAGACGACGCGGAGATGCGCGAAATCTTCATCGAAGAAGCGCGCGAAGTCACAACCGACGCCCACGGCGCGCTGCAGCGCTTGCTCGATGCGCCCGACAGCGCGCACGACCTGACAGAAGTGCGCCGCGCCTTCCACACCCTCAAGGGCAGCTCACGCATGATCGGCCTGCGCGACTTCGGCGACGCCGCCTGGTCCTGCGAGCAGCTGTTCAACGCCCGCCTGGCGCAGGCGCCGCAGATGGACCTGCCGCTGCGCCAGGTGACGCAGCAATCACTGACCTACCTGGGCGAGTGGATCGAAGCCATCGCCAACGGCCGCGATGAAGGCCACACCGCAGCGGCCGTGTCGCGCGTGGCCGACGCGTTGCGCCTGGACGGCACGCTGCTGAGCATCCAAGCCGCGCGCGGCGCGCCTGCGGTGGTGAACTCGCTGCGCCAGCCGGTGGCGGCGGTGCCCGTGGGCGCCC
>JAJAZC010000147.1 GCA_026785885.1 Rubrivivax sp.
GCGCAGCGCGGCATCGCGGTCGCCGCGCTGGCCGTTTTGATCGGCCGGCCCGGCGTCCAGCACTGCGGCGGCCTCGGCCCGCGCGGCACGCGCGATCAGGCGCTCGGCCAGGTCGGCGCTGGCATCGGCGTGGCCGGGCACCATCTGCAGCGCCTCCTGCAGCAGCGCTTCAGCGTCGACGGCTTCTGCCTGTGCGGCCTCGGCGCGAATCTCTTCCATCGGGTCGCCGGGCGGCTGCAGGTGCTTGTCGAGAAAGGCGCGAATCTGGCCTTCCGGCAGCGCGCCGGTGAACTGGTCGACCGGCTGGCCGCCGATGAACAGCACCACCAGCGGGATGCTGCGGATGCGCAGCGCGGCGCTGATGTTGGGCGCCTGATCGGTGTTGATCTTGGCCAGCTCAAAAGCACCGCCGTAATCGTGCGCCAGCTTCTCGAGCAGCGGCCCGAGCGACTTGCAAGGCCCGCACCACGGCGCCCAGCAGTCCAGCAGCACCGGCACCTGCAGTGAGCGCTCGAGCACGCGGGCCTGCACCTCGGCTTCGGTGACGTCGTAGACCAGCCCATCGCCGGCTGGCGCCGCACCCGCGGGGGCCGGCATTGAAGCCGTCGTTGCTGCATACGGGTTGTGCGCGGAAAAGGGGCTCGCCATGGTCTGGGCCGACGGCTGGGCGGGCGGGCGGGCGGGCGGCCCTGCGGGCGGTTTGAAGGGCTTGTTCATGCCGTCATTGTGGCCAAGTCGGCGCCACCCCTGCGCTGACCCGCAGGCTGCACCGCGCGCCGCTCAGGGGTAGAGCCCGCGCTCTTCGCGCGCCGTCAGGATGCGCTCGCAAGCCACAGCAAAGGTGGCGGTGCGCAGCGTGATCTTGTGGCGGTCGGCGGTGTCCCAGATTTTCTTCAGCGCGTCGACCATGATTTTGTCCAGCCGCACGTTGATCTCGTCTTCGCTCCAGAAAAAACTGCTGAAGTCCTGCACCCACTCGAAGTAGCTCACCGTCACGCCGCCGGCGTTGCAGATCACGTCGGGCACCACCAGCACACCGCGCTCGGCCAGGATGTCGTCGGCCTCGGGCACCGTGGGCCCATTGGCGCCTTCCAGCACCAGGCGGGCCTTGATGCGATGGGCGCGTGCTGCGCTGATCTGGCCCTCCAGTGCGGCCGGAATCAGGATGTCGCAGCGGGTGTCCCAAAACGCTTCGCCGTCCATCGCCTCGCCGCCCGCGAAACCGCCGACGCCGCCGTGCTCCTTGACGTGCGCAGCCAGGTCCGCGATGTCCAGGCCCTTGTCGTTGAAGATGGTGCCGGTGTGGTCTTGTGCTGCGACGACGGTGCCGCCGGCCTGCGCAAACAACTCCGCCGCCGACGAGCCGACATTGCCGTACCCCTGCACCGCAATGCGCGCGCCGTCGAGCTTGAGGCCGAGCCGGCGCGCCGCTTCGCGGCCGGTCACGAAAACGCCGCGTCCGGTAGCCTTCACGCGCCCGAGCGAGCCGCCCAGGTGGATGGGCTTGCCGGTGACTACGCCCGTGGCGGTGGTGCCGGTGTTCATCGAATAGGTGTCCATCATCCAGGCCATGATCTGGCCGTTGGTGTTGACGTCCGGCGCCGGAATGTCGCGCTGCGGGCCGATGATGATGCCGATCTCACTCGTGTAGCGGCGCGTCATGCGCTCCAGCTCCTTGATCGACAGCCGCTTGGGGTCGACACGGATGCCGCCCTTGGCGCCGCCGTAGGGCAGGTTGACGGCAGCGCACTTGACGGTCATCCAGGCCGCCAGCGCCATCACTTCTTCCAGCGTTACGTCGGGGTGGTAACGCACACCGCCCTTGCCCGGGCCGCGGCTCAGGTTGTGCTGTACGCGGTAGCCCTCGAAGTGCGCCACGTCGCCGTTGTCCATCTCGATCGGCACGTCGACGATCAGCGTGCGCTTGGGCCGTTTCAGCGTCTCGGACCAGCGCGCCAGGTGGCCCAGGTAGGGCACCACGCGGTCGACCTGGCTGATGTAGGTGCCCCACGGGCTGTTGGCGTGCGGATGCACGAAGGAAAGTGGCTCGTTCATCGGGTGTCTTTCGGTAGGGGTGCCGGGTGGGGTCGGCGGCTGCTTTCGCCCTTGTGGGGCGATGGGCCGGTACGGCACGCGGCCGATGTGCACTGTAGGCGGCGCACTGCGTTAGCGGCGGGCCGCGCCCATGCCGGCTTTGCATGCCCACTGCCAGCGCGCCACATGCTGTGCCGGCGCCGCGGTGTCTTCTCTGACTGCGGTCGGCCCTGCGCTGTATAGCCGCCGGCAATGACGGGCTTCACGAACCAAAGCCCCGTGTGAGGCCATGCCGCCGCGGCAAGCCGCGGCAAGGCCATGATGCAACGGCGATCCATCTACTGAACCTTCTCGTTGCCACCGCACGGCTGGTGTGGAGCACGGAGATTGTGCGTACCGGCGTACCGTCGTGCTGCGCGTGTTTGGCGAAGACCTGCGCTATGTACTGTCGCGCAGCTTCGGCAACCGATTCACCGCCGCGCTGGCCGGCATGGGGGTGACAGGGCTGGTGCAAAGCAGCACGGCGACCTGCTTGATCGTCGCGTCATTCGTCGGCGCGGGTCTGGTCGGCACCGCGGCGGCGCTGGCGGTAATGCTGAGTGCCGACGTCGGCACGGCGCTGATCGCACTGGTCTTCAGTTTCGATCTGTCGTGGCTGAGCCCGCTGTTGATCTTCACCGGCGCGGTGCTGTTCATCAGCCGCCAGACCAGCAGCGCCGGGCGCGTCGGGCGCGTGCTGATCGGCCTGGGCCTGATCACGCTGGCGCTGCAATTGATCGTCGGCGCCACCAAGCCGCTGACCGCGTCGCCCGCAGTGCGTGCGTTGCTCGTCGCGCTGCCTAACGAGGTGCTGCTGGACATCGTCGTCGGCGCTGCGCTGGCCGTGCTGTCGTATAGCAGCCTGGCCATCGTGCTGCCGACGGCCACGCTGGCGGCGCAGGGTTTGCTGCCCGCGCCGGTGGCGCTGGGCCTAACGCTGGGCCTAACGCTGGGCCTGGTGCTGGGCGCCAACATCGGCAGCGGCGTGCTGGCAATGCTGGCCACCAGCCGCGGCAAGCCCGAGCTGCGGCGCCTGCCGCTCGGAAACTTCCTGTTCAAGCTGGCGGGGGCGCTGCTGGTGATTCCGCTGCTGCCACGCATCCACATCGAGCTGCAGCAGGCCATCCCCGAAGTGCACCAGCAGGTCGTCGTCTTCCACCTGCTGTCTAACGCCGCACTTGCGCTACTGTTTATCGGCTGCACCGGCCCGATGGCGCGGCTGGTGGAGCGCTGGTTGCCGACGCCCCGCCTGGGCGAGGTCGGCGACCGCCCGCGCCACCTGGACCCGGTCGCGCTGGCCACGCCCAGCCTGGCCATCAGCTGCGCCGCACGTGAAGCGCTGCACCAGGCCGATGTGGTGGAGACCATGCCGCGCGGCGTGCTGCCGGTGCTGCGCGACAACGACCTGGCGCTCGCCGAACGTTTGCGCCAGATGGACGACACGGTCGATGAGCTGTACTCGGCCATCAAGTGCTACCTGACGCAGATCTCGCGCGAGGCGCTCAGTAAGCGCGAAGGCCGGCTCCGGGCCGACATCGTCAGCTTCACGATCAACATGGAGCAGATCGGCGACAGCATCGAGCGCGTGCTGCAGGACCTGGAGGACAAAAAGATCCGCAAGAACCGCCGCTTCAGCGACGCCGGCATGGCTGAAATCTGCCACCTGCACGAGCGGCTGCTGAGCAACCTGCGGCTGGGCATGAGCGTGTTCCTGGATGGCCACGTACGCGACGCGCAAAAGCTGCTGGAGGAGAAAGCGCGCTTTCGCGACATGGAGCACGAGTACGCGGCCAACCACATCGGCCGCCTGCGCGACAACAGCGCGCAGAGCATCGGGACAAGCTCGCTGCACCTGGACCTCGTCAGTGAGTTGAAGCGCATCAACTCGCACATCTGCAGCATCGCCTACCCGATCCTGGAATCGGCCGGCGCGTTGTCGGCTACGCGCATTCGCCAAAGTCGGCTGACGGCGTTGGACGAAGCATCGCGCTAGTGTGCTTTGCACCGTGTTGAACACTGCGCTGGTGCGGTGCTCGGCACCGTGTTGAAAAGAGCGCTGGTGCGGTCGGCGCTTGCGGCCCACGCCAGAATGGATTGATGACTCCCAGCGTGCTCGTCACCGGCGGCAGCGGCTACATCGCCGGCTACCTGATCCGCCTGCTTGTCGAGCAGGGCTTCACGGTGCACACCACGGTGCGCAGCCTCGCCAAGGAAGCGCCGCTGCGCAAGTTGCTGGCGGTGGACGACACACGGCTGCACGTCTTTGCCGCCGACCTGCGCGCCGATGCCGGTTGGGCCCAGGCGGTGGCCGGTTGCCGCTGGGTTGCCCACCTGGCCTCGCCGCTGCCGGCCGGTGTGCCGAAGCATGCTGACGACTTGATCGTGCCCGCGCGCGACGGCGCCTTGCGGGTGCTGACCGCCGCGCGCGTGGCGGGCGTGCAGCGCTTCGTGATGACCTCGTCGGTGGCCGCCATTGCCTATGGCCGCGGCCGCGGCGTGCACCACTTCACCGAAGCCGATTGGACCGATCTCACACAGCCCGGCATCAGCCCTTACATCCAGAGCAAGACCATCGCCGAACGGGCGGCTCGGGATTGGGTGGCACGCGAAGGCGGCGGGCTTGGGCTGTGCACCATCAACCCGTCGGTGGTGCTGGGGCCGGTGTGGAGCGGCGACTATTCGGCCTCGGTCCTCATCGTCAAGAAGCTGCTCGACGGGAGCCTGCGCGCGCTGCCCGACATCGGCTTCGGCATCGTCGATGTGCGCGATGTGGCCGAGCTGCACCTGCGTGCGCTGCGGCACCCGGGCCTGGCTGGTGAGCGCTTCATCGCGTCGGGCCGCTTCATGAAGCTGCGCGAGATGGCCGACGTGCTGCACGGTGCATTGGGCCAGCAGGCGCACCGCGTGCCGCGCCGCACTGCGCCCGATTGGGCCGTGCGTCTGGCCGCGCGCTTCAGCCCCGTTGCGCGTGCGGTGCTGGGTGAGTTGGGTTCTGTGCGCCACCAGGACGCTTCGCACGCGCTGCAGGTGCTGGGTTGGGCCACGCGGCCAGTGGAGCAGAGCATCGCCGACGCCGCGCGCAGCCTGATCGAGCGCGGCATCGTGCGGGTTTGACGCGTGCGCAGCAGGGCGGCATAGACTGCCGCGCATGAGCAGCCAGCGCAACCAAACGATCGCCTTTATCGGCGGCGGCAACATGGCCTCAGCGCTGATCGGCGGCTTGCTGCGCGCTGGCACCGCGGCCGAACGCATCGTCGTCATCGAGCCGTCGCAGGCCCAGCGCGACAAGCTGGCGCAGGACCTCGGCATCGCCGCGCAAGCCGCGGCCGACGCGCGCTTGGCCCATGCGGCCACCGTGGTCTGGGCCGTCAAGCCGCAGCTCTTTGCGCAGGCCGCCGCGCCTTGCGCGCCCTTCGTTGCGCTGGCCCTGCAGCTCAGCGTGATGGCCGGCATTCGCAGCGCTGCGCTGGTGGCCGCAACCGGCAGCGAGCGTGTCGTGCGGGCGATGCCCAACATGCCGGCGCTGATTGGCCAGGGCATTGCCGGGCTTTATGCGCGGCCGGCGGTGCAGGCCACGGCGCGTGCCGCCATCGATGCACTGATGGCGCCCACCGGCGCGGTGCTGTGGGTTGCGCATGAAGACGATCTGGATGCCGTCACGGCGCTGTCGGGCTCGGGCCCGGCCTATGTGTTTTATTTTCTGGAGGCGATGGCGCGGGCCGCGGCGGAAATGGGCCTCACCGAATTGCAAGGCCGTGAGTTGGCGCAGGCCACGTTTGCTGGCGCCGCGGCGCTGGCCTCGCAGAGCCCGCTGTCACTGGCCGCGTTGCGCGAGCAGGTCACGTCCCGCGGCGGCACCACGCACGCGGCGATCACGGCACTGGATGCTGCTGGCGTCCAGGCTGCCTTTGTCGGCGCGCGGCACGCAGCGCGCACGCGCGCCCAGGAACTCGGGCGCGAGTGAGGGCAACGCTGGCGATGCCGCGCGGTTGTCATGGGGGCGCACGTGACGCGCGCAGCCCGGCTTGCCGATCGCTGATCAGCGCAGCGCCAGATCGACGGCCACACCGGCAAACACCGCAAAGCCCAGCCAGTGGTTGAGCCGGAAAGCCTTGAAGCAGCCCTCGCGCTCACGCGTGCGGATCAGCGTGTAGTGCCACACCGCCTGCAACGCCGCCGCCGCAATGCCGAGCAGGAACACGGCACCTAGCCCCAGCGAGCGGCCGAGCAGCGCTGTTGAGGCCAGGTACAGCGCGTAGCAAACCATCACCGCAGCCACGTCCCAGCGGCCCAGCGTGATGGCGCTGGTCTTCATGCCGATCTTCAGATCGTCGTCGCGGTCGACCATCGCGTACTCGGTGTCGTAGGCCAGCACCCAGAACAGGTTGGACAGCAGCAGTAGCCAGGCCTGCGGCGGCACGGCTGCAGTGATCGCCCGCCAATGCCAATCGGCCCCGCCCTGCACGGCGGCAAAAGCCATCGGGAAGCCGAAGCTGAAAGCCACGCCCAGCACCGCCTGCGGCATCGCCATCCAGCGCTTGGCAAACGGGTACACCAGCGTCACTGCCAGCGCAGCAACGCTGAGCACAATGGTCGGCGGGTTGGTCGTCAGCACGAGCGCAAACGCAGCCAGCGCCAGCACCGCGCCGACCAACAACGCCGGCCGCACCGACACCGCGCCGCGCGTCACCGGGCGCTGCGCAGTGCGCTTGACGTGGCCGTCGAAGTCGCGGTCCACGACATCGTTGAAGCAGCAGCCGGCACTGCGCATCAGCACCGTGCCGACTACGAACACCAGCAGCAGATGCCAGCCCGGAAAGCCATCGGCGGCGATCCACAGCGCGGCCAGCGTCGGCCACAGCAGCAGCAGCCAGCCAGCGGGGCGGTTCCAGCGGATGAGGTCGAGGACCAGCGACAGACGGGAAGGTTTCGCGGCAATAGCAGTCATGTGGCGATTATCGAAGCGCCAGCAACGCATCGCGCCAGTGCACCACGCCCACGCCCTGCATCCGCTGGTTGCCGGGCGCAGCGCTCACCAGCAGCGGCTCGGTCTGTCGCGCAGCAGCGGCGTGGCGCTGCCAGGTCTGCAGGCTGTGTATCCAGGCCGGCTGGAAAGTGGCGCCGGATTTGAATTCCACCGGCTGCAGCACACCGCCCTGATCGAGCAGCAGATCGACTTCGTTGCCGATGTTGTCGCGCCAGAACCAAGCCGTCGCAGTGCCGCCAGCGTGCCGCAGGTGCTTGCCGTACTCGGCGATGCACAGGTTCTCGAACAGCGCACCGCGCATCGGGTGCACGTTCATCGTGGCCGCATCGCGGATGCCCAGCAGCCAGGCCGCCAGCCCGGTGTCGTGAAAGTACAGCTTGGGTGTTTTGACCAGCCGCTTGCCGAAGTTGACGTGGTACGGCGCAAGCCTGAAGGCCACGTAGGTGGCTTCCAGGATCGCCAGCCAGTCGTGCACCGTGGTCTGCGCCACGCCCAGGTCATGCGCCACGGCATTGAGGTTGAGCAGTTGCCCGCAGCGCGCAGCCATCATGCGAAGGAAGCGCTGAAACTGCAGCAGATCACCGATGCGGCTGAGCTGCCGCACATCGCGCTCCAGATAACTGGCCACATAGCTCGCGTGCCAGTCGTTGCAGTCGATGCCGCCAGCGTGCACGGCCGGGTAGGCGCCGCGCAACAGCAGCTCGTCCAGGCTCAGCTTGTCGAACACCGCCGCGCCTTCGGTGTAGGACAGCGGCATCAGCTCCTGGTAGGCGGCGCGGCCGGCCAGGCTCTGGGTCACGGCTGCCGTCAACAGCAGGTTCTGCGAGCCGGTGACGATGAAGCGGCCCGGCCGCCGGTCGGCATCCACCGCAGTCTGCAGGTACGACAGCAGCGCCGGCAAGCGCTGTGCTTCGTCGAGCACCACGCCGCGGTCCCGGTGGCTGGCCAAAAAGCCACGGGGATCGGCGGCCACACGCTGCCGCACATCAGGATCTTCGAGCGAGACATAGGCATGGCGCGGAAAGCTGCTGCGTGCCAGCGTCGTCTTGCCCGACTGCCGTGGACCCGTCAGCACCAGCACCGGGAAGCCGCGGGCCAGGCGGTGCAGGCGGGCTTCGGCGGTGCGAGAAAACATTGATTTGCTATTTCAGCTTCAAAGACTGAGATTGTAAATAGAAGAGGATGCTGGTTTCCTCACTTCCTGGCGTCCAGCGTAGTTGCCTTCAGCCCGATTGCGGCACGCGCCCGACATGAATTGCGAGCAGATCCTTGCCTTGCTGACCGAGCACAAGCCGGTGTTGGCCCAGCACTTCGGCGTGTGCCGGTTGGCCCTGTTCGGCAGCATGGCGCGCGGCACGGCGCGGCCGGACAGTGACGTGGACGTGCTGGTCGACTTCGAAGGGCCGGCGACCGCCA
This sequence comes from Rubrivivax sp., assembly GCA_026785885.1. Classification (GTDB taxonomy): domain Bacteria; phylum Pseudomonadota; class Gammaproteobacteria; order Burkholderiales; family Burkholderiaceae_C; genus Rubrivivax. Next base: position 8,477 of record JAJAZC010000147.1, read on the forward strand.
AGCGCTACTTCGGGGTGCAGTTCTACCTGGAAGATTTACTGGGCCGAGACATCGACCTCGTCACCGACGACGCCTTGCGGCCGCGGCTGCGGCCCTACGTCGAGCGCGATGCCGTCAATGTCTGACCGCGACGTTCGGCTCTACATCGAGGACATGCTCGAGTTCTGCGAGCGAGCGATGCAATACGCGCATGGCTTCGGACGCGTGGCGCTCTTGCGGGACACGATGCGGTACGACGCAATTCTTCGCAACATCGAGTTGATCGGGGAAGCATCGACGCATGTTGGCGCCGCCGAGAAGGCGCTGGCGTCGCACGTGCGTGGCGTGAAATCGTCGGCGTCCGCAACCGCGTCGCTCACGCCTATCTCGGTATTTCGACGGACACGGTGTGGGACCTGCTCACTGTGGAGATTCCGCGCCTGCGGGGCTTGCTATTCGAGTTGCTCGCGGCGCTGCCCGACGGCGCACCGGACGAGCCAGATCACCCGGCCAACTGCTTCTGAAACACCAACCCCGCGTGCTCGCGCAGCGCGTGAAATTTGATCTTCGGCCAGTTCTCCTGCATGGCGCGCAGCTCACCGGCGTACTCCAGCAGCACGGTCGGCGCGTCGACGGCGTCCAGCGCCACGCGGTGCGCGTTGCCGTCGATGAAGCGCTGCAGCTCGCGCTCGCTGGCCACCGCGCCTTCGGGCAAATCGCAGGTCACCCAGCGCGCGACGTTGTAGCGCGCGGGCAGGATGCGCGCCTTGCAGCCGTACTCGTGCTCGAGCCGGTGCGCGACGACTTCGAATTGCAGCTGCCCCACGGCGCCCAGCAACAGCACGCTGCCGGTAACCGGGCGAAAGACCTGGATCGCGCCTTCCTCACCCAGCTGCGTCAGGCCGGCGCGCAGCTGTTTGGTGCGCAGCGGGTCCGCCACCTCGACGCTGCGAAACATCTCAGGCGCAAAGAATGGCAGCCCAGTGAACTGCAGGTTCTCGCCTTCGCTGAGCGTGTCGCCTAGCTGCAGCACACCGTGGTTGGGGATGCCGATGATGTCGCCGGCAAAAGCCTCGTCCAGCAGCTCGCGGCGCTGGCTCATGAAGGTGACGACGGTGTTGGGCCGCAGCTCTTTGCCGCTGCGGCTGACCTTCATGCGCATGCCGCGCTCGAACTGCCCGCTGGCCACGCGCAGGAAGGCGATGCGGTCGCGGTGCGCCGGATCCATGTTGGCCTGGATCTTGAAGACGACTCCGGTGAACTTGGGCTCCATCGGCTGCACCTGGCGCTGCAGTGCGGTCTTGGCACCCGGCGGCGGCGCCAGGTCGACCAGCGCGTCCAGCACCTCCTGCACGCCGAAGTTGTTGACCGCGGAGCCAAAGAACATCGGCGTCTGGCGGCCGGCGCGAAAATCGTCCATCGCAAACGGCGGCGCGGCGTCGGTCAGCAGCGCGATCTCGCTCTTGGCCTGCTCGTACTGCATGCCGAAGCGCTCGGCATAAGCTGCGTTGTCCAGACCCTGCAGCACCTCGTCACCGGCGCCGGCGCCGTTCTTGACGCGGTCCTCGCCGGGGCTGAAAACGCGCATGCGCTGCTCGCGCAGATCCATCACACCGTGGAAAGCTTTGCCCATGCCCACCGGCCAGGTGAAGGGCACGATCTCCATGCCGAGCTCGCGCTCGATTTCGTCCATCAGCACCAGCGGGTCCTTGACCTCGCGGTCCATCTTGTTGACGAAGGTCAGGATCGGCGTGTTGCGCGCGCGGCAAACCTGCAGCAGCCGCCGCGTTTGCGGCTCCACACCGTTGGCCGCGTCGATGACCATCAGTGCTGCGTCCACCGCGGTCAGCACGCGGTAGGTGTCTTCGCTGAAGTCCTGGTGGCCGGGTGTATCCAGCAGGTTGATGACGCAGCCGCGGTACTCCATCTGCATCACGCTGGATGCAACCGAGATGCCGCGCTGCTTTTCGATGTCCATCCAGTCGCTGGTGGCGTGGCGCGTGGCCTTGCGCGCTTTCACGCTGCCGGCGATCTGGATTGCGCCGCTAAACAGCAGCAGTTTTTCGGTCAGCGTGGTCTTGCCTGCGTCGGGGTGCGAAATGATTGCAAAGGTGCGGCGGCGCTGCACTTCGGCGGCAAGGCGCTCAGGGGTGGCGGCGGGCATGGTTCGCGCTCGGCTTGGCTAAACCGGCAATTATCCGGCGCAACCCTGGCTCTAACTGCCTCCACCGGAGCGTGGCCGACGCGGCGCGCCGCCCGCGCCGCTCATGCAGCCGATGCCCGCTCAGGTTTGCAGCATTGACCGCAGCATCCAGGCCGTCTGCTCGTGCACCGTCAGGCGCTGGGTCAGCAGGTCGGCCGTCGGCTCGTCGCCGGCCTTGTCGGCAGTCGGGAAGATGCCGCGCGCGGTGCGGGCCACCGCCTCGTGGCCGTCGACCAGGATGCGCACCATCTCCAGCGCTTTGGGCGGTGTCGTCGGCACATCCGGCACCGAGGCCAGCTGGCTGAACGCGGCATAACTGCCGGGCGCTGTGTGCCCGAGTGAGCGGATGCGTTCGGCAATTGGGTCGACCGCGTTCCACAGCTCGGTGTACTGCGTCATGAACATCTGGTGCAGCGTGTTGAACATCGGCCCGGTGACGTTCCAGTGGAAGTTGTGCGTCGTCAGGTACAGCGTGTACGTGTCGGCCAGCAGCCGGCTCAGGCCTTCGGTAATGGCGCCGCGGTCATCCGCGCCGATGCCGATGTTGATGGCCACGCCGCCCATGTCAGCCGCGGGCATGGCCGCGTCCTTGCTCTTGCTCGATTTTTTTGCCATTGGGTGCTCCGGTGATGATGTCGCAGGGGACTTTACGGAGTCGGCTGCGGGCTGTCGAGGCCGGGGCCTTATAGCCACGGCCTCCCCTTCCCTGCGGCCGGTCAGCGCGCCATGTCAGCGCGCAAGATCGAAGCGATCCAGGTTCATCACCTTGGCCCACGCGGCGGCGAAGTCCTGCACGAACTTGCCCGCTGCGTCGGCACTGGCATAAACCTCGGCCAGCGCACGCAGTTGTGCGTTGGAGCCAAACACCAGGTCGACCCGGGTGCCGGTGTACCGGACCGCGCCAGATTGGCGGTCGCGCGCTTCGAAGACGGCAGCGCCCGCGTCGGTGGCCTTCCAGGCGCTCTTCATGTCGAGCAGGTTGACGAAGAAGTCATTGCTCAGCACGCCGGGCCGATCGGTCAAAACGCCGTGCTTGGCGCCGCCGACATTGGCCCCCAGCACACGCAGCCCGCCGACCAGCACCGTCATCTCGGGCGCGGTCAACGTCATCAGATGCGCCTTGTCGATCAGCAGCGCCTCGGCCGGCACCGCGTACGGGGCCTTCAGATAGTTGCGGAAGCCATCGGCCACCGGCTCCAGCGGCGCAAAGGACCTGACGTCGGTCTGTGCTTGTGACGCGTCCATGCGGCCCGGGCTGAACGGCATGTCGACGGCCTGCCAACCAACGCGCGCCGCCTTTTCGATCGCCGCATTGCCCGCCAGCACGATCAGGTCGGCCAGCGAAATCTTCTTGCCGCCCGCGCTTTGGTTGAACGTGTTCTGGATGCTTTCCAGCGCCTCCAGCACATGCGCCAGCTGCTCGGGCTGGTTGACGGCCCAGCTCTTTTGCGGCGCCAGCCGGATGCGCGCACCGTTGGCACCGCCACGCTTGTCGGAACCGCGAAAGGTCGACGCCGAAGCCCAGGCCGTCGCCACCAGTTGTGGCACGGTCAGCCCCGAGGCCAGCACCCGCTGCTTCAATGCCGCAATGTCGCCCGCGTCGACCAGCGCGTGGTCGGGCTTCGGAATCGGGTCCTGCCAGATCAGCACTTCGGCCGGCACGTCGGGGCCGAGGTAGCGCGCGCGCGGGCCCATGTCGCGGTGGGTCAGCTTGAACCAGGCGCGCGCAAAGGCATCGGCGAACTGATCCGGGTTGGCCAGAAAGCGGCGCGAGATCTTCTCGTAAGCCGGGTCCATGCGCAGCGACAGGTCGGTCGTCAGCATCGTCGGTGCCAATTTCTTGGCTGGGTCGTGCGCGTGCGGAATGGTGCCGGCGCCCGCGCCACCTTTGGCCACCCACTGGTGCGCGCCGGCGGGGCTCTTGGTGAGCTCCCACTCGAACTTGAACAGGTGCTCGAAGTAATCGTTCGTCCACTTCGTGGGCTGCGTCGTCCACGTCACTTCCAGGCCGCTGGTGATGGTGTCGCCGCCCTTGCCGCTGCCGAAGCTGTTGTGCCAGCCCAAACCCTGGTGTTCGAGTTCGACCGCCTCGGGGTTGTCGCCCACATGCGTGGCCGGCCCGGCGCCGTGGGTCTTGCCGAAGGTGTGGCCGCCGGCGATCAGCGCCACGGTTTCTTCGTCGTTCATCGCCATGCGGGCGAAGGTCTCGCGGATGTCGTGTGCGGCGGCCACGGGGTCGGGCTTGCCGTCGGGGCCTTCCGGGTTGACGTAGATGAGCCCCATTTGCACAGCGGCCAGCGGATTCTCGAGGACACGCGTGTGGGTCACTTCGCTGTCGTCGTCCTTGACCAGCACGGCCTGGCCTTCGACGCCGGGCGAGCCGCGCGAGTAACGCACGTCGCCGGCCAGCCACTTGGTTTCCGCGCCCCAGTAAACGTCCTGATCGGGCTCCCACACGTCGGGGCGGCCGCCAGCGAAGCCAAAGGTCTTGAAGCCCATGCTTTCCAACGCCACGTTGCCTGTCAGCACCATCAGGTCGGCCCACGACAGCTTGTTGCCGTAGGTCTGCTTGATCGGCCACAACAGCCGGCGCGCTTTGTCCAGGCTGACGTTGTCGGGCCAGCTGTTCAGCGGCGCAAAACGTTGCTGCCCACGGCCAGCGCCGCCGCGGCCATCGCCGATGCGGTAGGTGCCCGCGCTGTGCCAGGCCATGCGTACGAACAGCGGGCCGTAGTGGCCGAAGTCAGCCGGCCACCAGTCCTGCGATTCCGTCATCAGCGCGTGCAGATCCTTCTTGACGGCAGCCAGATCCAGGCTCTGAAAAGCCTTGGCGTAGTCGAAGTCGGCGCCCATCGGGTCGGATTTGTCCGAGTGCTGCTGCAACAAGTCGACCCGCAGTGCGCGTGGCCACCAGTCGCGGATACCAGTGCCACCACCGGCGGCTTGGTGGAAGGGGCATTGCGATACGTCGTTTTCGCTCATGGTCAGTCTCCGTTGTGGTGCGACAGAACCAGTCTATTGAGCGCTCCCGGGCGCATCAAAGCAAGTTTGTCAATCGCGCGGATAGGCAGCCTGGCGCGTCTGCTCAGCGCGTGTCACTCAGCCGTTGCACCCCGGGCAGCGGGCAAGCGTAGATGCAGTTGCGCAGCGCGGCAATCGCCTCGTAGCGCGGGAAAGTGCGTCGCCAGGCCAGCGCGACACGGCGTGTCGGCACCGGCTCGCTGAAGGGCACATAGCGCACATGCGTTTGCACGTCCGCGGGCACGCTGAGCTGCGGCACGACGGTGACGCCCATGCCCGCGGCGACCATGTACTTGATGGTCTCCAGCGAGCTGCCCTCGAAGCTCTTGCGGATGCCTTCGGCGTCGCTGCTGGCAAAGCGCGCGTACTCGGGGCAGACCTCCAGCACATGGTCGCGAAAGCAGTGCCCGGTGCCGAGCAGCAGCATGGTCTCGCGCTTGAGCTCTTCGGCGGTGACCGACTGGCGCTGCGCCAGCGGGTGCGTGGCCGGCACCGCGGCTTGAAAAGGTTCGTCGTACAGCGGCGCCATAGCCAGGCCGGTTTCGGGAAAGGGCTCGGCCAGGATGGCGCAGTCCAGCTCGCCCAGGCGCAGCATGTCCAGCAGCCGCGCGGTGAAGTTCTCCTGCAGCATCAGCGGCATCTGCGGCACACGCTGAATCGCCTGGCGCACGAGGTCCGGCAACAGGTAGGGGCCGATGGTGTAGATGACGCCCAGCCGCAGCGGGCCGGACAGCGGGTCCTTGCCGAGCTTGGCGATTTCTTTCACCGCCGCGGCCTCTTCGATCACGATCTTTGCCTGGCGCACGATCTGCTCGCCCAGCGGCGTCACGCTGATCTCACTGGCACCACGCTCGAAGAGCTTGACGTCCAGTTCTTCTTCGAGCTTCTTGACCGCCACCGACAGCGTCGGCTGGCTCACGAAGCAGGCCTCGGCGGCGCGGCCCATATGGCGTTCACGCGCCACCGCGACGATGTATTTCAGCTCGGTCAGCGTCATCGCGGCATTGTGGCGCGGGCCGACGGGCCGACGGGCCGACGGACTGCACCGCGGCTCAGGCTTTGAGGAAAGCCGCTTTGGCCCCCAGCCAGCGCTCGATCTGCGCTGCCGCGGCCCGCGGGTGCTGCTGCAGCAGCCGTGACGCTGCGGCATGGGCTTGCTGCAGCAGCACGTCGTCTTCGGCCAGGTCCGCAAAACGCAGCAGGCTGTCGCCGCTTTGGCGTGCGCCCATAAATTCGCCGGGACCGCGGATCTGCAGGTCGCGCCTGGCGATCTCGAAGCCGTCGTTGGTCTCGGCCATGGCCTTGAGTCGCGCTTTGCCGGTGGCCGACAGCGGGCCGCTGTACAGCAGCACGCAGACGCTGGCGATGTCCCCGCGGCCGACGCGTCCGCGCAGCTGGTGCAGCTGCGCCAGGCCAAAGCGCTCTGCATGCTCGATCACCATCAGGCTGGCGTTGGGCACATCCACGCCGACCTCGATCACGGTGGTTGCCACCAGCAGCTGCATCGCCCCTTGCGTGAACTGCTGCATCACCGCGGCTTTGTCGGCCGCTGCCAGGCGGCCGTGGATCAGGCCGACTGCAGCGCCCGGCAGCGCCTGGCTCAGCTCAGCGTGCGTGGCGGTGGCGTTCTGCAGATCGAGGTGCTCGCTTTCTTCAACCAGCGGGCACACCCAGTAGACCTGGCGGCCCTGTTGCACCTCGTGCCGAATGCGTGCGACGACAGCGTCGCGCCGGCCGTCGGCAAACACCTTGGTGACGATGGGTGTGCGGCCGGGCGGCAGCTCGTCCAGCGTGCTGACGGCCAGGTCTGCGAAGTAGCTCATGGCCAGCGTGCGCGGGATCGGTGTGGCGCTCATCATCAGCAGATGCGGCTCCAGGGCGGTCGAGTCCGAGGCCGGCGCGACAGGCTTGTTGCTGTCAGCGGACGGCGCGACAAGCTTGTCGCCACCACGAGAAGGCGCGACAAGTTTTTCGATGTCGGTGGCCGGCGCGACAAGTTTGTCGTTGTCTGCAAGAGGCGCGGCCAGCTTGTCCCGCAGGGCCAGCCGCTGCGCGACGCCGAAGCGGTGCTGCTCGTCCACCACCGCCAGACCCAGCCGCGCAAAGACCACGTCACGCTGGATCACCGCGTGCGTGCCGACCACCAGCATGGCCGCACCCGAGGCCACCTGCGCCAGCTGCTCGCGCCGGCCACGGCCTTTGCGGCTGCCGCTGAGCCACGCGATGACGATGCCCAGCGGCTGCAACCAGCCCACCATTTTTCGGAAGTGCTGCTCGGCGAGGATTTCGGTTGGCGCCATCAGCGCGCACTGCCAACCGGCGTCGATGGCCACGGCCGCGGCCAGCGCGGCCACCACCGTCTTGCCGGAGCCGACATCGCCCTGCAGCAGCCGGTGCATCGGTTGCGGCAAGGCTATGTCGGCTCCGATCTCGGCCACCACGCGCTGCTGCGCGCCGGTGAGATCGAAGGGCAGGATGGCGCGTAGCCGCGTTGCCAGGCCGTCGCGCCTGGCGTGCATGGCCGGTGCGCGCAGCCGGGCCCGCGCCGCGCGTGCCTGGGCCTGCGCCAGTTGCTGGGCCAGCAGCTCCTCGAACTTCAGCCGCTGCCAGGCCGGGTGGCTGCGGTCCTGCAGCGCATCGGCTGCTGCGTGGGCCGGCGGCTGGTGCAGTTGCATCAGCGCGTCGCGCAGCGAGGGCAGGCCCGGCGGCACCACGTCCGGCGGCAGCAGCTCGGCCAGCGGCGCCCGCACCAGCGCCGATGCCACGGCCTTGCGCAGATAGGCTTGCGGCAACTGCGCGCTGGCCGGGTACACGGCCGTCAGTGCGGCCGGTAGAGGTGTATCGGGCGTGACGGCGCGGACCTCGGGGTGCACCATCTCGCGGCCAAAAAAACCGCCGCGCAGCTCGCCGCGCACACGCAGCAAGCGGCCTGGCGCCATCGTCTTCTGGCTAGCCGGATAGAAATGCAGAAAGCGCAGCAGCAGCTCGCCGCTGCCGTCATCCACGCGCACCAGCAGCTGGCGGCGGCTGCGTGCTTCTATGCGGCATTCGAGCACCGTGCCCTGCACCTGTGCGGCCTGGCCCTCGTGCAGCGAAGCGATGGTCTGCAGCCGCGTTTCATCGACGTAGCGCAACGGTAGGTGCAGCGCCAGATCGATGTCGCGTTCCAGCCCCAGCTTGCGCATAGCTCGCGCCGGTGCCGACAACGCAGCGGCTGGGGGTTTGGCCGCGGCCACTGGCACCGGAGGGGTGGGCATGGAACAATTTTGACGCCGACATCGCCGCGGCTGGCCGGGGCAGGCGCCTGAATGCTGGCTTGCCGGTCGGGTCGCCCGCCCTTACGTTCAACAACCAGCCCACCAACCAGCTGGCCGGCTCACGTCAACCGGCACGCCAAGGCAGCACGACTGCCATCAAACCCACTGCGCCGAGCACCGCCTTCATGACCCTTGCCGATGCCCCCGCGGCGCCCGACTACACGCTAGCCGACTTCGACTTCGCACTGCCGCCCGAGCTGATCGCGCAGCACCCCGCGGCCGAGCGCAGCGCATCACGCCTGCTCGACGGCACCGCTGCGCTGCCGGTGGACCGCGTCTTTCGCGACCTGCCCACGCTGCTGCAGCCCGAAGACCTGCTGGTTTTCAACGACACCCGCGTCATCAAGGCGCGGCTGCTCGGTGAGAAGTCCACCGGCGGCGCGGTCGAAGCGCTGATCGAGCGTGTGCTTCCGGGCTTTGAGGTCTGGGCTCACCTGCGTGCCAGCAAGTCGCCGCGGCCGGGCAGCGTGCTGCGCTTTGCCGATGCTTTCCATGCCGACGTGCTGGGCCGCGCCGGGCCCGAAGGCGCGCTCTTTCACCTGCGCTTTCCGCAGGACCCGCTGGTGCTGCTGGAGCGCCACGGCCATGTGCCGTTGCCGCCCTACATCGAGCACGCCGACAGTTCGGAGGACGCCGCGCGGTACCAAACCGTGTTTGCAGCCAAGCCCGGCGCGGTGGCCGCGCCGACCGCGTCGCTGCACTTCGACCAAGCCGTGCTGGCCGCGCTGGATGCCCGCGGCGTGCAGCGCACGGCGATCACGCTGCATGTCGGTGCCGGCACCTTCCAGCCGGTGCGTAGCGAGCGCATCGCCGAGCACCGCATGCACAGCGAGTGGTTCGAAGTCGGCGCTGAAGCGGTTGAGGCCATCGCGGCTGCGCGCCAGCGCGGCGGCCGCATCGTCGCTGCCGGCACGACGACGCTGCGGGCACTGGAAGCAGCGGCGCGCCAGTCCGGGGCCTTGCTGCCGATGACCGGTGAGACCGACATCTTCATCACACCCGGCTTCAACTTCCGCGTTGTCGACCGGCTGATCACGAACTTTCATTTGCCGCGCAGCACTTTGCTGATGCTGGTCAGCGCGTTTGCCGGCCACGCGCACATCCAGGCGCTGTACCGCCACGCGGTGGAGTCGCGCTACCGTTTCTTCAGCTACGGCGACGCGATGCTGCTGGACCGACCACGCTGAGCACGCCAGGTTGGCGCGGCGACAATTCGCCGCATGCTGCATTTCGACCTGCTCAAGACTGAAGGCCTGGCCCGCCGCGGCCGTTTAACGCTGAATCACGGCGTTGTCGAAACCCCGGTGTTCATGCCCGTGGGCACTTACGGCACGGTCAAAGGCACGCTGCCGCGGTCGCTGCAGGAAATGGGCGCGCAGATCATCTTGGCCAACACTTTTCATCTGTGGATGCGGCCGGGGCCGGACGTCGTGCAGCGCTTCGGTGGCCTGCACGGCTTCGAGCGCTGGCCGGGCCCGATCCTCACCGACAGCGGCGGCTTCCAGGTCTGGAGCCTGGCCGGCGCCGATGGCCGTGGCCGCAAAATCAGCGAAGAGGGCGTGCACTTTGCGTCACCGGTCAACGGCGACAAGCTGTTCCTGACGCCCGAAGTGAGCATGCAGATCCAGACCGTGCTGGACAGCGACATCGCGATGCAGTTCGACGAATGCACGCCGTATGAAGTGCAGGGCCGCTTGACGACCGAAGCCGAAGCGCTGCTGAGCATGGAGTTGAGCCTGCGCTGGGCCGCGCGCAGCCGCGATGAATTTGCGCGCCTGGTCAACCGCAACGCGCTCTTCGGCATCGTGCAGGGCGGCATGTTCGAGCCGCTGCGCGAGGCCTCGGCCGCCGCGCTGGCCGACCTAGACCTGCCGGGTTATGCCATCGGCGGCGTCAGCGTCGGCGAGCCCAAGGACGAGATGCTGCGCATCATGGCCCACACGCCGCGCCTGCTGCCGGCGCACAAACCGCGCTACCTGATGGGCGTGGGCACGCCCGAAGACCTGGTTCAGGGCGTGGCCTCGGGCGTGGACATGTTCGACTGCGTGATGCCCACCCGCAACGCACGCAACGGCCACCTCTTCACGCGCTTCGGCGACCTGAAAATCCGCAACGCGCGTCACAAGGAAGACACGCAGCCGATCGACGCAACGTGTGGCTGCCACACCTGCCACAGCGGCTTCTCACGCGCCTATCTGCACCACCTGGATCGCTGCGGTGAAATGCTGGGGCCGATGCTGGCCACGATCCACAACCTGCACTATTACGTCGACCTGATGGGCGGTGTCCGGCAGGCGTTGGACGAAGAACGCTTCGCGACTTTTCAGCAGCAGTTCAAGGCGGACCGGGCGCGCGGCGTGTAGGCCGCGTCTCGGTCAGCGCAAAGCACCAGTCCTGCGACGCTGCCAAAGCCAGAGCAACAGCCCGCCTGCCGCCATCAAGCCTGAAGACGTCGGCTCCGGTACGGGCGATGCGGATGCGTAGCCAGTGACCGTTCCCTGCATCAAGATCTTGTACGAGATTTCCCCCTCAGCGGCCTGTCGGTCTCGTTGTCGACCGACACGGTCAGAAGGCCGGCAAAGCTGTCGCGCGCAGCCACCCACTCGTTTGAGGCCCACTCGAAGCGGCTCAAGGTGCTGACCTGCAGTCGGTCCGACGTGGCAACCGGATACCCAGCGTTCGAGACCAGGACAGACAGCGAGGACTCGACCTGGACTCTGTTCGGATCTGGCTGCCACCGGAGTGCGCCACCGGCAAACGACAGGCCCCCACCACCGCCTTCGACCGCGACATCACCGGTTGCCATCGCGGAAAACACGGCCCGCGTGTACGGCGCCGGGACGAAGTTGGCGTCTCTGAAGGCCCCCCACGCGCGAGTCGAGGTAGTACTGAGCGTAGGGGCGCAGTGCTTCCCCCCGAGGGGAGAGTCCCGACCGGACGCGGCTGCAGCGCCGGTGGTGGCCACGCACGGCCGCTGCCTGCCAGGGTGCTTCCCGTGTAGGTTCCGTCGCCGGACAGGGGCAGTTGGGACTCGGAGTAGGACAGGGCGGCGCGGCGTGCGGCGGGTGCCCAAGAAAGACCCACTGAGCCAGGAAGAGACTGAAATCCGCGGCCGTCCGGCGCGTTGTGTTCCAGGAACCCACCGAAGGCCGTCTCCGTCCGAAGCAGCGTGATGGCCGGTGCGAGGGCATCGCCGGGGTTCAGGTCCACCAGGCGCACCGCCTGGGGTGACAGCGTGGCCGTGGCCGTGCTGGTGCTCTGCGACCAGGCCGCCATGGGAGCCGCCAAGACCAGCGTCAACGCCAGCCCGACGGGCAGCCGGCGACGCGCCTGGAAGAAGTTGGAACGGCGAGCGTGGATGCGGTGCATGGCGACTCCCAAAGCGCCGAATCTGCGCGCATCGCCCTGTCGCCGGAGCAAGGCCATGCCTCCAACCCAGGAACAGCGTCTGCCACCGCTCGCCCCTCAGCTGCCCTGTGATTTCTCCAGCGCGCTCTTCGCGCCGTCAAACTGCGCCAGCGCCTGCGCCAGAAACGGCAGCACCGGCTGCAACTCGCCGAACAGCGTGTGCGGCGGGTTGGCTACGAACACACTGCTGCCCATCAGCCCGAAGCCGCGTGCATCGGCCTGGGCCACCGTCAGCCTTGCGTGCAGCCAGCCCTTCTTGGCGCCGGCATCGGCCGCGGCTTTCAGGCGCTGCGGCAACTGGGCCGCTTCCACCATCTGCAGCTGCGGCAGCCAGACGATGACCACGCCGTCGGCAAAGCGCTCAAGGCATTCACGCGCGGCGGCCAGCGTGCGGGTGTAGTCGGTCTTGATTTCGTAGCTGGGGTCGATCAGCGTGACGCCGCGGCGCGTGACCGGTGGCAGGTGGCTCTTCAGCGTGGCGAAGCCGTCGGTCAGTTTGATCTCGACACCGGGCACGTCGCCCAGGTAGGAAGACAGGATTTTGTGATCGGTCGGGTGCAGCTCGGACAAGCGCATCTGGTCCTGCGGGCGCATCAGCATCTGGCCGATGGCCGGTGAGCCCGGCACCTGGCGCACGGCCTTGCCGTCGTTGAAGGCGCGCACCAGCGCCACCAGATCAGCAAGCGGCTCGGGCAGATCGTTGCGCTCCAGCAGGCGGCCGATGCCGTCCAGGTATTCGGCGCGCTTGTTGGCGTACTCGCCTTCCAGCGAATAACCGCCGGCGCCGGCGTGCGTGTCGACGTAGCGCCAGCCCTTGTCCTTCAGGTTCATATAGCGCAGCACGAGACTGAGCACGGTGTGCTTGAGCACATCGGCGTGGTTGCCGGCGTGAAAGGCGTGGCGGTAGGCGAGCATCGCGCATGGTGCCATGCAGCGCGCGCGGTGAGCTCGGCGCCGCGGCTGGACGACAGCCGGACGACAGCGGCTTTACAGCCGCTCTACAGCCGCTACAGCTGCTCTAAAGCCGCCGCATGCGGGCGCGGAACAGCTCGCGCAGGTTGACCTCGCGCGGGCCGGGCAGCAGCTGGAAAGCCTGGCCGGCCTGCAGCGTGCCAGGCTCGAGCACCGTGAGGTAAGCACCGCAAAAGCCCGATTGCGCCATCAGCTTGACGGCAGCGGAAAAGCCCATTGCGGCGCCGAACTTGAAGCACGGCGTGCGCGGCTCGCTGACCGCGAGCAGGCAAGAGGGCAGTTGCAGCCGGTCACCGATCCACAGCTCGTGCTCGCGCACGCCCTGCAGCAGCAGGTTCTCACCGAACAGCCCGGGCCGCACCGGCTCGTCCCACAAGGCCACGCGGGCCTGCGCGCGCACGGTCTGCCAGAAGGGCAAATACTCGCTCGGGTAAGCGTAGACGGCTCTGGCGGGGCCGCCATGGCGGGCGGTGTCGGCCTGCTCGTCGCCGGCCAGGCCCATCGGGCCGACCGCGACCGGGCCGCCGTGCGGCTGTTTGCCGATGGCCGTCAAAACGCTGCGGCCGTCGATCTGCACACGGCGCGCGCGGCCGGTGCAGACCTGCAGGACCTTCATGGGTTGCGCCGCTACGGGCGCCGTCGGGGGCGTCTTCACTGGCGTTGTCACTGGCATCGTCATGGGCGGTGGGCTCATTGCGGGATTTTGAATGGCAAGGCAGCGCGACCCCAGTCATTCGCTGGGCAACGGATGCAAGCTGGCGCGCGGTTTGTCAAACCGCCGTCCCGGAACGGCGAAGCCACTGCATTGATCCATGTTGAACGCGCATGACCCCTTCAAGCGCGGCGGTTACGAGGTGATTACATTGCTTCGACAATCGCGGCCCTACAGCGGTGCGGCGTTTCGGCACGTGCCAACCGACGCCAACCAACGCCAACCGACGCCAACCGACGCCCACCGACTCTCGACGGGTCTGGCGCCGGCCCGGCGGCACCCGCCGCATCCCGTTTAGTTGCACTTGCCATGATCGGACAACCAATGAACCGCCCCACGCTGGAAGGCCTGCGCCTAAATGTGCCGGCCTACGTCGAACACACCCGTTTAATCGACTGGGTGGCGCAGGTAGCGGCCCTGACCGAAGCCGCCGACGTGCACTGGTGCGATGGCAGTGAAGCAGAGCAGCAGCAGCTCACCGAACGCCTGGCGGCCGCCGGTACCTTGATGAAACTCAATCCGCTCAAGCGCCCGCGCAGCTTCCTCGCGCGCAGCGCTGCGTCGGACGTGGCGCGTGTTGAGGACCGCACCTACATCTGCAGCGCCAATCAGGAAGACGCCGGCCCCACCAACAACTGGATCGCCCCGGCGGCAATGCGCGAGCGGCTGCAGACCGGCAGCCCCGACGGCACCCCGGCGCTATTCAAAGGCGCGATGAAAGGCCGCACGATGTACGTCGTGCCCTTCAGCATGGGTCCGCTGGGCAGCCCCATTGCGCACATCGGCGTCGAGCTGACCGACAGCCCCTACGTGGTGGTCAGCATGCGCACGATGACGCGAATGGGCCGCCGCGCGCTGGACGTGCTGGGCGCTGACGGTGACTTCGTGCCCTGCGTGCACAGCGTGGGCGCGCCGCTGCAGCCCGGCACCGATGGGCAAATTCGCGACGTGCCTTGGCCCTGCAACGACACCAAATACATCGTGCACTACCCGGAAACGCGCGAGATCTGGAGCTACGGCTCAGGCTACGGCGGCAACGCGCTTTTGGGCAAGAAGTGCTTTGCGCTGCGCATCGCATCGACCATGGGGCGCCAGGCGGTGCAGGCCGACGGCGTGGGCTGGCTCGCCGAGCACATGCTTATCCTGGGTGTGACGAATCCGCAGGGCCGCAAGTACCACGTGGCGGCGGCCTTCCCCAGCGCCTGCGGCAAGACCAACTTCAGCATGATGGTGCCGCCCGCCGGTTACAACGGCTGGAAGGTCACGACCATCGGCGACGACATCGCCTGGATCAAGCCCGGTGTCGATGGCCGCCTGTACGCGATCAACCCGGAGGCCGGCTACTTCGGCGTGGCACCCGGCACCAACCACCACACCAACCCGAATTGCATGGACTCGCTGCAGAGCGACGTCATCTTCACCAACGTCGCGCTGACCGACGATGGCGATGTCTGGTGGGAAGGCATGACCGACACGCCGCCCGCGCATCTGATCGATTGGCAAGGGCGCGACTGGACACCGGCCATCGCGCAGCAGGCCGCAGGGCCCGACGGCAAGCCGCGCCCGGCCGCGCACCCCAACGCGCGCTTCACCGTCAGCGCCACGCAAAACCCGGTGCTGGATCCGCAGTGGGACAACCCGGCCGGCGTCGCGCTGGACGCTTTCATCTTCGGTGGCCGGCGCAGCACCACGGTGCCACTTGTGACCGAGGCGCGTACCTGGGTCGAGGGTGTGTACATGGCGGCCACGATGGGCAGCGAAACCACAGCCGCGATGGCCGGCGGCAACGGCGCCGTACGCCGCGACCCGTTTGCGATGCTGCCCTTCACCGGCTACAACATGGCCGACTACTTTCAGCACTGGCTGGGCCTGGGCGACAAGCTGGCCGCGGCTGGTGCAAAGCTGCCGCGCATCTATTGCGTCAACTGGTTCCGCAAGGCACAAAGTGGCGAAATGAGTGGCAAGTTCGTATGGCCCGGTTACGGCGAAAATATGCGCGTGCTGGAATGGATGATCGGCCGCCTCGAAGGCCGTGCCGGCGGCAGCGACAACGTCTTCGGCATCAGCCCGCGGTACGACGATTTGCGCTGGGACGGGCTGGCCTTCACGCGCGATCAGTTTGCCAGCGTGGTCGGCATCGACAAGGCCGCCTGGCAGCAGGAGCTGGTGCTGCACACCGAGCTCTTCAATCAGCTGGAGCACCACCTGCCACCCGAACTGCCGGCCACGCAGGCGCAGATCCACGAGCGGCTGGCCGCGCTGTAGCCCGTTGCCGCAGGACTGTTGCAGGTGGGGCCGCGGGTTCGCCATTGAGTACCGCACTGCTGGCGGCTTTTGATCAGCAGCAGCGCTGGTGCCTGGGCAACGGCGCGCCGTTTTCCGGCCGTGTGCTCGGCGCCGCCGCGCGCTGGCTGCACGAGAACCGCGCCCCACACGACAGGCTTGCCGCCATTGCTGCCATTGCCGACGATCCCGCCGCTGCGGCCGTGCCACTGCGTTTGCTGGCCGGCCTGCACCAGCTGGCGCTGCAGGGTCTGCAGCCGTGGTCGACGCTGTGGCCGCCCGCCGCGGCACCGGCAGACGACAAAGCCTTGCAAGCTGCCGTGGCGCTGGCCTTCGTAGCGCAGGGCGGCACGCTGCAGCGTGCCCTGGCCTGGCCCCCGCAGACCAACGAGGTGCAGCGCAGCGCCGTGCTGCTGCCCGGCCTGCTGCACATCGCGCAGCGCACGGGGCTGCCGCTGGCACTGATGGAAATCGGCGCTTCTGCCGGCCTCAACTTGTGGGCCGACTGCCACCGCCTGCAGACCGACGCCTGGGCCTGGGGTCGCGCCGACGCGCCGCTGGTGCTGCAGCCTGGGTGGCGCGGGCCGGCGCCGCAGGGCTTGTCCGGCGTCGCGCTGGACATTCGACGCCGCGCCGCCTGCGACGTGCAGCCGATCGACCTTGCCGCAGCCGGCGAAGACTTGCTTTTGGAAAGTTATGTCTGGGCCGATCAACCTGAGCGTTTGCAGCGCCTGCGCATCGCCATCGGCGTGGCCCGCACCCAGATGGCGGTGCAGAACGTCAGCGTGCAACGCGCCAGCGCCGTCGACTTCGTTCAGCAGCAGTTGGCGCAGCGGCGGCCCGGGCAGGCCTGGGTGCTGATGCACTCGGTGATGTGGCAGTACATGCCGGCCGGCGAGCAGCTGGCCATCACCGCGCTGATGCAAGCCGCCGCCGCCACCGCGACCCCGGACGCGCCGCTGGCCTGGCTGCGCTTGGAGCCGCCGCAGCCCAGCCAGGCAATGGAGTTGCGCTGCCAACGGTGGCCGACAGGCGCTGACCTGCTGCTGGCGCGGGCGCACCCGCACGGCGCCTGGGTCGAGTGGCTGGCTGACGCGGCGGCGCCATGAAGCTGCAGCTGCTGTCCGACCTGCACCTGGAGACCGAAACCTTCGACCCCGAGCCGGCGCCTGGCGCCGAGTTGCTGGTGCTTGCCGGCGACATCGACAGCCGCTGGGACGGCTACCGCCGCTTCGCCGGCTGGCCGGTGCCGGTGCTGGTGGTGGCAGGCAACCACGAGTTCGACGGCCGTGACTTCGACGCCGCCAGCGCGGGCCTGCGCGAGCTCTGTGCACGCCTGAACTTCACGTTGCTGGAGCGTGAGACTTGCGTGCTCACCGGCGCCGATGGCCGCCGCGTGCGCGTGCTGGGCAGCACCCGCTGGAGCGACTTCGATCTGTTCGGCGCGGCGGGCCGTGCGCGTGCAGAACGCGCTGCCGCCTACTACCTGCGCCTGATGGCCACGACGCGCCACGGCCAGCCCTTCGACGCGCCCGCGGTGCGCGAAGAAAGCCTGCGCTGCCGCGACTGGCTGACGCTGGAGCTGCAGCGCCGGCCGCCCAGCGCGCAGCAGGACGCGTGGGACCGTACGCTGGTCATCACGCACTTCGCGCCCAGCCTGCGCAGCGCCGATCCGCGCTACGGCGCGCAGCCCGGCACGGCCAGCTTCTGCAACGCCGATGACGATCTCATCGCCAGGGCCGACGTCTGGCTGCACGGCCACCTGCACTGCCGCCACGACTACCTCGTCGATCGCCCCGCCAGCCGCGCCACACGCGTGGTGTGCCAGGCGCGCGGCGTGGCGCACAAGGGCGAACACGCGGGCTTCGACCCCGGTCGGGTCATCGAGGTTTGATCGTGGTTCGGTCGCGATTTGGTCGCCGGTCTGCGTGCGGCCAGACCTTGCTGCAGATCAACCCGCTGGGGGCAGGCCAGCCGCATACTCCGGCGCTGGCCGCCGTGGCCTGGCACCTCGGGAAATGCCGCATGAAGATACTCGTCGCCGTCGATGGAAGCTCTTTCAGCAAGCGCATGCTGGCCTACCTGGCTGCGCACGACGACTGGCTGGGCAGCCATCATCAATACACGGTGCTGCACGTGCTGCTGCCAATGCCGCCGCGCGCGGCCGCGGTGCTGGGCAAAGTCACCGTCAAGGACTACCAGGACGGTCTGTCAGAAAAGGTGCTGCGACCGATTCGGGTGTTCTTCGCCCGCCACGAACTGTCGACGCAGTACCTCGTGCAGGCGGGGCCGGCCGGCGAGACCATCGCGGCCGCGGCGGAGAAAGGCCGCTTCGATCTGGTCATGCTGGGCTCGCACGGGCACGGCTCGCTGACCAACCTGGTGATGGGCTCGGTGGCCACCAAGGTGCTGGCCGCCTGCAGCACACCGGCATTGCTGATCCGCTGAAGGCGCGCTGAAAGTCCGCTGACGGTGCCGCTCAGGGCGGCTGGAAACGTCAGCGCTGCAGGCCGCGCCAGCAGGTGGTCATGACCCAGTCGACGATTTGCTCGTTGCTGTGACTGCCACCGGCTTTGAGGAACGCGGGCACCGGGTCGCAGGCGCGGGCGTAGATCGTGTACAGCACCACTTCGGACGGCAGCGCGGGGTCGATGTCGCCGCTGGCCTGGGCCTGGTGAATCCAGCCGCCCAGCACCTCGCTGACCTGCATCAGCATATCCAGATAGGCCTGGCTGGCCATCAGCTCGGCGCGCAGGCTGGAGTTTTGCGACGGCACGCTGGGCATCTCACCGGCCAGCTGCAGCTCCAGCGCCCAGCGCGTCATCGCTTGCAGGCGCTGCAGCGGCGTGGCGTCGGTGCGTGCGGCTTGCTGCTCCACCAGGGCTTGCGTGCGCTGCATCAACCGCACCATGGCCGCGGCGGCCAGCGCTTCCTTGGAAGCAAAGTGCTTGTACAGGCTGGCTTTGGCGATGCCGACATCGGCTGCGACCTCGTCGACTGTCATCAGGTCAAAGCCCTTGTCGGCCAGCAGGCGGTTGACGCTGCTGATGATCGCGTCCTCACGGACCCGCAAAACCTGCTCTTTGAACGACAAACGCGACATCGCACTCATTCTATCGGTGGGCCTTCAGCAATGAACGCATCGGTCGCACCGCGACGCTGCAGTTTTGCGCGCCTGTCAGCTGGAAATCCGGGGGCGACGCACCAGCCGGCCCACCCAGCTGCCGGCTGAGGGCGGCGCCGGTTGACGCGAAAACGGCCCCGCATGCCTCGCGGGCTCGGCCGACGACAGCGGCGTCAGGCTCTGGTCCAGACCGAGGGCCGTGCCCATGTCCGCCGCATCAGGAGCCAACGGCGCGGGCGGGGTGCGCCAGCCTGAGAACCATCGATACGGTGTGCGGGCCTGGCTCATCGTGGGTGCCTTGGAACGTGTGCGTTGGTGAGCAGTGTGGAGCTTGCGCAGCACCGCTGCGCGCTTGGCACCGCGCGCTGCCACAGCACGCCGTGCCTCAAATCACGGCGCTCGGCTGCGCGGCGCAAGCGCACCGGCGCGTGGCTAGAATCGCGCCCTTTTTCCAACCGCCGCGCCCTGGGCATGCCAACGACCGCCGATTTTGTCGCCATCGATTTCGGCACCTCCAATTCGGCGGTGGCCTTGCCATTGGCGGGTGCCGGCGTGCACCTGGTCGCACTCGAAGCCGGGCAGCCGACGATGCCGACGGCAGTTTTCTACCGCGCCGACACGCCACCGCAGCAACTGGAGGCCGAGCGCCTGTACGGCCGCGCCGCGCTGGCGGCGTATGTCGAAGGGTTCGACGGCCGGCTCATGCGCTCGATGAAAAGCATCCTAGGCTCCAGCCTGCTCGATCAAAGCACCGACATCGGCAGCGGCCGCGCAGTCAGGTACCGCGACGTCGTCGTCGGCTATCTGCGCCACCTGAAGGCGCGCGCCGAAGACCAGGCCGGTGCCGCCGTCACACGCGCCGTACTCGGCCGCCCTGTCTTCTTCGTCGACGACGAGCCCGCGCGCGACGCCCAAGCGCAGGCCGCGCTGGAAGCCGCGGCGCGCCAGGCCGGCTTCACCGAACTGCACTTCCAGTACGAGCCGATCGCCGCGGCGCTGGACTACGAGTCCCGCATCAACCAGGAGCGGCTGGTGCTGGTGGCCGACATCGGCGGCGGCACCTCGGACTTTTCGTTGGTGCGGGTGGGCCCGGCGCGCCGCCACCGGGTCGAGCGCCGCGACGACATCCTGGCCAACCACGGTGTGCACCGCGCCGGCACCGACTTCGACCGCCATGTCGAGTTGGCGTGCATCCTGCCGCTGCTGGGCTACCGCGCCCAGCGGCCGGCGCGTGCGGGCGAGGCGGCGCGCGAAGTGCCCAGTGGCGTTTACCACGACCTCGCCACCTGGCACTTGATCAACACCGTCTACGCCCCGGTGCGGCTAGCTGAGCTGCGCGGCATGAAGGGCTGGTATGCGGATGCGCGCCACCACACGCGCTTGATGAAGGCCGTGCAGCAGCGTCTGGGCCATGCGCTGGCAGCGGCGGCCGAGCGCGCCAAGATCGACGTGGCGCAGACAGGCCAGGCCACAGTCGACCTGGGCGTGCTGGAAAGCGGCTTGGGCAGCACGCTGCAGGAAGCGCAGGCAGCAGCGGCGCTGGAAGCCGACATGGCGCTGATCGTGGCCGCCGCACTTGATACCGCGCGTCAGGCCGGCGTGTTGCCGGATGCCGTTGACGCCCTGTACTTCACCGGCGGCTCGACCGGCTTGACGCCGCTGGTGGACCGCATCGCCGCCTGCTTCCCGGCCGCCGAGCGCGTGCGCGGTGACCGCTTTGCCAGCGTCGCGTCGGGGCTGGGCCTGCATGCGCAGGCGGTGTTCGGAGTGGGTTGAAGCCCAGCCCAGCCCAGCCTTCGCCTGTGCGTCCGCACGCTGGCCTGGCTGCGCGATGACTCGGGCTCTCAGCTTTTGTTGGCAGCCTTGTAGCGCGCCACAGCCTGGCGCAGATCGTCCAGCGGCTCGCAAGGCGACGTGCACACCTTGATCAACGTCGCCAGATGCGCCTCGGCGGTGACGAGATCGCGCTTGGTCAGGGCCAGCTCACCGGCGTACGCCAGCGCGCCCGGGTGCTGCGGGTTGATGCGCAGTGCGGCGTCGTAATGCTTTTGTGCAGCGTCCAAATCGGGCTTGGCCTGCTTGCGCAGCGCGTAGCCCACCAGGTTGTTCCAGTCGGCGCTGGTGGTGGCGTTGACGCGCTTGAGTTCGTCGACCGCAGCGTTGTAGCGCTGCGCCTGCAGGTGCGCCTGCGCGGCCGCCAGCGGTTGTGCGGGCGCTGCTGCACGAGCCGGCTCGGGCGGTGGCGGCGGGCTCATCGGCGTGGAGTCGGCGGCCTGTGCGGCGTTGAAGACCAGCAGCGACAGCACGGCAAGTGCGGTAAGCGGGGTCGGCGGGATCGGGGGACGGACGGCGGTCATCGACTTCTCCGGGGTGTACGGCTGGAAGTGGAAATGGAAGTGGAAGCGGAAGCGGAAGCGGGGCCGGATCTACGCTGGCTGCGGCGTGCCGGCGGTGGCCGGCTGCGTGCCGCCGGCTGGGCGCTGCGCGGCCGCGTAACGTCGGCGATCAACATCAGCGCGCGCACGAGGTCCTGCACGGCCTCGGCCAGATCGCGCGGCGGCTCCAGTGTCTGGATGACCGCGATCAACGCGTCGGCATCTTCCAGATCGTCGGCGTCGAAGTGCATGAACAGCACGGCCAGCGGCTCGATCAGCTCCGGGTTGTCCAGCGCCATCAGCGCCGGGAACAGCTCCATCGCGGCAGCGAAGCCGGCCACCCAAAGCAACAGGGCGCCGCTGGCGTCCAGGGCGGCGTCGGTGGCGGCATCAGCAACGTCACCGCCATCGGCAGCATCCGTATCGGCGTCGGCGTCGGCGTCGGCGTCGGCATCGGCGTCGGCGTCGGCGTCGGCGTCGGCGTCGGCGTCGACACCGGCATCGGCATCCGCATCGGTATCCAGTTCCGCATCAGCGTCCGCATCTGCATCGTCGCCCGGCGGAAAGATCCAGGGGTCGAACCACGCGCGCTGGCCGATGGCGGCGTCCAGCTCGGCATGGCGGCGCAGCACCAGCGCTTGCAGTTCATCCAGCACCGGGCCGGGCGGTGCGGGTCGTGCAGCGACATCGCTGACCTGCGCCAGCCAGCGCGCGGCGGCCACGGGTTTGGGCTGCAGCAGCACACCGCAGAGGTAGCCGTCCAGCGCGCTCACGTCCATCGGCTGCAACGGCGCCGGCAGCGTGTCCAGCAGAGTCTGCAGGCGCGCCAGATCAATGTCGGTGAGCGGGGGCGAAGGGTTCAGCACGGGCAGGGTCAAGGGCAGGGTCAAGGGCAACGGCGTCGGCAACTGGATGAGCTTGTGGTGCAGCGGGGGCCGCATCGCGGGCATCTCAAACGGCATCGACGCGCACCACCTCACCCGCCACGAC
>JAJAZC010000148.1 GCA_026785885.1 Rubrivivax sp.
ACCACGCGCATTCGCTTCAACGTCACTGCTGAGGGCAAGCTCTCCGGTGCGGAAATTGCGCGTTCAGCCGGCCCGAGCCGAGAGCACAAGTTGCTCGACCGCGTGGCGCTGGCCAAGCTCAGCGACTGTGCGTTCAGGCCAGGCGCCGATGAGAACGGCCGCCCTGTGGGCGCGTCGTTCGAAGTCGACTACGTCTGGAAGCTGAACTAATTTCCTTTTCCTGTCGTGCGGCCAAGCGTCCGCTCGCGCCCGTCCCTTTTGGAGTTCACATGTCTATCAATCGTTTGATCGCAGCCCACCCCCGGGTTGCCAAGTCGCTGGCCGCCCTGCTGGCGGGCTTTGTACTGGCCCTCAGCATGCCTTTGGCAGCTTTTGCGCAAGCAGCTTCAGTGCCGGCGACAGCCACGCCCGCGGCACCGGCACCGGCCGCTGCACCCGCCCCCGCGGCCGGCGCTGTATCCGAAGAAGCTATCGACAACCCCTACGGTCTCAAAGCGCTGTGGAACCAGGGCGACTACGTGGCCCGGGGCACGCTGACGATCATGGTCATCATGTCCATGGGCAGCTGGTACATCATTTTCACGAAGCTGTTCGAACAGCGCGCCATGCTCAAGAGCGCCAAGTCGTCAGCCGATGCGTTTTGGAAGGCGAGCACCGTAAAGGGCGGCGTCGGTGCGCTGCAGGAAGGTTCGGCCTTCCGCTTCCTGGCTGAGCAAGGCATCAAGGCCAGCGAGCACCACGAGGGCACGATGGTCGAAGCCATCGACAAGCACACCTGGGTCACGATGACGATGGACCGTGCGGTGGGCAACATCCAGGGCCGCCTGCAGGACGGCATGGCCTTCCTGGCCACCGTGGGCTCGACGGCACCATTCGTGGGCCTGTTCGGCACCGTCTGGGGCATCTACAACGCGCTCGTCAAGATCGGCATCAGCGGTCAGGCGTCGATCGACAAGGTGGCCGGTCCGGTGGGCGAGTCTCTCATCATGACCGCCATCGGTCTGGCCGTCGCGGTGCCTGCGGTGATGGGCTACAACTGGCTGATTCGCCGCAACAAGGCCGTGATGGATGAAACCCGTGCCTTTGCCGGTGATCTGCACAACGTGCTGATTGCAGGCAAGCGGTGATGTCGTCGGCAAGGCGCCTGCTGTGCGGGCGTCATCCGCGGCGGACTGGAGAATCTGAATGTCCATGAACGTAGGCGCTTCTTCCGAGGACGGCGAAGAGCAACTCAACAACACCATCAACACCACGCCACTGGTGGACGTGATGCTGGTGTTGCTGATCATCTTCTTGATCACGATTCCGGTGGTCACGCAGTCCGTCAAGCTCGATCTGCCCAAAGAACGCAATCTGCCGCTGCAGACCAAGCCCGAGAACATCGTCATTGCGGTCAACCGCGACGGCGAGGTCTACTGGGGCTTGGAGCGCATGCCCGACACCGAAGCGCTGGTCGCGCGCCTGAAGGTGCAGGCCGTCAAGGAGCCGCAGCCCGAGGTCCACATCCGCGGCGACAACGAAGTGCGCTACGAATCGGTGGGCCGCATCGTCGTGGCATGCCAGCGCGCCGGCATCTTCAAGGTCGGTTTCATTACCGAGCCACCGGCCGGCGCGACCCCGCGCCCATGAGCGCCGGCCATCCACGGATTAAGCAGGACAAATAAACATGAGCATGAACGTGGGGACGCCCTCGGGCGATGCCGACGGCGAGGTGATGGTCGACATCAACACCACACCGCTGATCGACGTAATGCTGGTGCTGCTGATAATGTTCATCATCACGATCCCGATCCAGACGCACGCGGTCAAGATGAACATGCCGGTGCCCAACAACGCTGCGCCGCCGCCCAAGCCGCCGGAGATCGTGCGCATCGATGTGGACTTCGACGGCACTATCGGCTGGAACGGCGAGATCATCCAGGCCGGCGACCGCAACGCCATCGAGCAACGTCTGGCCGCCATCGCAGCGCAGCCCGACCAGCCCGAGGTCCACTTGCGGCCTAACAAGCTCGTTGTCTACAAACACGTGGCGATGATCATGGCCACCGCACAACGCTTGGGCGTGACCAAGATCGGCATCGTTGGCAACGAGCAGTTTCTATGAAGCCGCCAAGCTCGCTGCCGTTCGCCACCCTTGAGTGGAGCCGTGCACCAACGGCCCGGCAAAGCCGGTTCCGTGTTGGGAAGCTGGGTCGCTTCGCCGTCGCTCTCACTCTGTGCGCGGTGTGCTCGTTCGCTGTTCAAGCGCAAGGCGTGCGGGCCGAGATCGGCCGGCCGCTGCAGCAGGCCGGTGAGTTGCTGCGCGCCGGCAAAGCCAAGGAGGCGCTTGCCAAGGTGCGCGAGGCCGAGGCCGTGGGTGGTCGCAGCGCTGCCGAGCAGCAGACCATCGACCGCATGAAGGCCGCGGCTGCGCAGCGCGCGGGCGACTTTGGCACCGCAATCCAGGCGCTAGAGGCGATGCACGCCAAGGCCGGCAGCACCGAGCAGGGGCAGTTGGCCGAGCAACTGGCCAGCGCTTACGTACAACTGCGCAACAACGCCAAGGCCGGCGAGTGGATCAGCAAGGCTGTTGCCGCCGGCAACAACAGCGCCGGTGTGCGCCAGATGCAGGCCTACCTGCAGGGCGCCAGCGGTGACTACAACGCCATCGCCAAGGACGCCGCGGCGCAGGTCAGCGCTGCCGAGCAAGCCGGCCGCCGCCCGGACGAAAGCGACCTGCTGCGCTTGGCCGATGCGCAGCAACGTACCGGCAACAGCAACGGCTACATCGTCACGCTGGAAAAGCTGCTGACCCACCACCCGAAGAAGGACTACTGGAGCGCCTATCTGGGCCGCTTGCCGCGCAAGGCCGGTTTTGCTGACCGCTTTGCGCTCGATCTGATGCGCCTGCGTCTGGCCAGCGGCACGCTGAGCAAGACCGACGACTTCATGGAAATGGCGCAGCTGTCTTTGCAGGCCGGGCTGCCAGCCGAAGCCCGCCGCATCGCCGACCAGGGCTTCAAGGCCGGCGCTCTGGGCACCGGTTCTGAGGCCGGCCGCCACCAGCGCCTGCGTGATCTGGCCATTAAGCAAGAGGGCGAGGCCAAGGCCACGCTCGAAGGCCAGATCGACGAAGCGAAGGCGATGAAAGAAGGCGATACGCTGGTCAAGATCGGCTACGGCCTCGTTTCACTGGGTGAGGTCGACAAAGGCATCGCGCTGATTCAAGAGGGCATCGTCAAAGGCAACCTAAAACGCGCCGAAGACGCCAAGTTGCGGCTGGGTATGGCGCAGCTGCAGTCGCCCAAGACCAAAAGCGCGGCTGTGCAAACCTTGCGCAGCGTCAAGGGCAACGACGGTGCGGCCGAGATTGCGCGGCTGTGGACGATCCTGGGCGCAGCCTGATCGCTCGATGAGAGCCGCGGCGGCGCGCGAGGGTTCGCTGCTGAGCTGGCGCATCGATTTGGCGCCATGACCGCCCTGCCCTCTTTTGCTCAAGACCTGGGTCACGGCATCGTCGCCGTCGACACCGGTTTTCACCGCGAGCAGTTCGACGCTGCCTATCTGCTGGTGCACGGCGGCCGTGCGGCTTTCATCGACACCGGCACGGCCTTCGCGGTGCCGCGGCTCCTGGCCACGCTGCAGGCACTGGGCCTGGCGCCCGATGCGGTCGACCTCGTGATCCCGACGCATGTGCACCTCGACCACGCCGGTGGCGTCGGGCAACTGATGCAACAGCTGCCGAGCGCGCGCCTGCTGGTGCACCCGCGCGGCGCGCGCCACATGATCGACCCCACGGCGCTGTGGCAGGGCGCAAGCGCCGTGTACGGGGCTGAGGAAATGGCCCGCTCCTACGGTGCGCTGCTGCCGGTGCCCGCGGCGCGGGTGGACACCAGTACCGACGGCAGCACCGTGCTGCTGGCCGGCCGGCCGCTGCTGCTGGCGCACACACCCGGCCACGCGCGCCACCACCACTGCATCTGGGACGCTGCCTCGCGTGGCTGGTTCACCGGTGACACCTTCGGCCTGAGCTACCGCGAACTCGACACCGCGCGCGGGCCCTGGATCGTGCCAACGTCGACACCGGTGCAGTTCGATCCACCGGCGCTGCAGGCTTCTATCCACCGTCTGCTGGCGCTGCAGCCGCAGTGCGTGTACCTGACGCACTACGGCCGTGTCGGCGACGTGCCGCGCCTGGGTGCCTTGCTGCTGCAGCTGTTGGCCGATATGGCAGCGATGGCCGAGCGCCTGCGCCATGCACCGAACCGCCACGACGCGCTCAAGCAAGCGCAACTCGAACTCTTCGTTCGCAGCCTGCGCGAGCACGGCTGTGGCTTCAACGATCAGCAGATCACCGAGCTGCTGGCCATCGACCTCGAGCTCAACGCTCAGGGCATGGCGGTGTGGCTGGACCAGACCAAGGAAATTGCGTGACGCAGGACGACCGGCCGACAGGCGTTCACTTCGCGCTCGACGGCCGTGTCATCGTCATCACCGGCGGTGCCCAGGGCATAGGCCAGGCCTGCGCCCGGCGCCTGGCGCGCGACGGCGCTGCCGTCGCGCTGTGGGACCTGGCCGACAGCCGAGGCCGCGCGCTGGCCGATGAACTCCGGGCCGCCGGTGCGCAGGCGGTTTACTGCCACTGCAACGTCGCCAGCAAGGCCGATGTCGATGCAGCACTGGTGACCACGTTGGCGCACTTTGGCCGTGTCGACGGTCTCGTGAACAACGCCGGCATCTTCAAGGCCGCGCCGTTTCTGGACATCACAGAGGCCGACTGGGACGCCGTCATCGCCGTCAACCTGAAAGGCCACTTTTTGGCCGGCCAGGCGGTGGCGCGCGCGCTGGTGGCCAACGCCGGGCCCGCGCGCGGCGCCATCGTCAACATGAGTTCGGTCAACGGCACGCTGGCCATTCCCACCATCGCCAGCTACAACGCCAGCAAAGGTGCCATCAACCAACTAACCCGCGTGATGGCGCTTGCGCTGGCCGATCAGGGCGTGCGTGTCAACGCGGTGGCACCCGGCACCATCGCTACCGAGCTGGCGCGCAACGCGGTGCTGACCAGCGACGAAGCCAAATCCCGCATCTTGAGCCGCACGCCAATGAAGCGCCTGGGCGAGCCGGCCGAGATTGCCGATGTCGTGGCCTTCTTGCTCAGCGACGCCGCCAGCTACATCACCGGCGAGATCGTCGTTGTCGACGGTGGCCGCATGACGCTGAACTACACCGTGCCGGTCTGAAAACGGGCGTTGGGCGTCGCACGTCGCAGCATGTCGCAGCACGTCACACGTCACACGCCATCTACCGAGCGCCGAACCCACCCGCACCCGACCATGGCCAGCACACTCGACGACTGGCTCGAAGCTGAAGCCGGACAACAATTCCGCTTTGCGCGCAGCCCCGGTGCCGGCGTCACTGCGGCCGACGTTGCAGCGCGCCTGAGCGGCCTGGAGCTGATGCAGGCCATGCTCGACGGCCGCTTACCGTACCCGGTGATCGGCCAGACGATGGACTTCCTGCTCATCGACGTGGCTCATGGCCGCGCTGTCTTCCAGGGCACACCCGGCGGGCGTTTCTTTACCCGCTGGGCACCGTGCACGGCGGTTGGTACGCCACGCTGTTGGATTCAGCACTCGGCTGTTGCGTGCACACGGCGCTGCCGGCGGGCAAGAGCTACACGACGCTGGAGTTGACGGTCAACCTGATCCGCGCCATCCGGCCCGATGTGCAGCGTGTGCGCGCCGAAGGCAGAGTCATCCACGTCGGCGGCCAGACCGCCACGGCCGAGGCCCGCCTGCTCGGCCCCGACGGCCGGCTCTATGCACACGGCTCGACCACCTGCCTGATTTTCGACATCAAGTCCGAGCTCAAATCCGAGCTCAAATCCGAGATCAAGTCCGACATCAAGTCCGACATCAAGCTGGACCTTGAGCGCAACCGCTAGCCACCGCTGGCTGCCCACACAATCCCGACATGAAATACCTGCACACGATGGTCCGCGTGACCGACATCGAAGCTTCGCTGCACTTCTATCGCGATGCACTCGGGCTCGATTTGCTCTCGCGCCGCGACCACGAAGCCGGCCGCTACACGCTGGTGTTCCTTGCCGCGCCGGGTGACAACAACGCGCAGATCGAGCTGACCCACAACTGGCCCGCTGCCGATGGCCAGGCTGAGGTTTACAGCGGCGGCCGCAACTTCGGCCATGTGGCCTACGCGGTCGATGACATCTACGCCAGCTGCCAGCGCCTTGCCGACCACGGTGTGACGGTGCTGCGCCCGCCGCGCGACGGCCGCATGGCCTTCGTGCGGTCACCCGACGGCATCTCCGTCGAGCTGCTGCAGGCCGGCGCTGCCAAGGCCCCGGCAGAGCCCTGGGCTTCGATGCCCAACAGCGGCAGCTGGTAAGCCGCGGCAGCGCCACCGCTCCATTGCAGCAACGCGGTTACGCATCGGCACGCAACGCAGCTACGCGTCTACGCGGCTACGCAGCTACGCAGCTACGCAGCTACGCGGCTACGCGGCTACGCAACACGCAACACGAAACACGCAATGCGCAATGCGCAATGCGCAATGCGCAATGCGCAACGCAGCAACGCCGCACAGCGACCCCGCAGCAGGTACATGCCGCGCCACTTCGAGCAGCACGACGGCGCTGCGCTGCAGGCCTTGATGCAGCAGCACCCGCTGACCACGCTGGTGACTCCCAGCGCCGACGGCATCACCGCCGACCACTTTCCGCTGCAGTACCGGCACTGAACGGCGGACAGGGGTGAACACGGCACGCTTTACGGCCACGTCGCGCGCGCCAACCCGCTGTGGCAACACGCCGCCGGGCAGACCGTGCTGGCGGTGTTCAACGGCACGCAGGCCTACGTCACACCGTCCTGGTACCCGAGCAAGGCCGCCACGCACAAGGTCGTACCGACCTGGAACTACTGCGTCGTGCACGGCCACGTTGTGCTCAGGCGGTACAAGACGCACCCTGGCTGCACGCCCTGGTCAGCGGCCTGACGCAGCAGCAGGAAGCCGCACGTCAAGCGCCGTGGGCGGTGGCCGACGCACCTGCGGACTATGTGCAGCAGATGCTGCGCGCCATCGCCGGCATCCGCATCGCGCTGACGCGGCAGGTGAGCAAGTGGAAAGTTAGCCAAAACCACGATGCCGCCGACCGCAAGGGTGTGGCGCGTGGCCTGCTGGCTGCCGACACGCCGGCCCGCACGCTGCCGCTGCCGCTGCTGGTGCTGCTGCTGCCGGTGCTGCCGATAGCGCCCGAGCAGCCTGCCTGACAGCCCCCGCTGCGACGCCGCGGTGCTTGCGGTGCTTGCGGTGCTTGCGCCGCCGCGCTACTCGGCCGCGCTACTCGGCCGCGCGCAGCGCTGCGCAGGCCTGCGCCAGACGCGTGATCAGCGCCCAGTCACCGCGGTCCACCGCATCGGCCGGCGTCAGCCACGAGCCACCGCACACCGCCACGTTGGGCAGCGCCAGAAACTGCGGTGCGCTCTGTGGCGTGATGCCGCCGGTGGGACAAAAGCGCACGTCCGGGAACGGGCCGGCCAGCGCCTTGAGCAGCGGGATGCCGCCGGCCGCCGTGGCCGGAAAGAACTTCAGGAACGACAGGCCATCGGCCTGCGCGGCCATCACCTCGCTGGCCGTGGCCACGCCCGGCAGCAGCAGCAGCCCGGCATCACGGCATGCCGCGCCGACCGCTGTGGTGTAGCCGGGGCTGACGCCAAACACGCTGCCGGCATCACTGGCTGCTTGGGCGTCGGCTGCGCTGCGGATGGTGCCGGCACCGACGATAGCCTCGGGCACCGCACGCACGATGGCTTCGATGGCGGCTAGCGCCACCGGCGTGCGCAGCGTGACCTCCAGCACCCGCACGCCATCGGCCACCAGCGCACGCGCCAGCGGTACCGCGTCTGCCAGGCGCTGGATCACGATGACCGGAATTACCGGGCCGTGCTGGGCGAGTTCGAGTGTGTTGACGATCTTCATGTCATCAGAGCCAGGTCACCGCGCCGGCCTCGGCGCTCATCACGTTGCGCCGCAAGCCGGCAAACAACTCGCGCCCCAGGTCGTGGGCGTGGGTTGCTGTGTGCTCTGCGCTGGGCTGCACGGCTTGCCGCGCGGCCCAGGTGGGCTCGTCGACCAGCGCCTGCAGCGTGCCGGCCACGGCATCGAGCCGGATCACATCGCCGTCGCGCAGTTTGGCCAGCGGCCCGCCGGCCAGCGCCTCGGGGCTGACGTGGATGGCGGCCGGCACCTTGCCGCTGGCGCCGCTCATGCGGCCGTCGGTGACCAGTGCGACCTTGAAACCCTGGCCTTGCAACACCGCCAGCGGCGGCGTCAGCTTGTGCAGCTCCGGCATGCCATTGGCACGCGGGCCCTGAAAGCGCACTACAACGATCAGATCGCGGTTCAGCTCACCGGCCTTGAAAGCCAGCAGCAGCGCGCTCTGGCTGTCGAACACACGGGCCGGCGCTTCGATCACATGGTGGTCGTCGGGCACGGCCGAGACCTTGATCACGCTGCGCCCCAGGTTGCCCTGCAGCAGCTTGAGCCCGCCCGATGCAGAAAACGGCTGCGCTGCCGTGCGCACGACGCTGCTGTCGGGGCTCACGGCCGGCAGTGCCGACCAGGCCAGCGCAGCGCCGTCCGGCTTGGACGCCAGCGCAGGCACCTCGGCGTAGGCCGCATAACCGCGGGCATCGACGGTGGCCACGTCGCGGTGCAGGCCGCCGCTGTCCATCAGCTCGCGCAGCACCCAGGCGGGGCCGCCTGCCGCCTGGAACTGGTTGACGTCGGCGCTGCCGTTGGGGTACACGCGGGCCAGCAGCGGCGTTGCCGCCGACAGCTCGGCAAAGTCAGTCCAGTCGATCACGATGCCGGCCGCGCGCGCCACTGCCACCCAGTGGATCAGGTGGTTGGTGCTGCCGCCGGTGGCGAGCAACGCCACCATCGCGTTGACGATCACCCGCTCGTCGACGAGCCGCCCGATCGGCGTGTAGCGCTGCCGCCCGGTGATGGCCAGCGCGCTGCGGACAGCCTGGCGCGTGAGTGCTTCGCGCAGGCCGTCGTGCGGGTGCACGAAGGCCGCACCGGGCACGTGCAAGCCCATCGCTTCGAGCAGCATCTGGTTGCTGTTGGCGGTGCCGTAGAAGGTGCAGGTGCCGGGGCCGTGGTAGGCCGCGCTCTCGGCCGCCAGCAGCACGTCGCGGCCGACCAGGCCTTGCGCGGCCTGCTCGCGCACGCGACTTTTCTCGACGTTGCTCAGGCCGGTGCTCATCGGCCCCGCGGGCACGAAGACACACGGCAGATGGCCGAAGTGCAACGCGCCGATCAAGAGCCCCGGCACGATCTTGTCGCACACGCCCAGCAGCAATGCGGCATCGAAGACATCGTGGCTCAGGGCAATGGCGGTGGCCATGGCGATGGTGTCGCGCGAGAACAGGCTGAGCTCCATGCCGGGCAGGCCCTGGGTGACGCCGTCGCACATGGCGGGCACTCCGCCGGCCACCTGCGCGGTGGCGCCGTGGCGGTGTGCCTCGTCGCGGATCAATGCGGGATACGTCTCGTAGGGCTGGTGCGCCGACAACATGTCGTTGTAGGCCGTGACGATGGCCAGGTGCGGTGCTTTCTCGGTGACGACACGGAACTTGTCGCTGGCCGGCAAGGCCGCAAAAGCATGCGCGACGTTGGCGCAGCCCATGCGGTCCACGCCCGGTGGCCGGCCGGACATGCGCGCGACGCGTTCGAGGTAGGCGCTGCGTGTGGCCAGGCTGCGTTGAATGATGCGCTGCGTGACGGCGGCAACGGTCGGATGGATGGGTGCTGCTTCTGTAACCATGGCGACGATCATGCAGTAACCGAGTTACACCGTCAATCCAGGCGGTGCCGCGCAAAAGGCCATCGCGCGCCGCTTGCCGACAGCCGATGCGCGCCCCCGGCATGCGATGCTGCGCGCCGTGAGTGACGACACTTCGCCAGCGGCGGCAATCGCCGATCCCATCGCGCCGGATCCGGTGTTGCGCGACCCGGCTGTTTCGCTGCGGCGATTGCACCAAGCTTGGCGCGGTCATGGCGAGCACTGGATCTTCGGTTATGCGTCTTTGATCTGGCGCCCGTAATTCGACGCCGTGGAGCACCGCCCCGCGTTGCTCCACGGCTGGCACCGCACCTTGCGCATGCGCTCGCGCGTCAACCGCGGCACGCCGCAACAGCCGGGCCTGGTGTTTGCGCTGTTGCCCGGCGGCGCCTGCTGCGGCGTCGTCTACCGGCTTCGGGCCGAGACTGTCGAAGCGGAGTTGGAACGGCTGTGGACGCGCGAGATGCCCACCGGCGTCTACGACCCGCGCCTGCTCAACTGCCGCACGGCGCAGGGGCCCGTGCAGGCGCTGGCATTCACGCTCAGCCGCAGCAGCCCGGCCTGCCTGCCGCGCCTACCCGACGACGACATCGAGCACATCCTGCGCCATGCCAGCGGCCGTTACGGCAGCACCTTGCAGTACCTGGCAGAGACGGCATCGGCATTGCAGGCGCGGGGCGTGCACGACCGTGAGATCGAAAGGCTGATGGCGCTGGCCCGTAGGCGCGGGCTGCTGTGACGGGCGCGTTTGATGCCGCCTGGTTTAGGGCTAATTACAGACCCTAGCTGTGAACCGTCAAGACGTTGTTCCCTGAATCAGGAAGCCGGGACATAGGCGCTTGGCTGCCGCTGGCGCTGTGAGGCCGGTGCCAGTTGTAGTGGTGTTGCCAGCTGGCAAGCGCTTCAGTGCGCTGCGTTGAGTGCTGGTATGTCCAGCCATAAGCCCACTCGCGCAGTGCCGATCGGATGAACCGCTCGGCCTTGCCGTTGG
>JAJAZC010000149.1 GCA_026785885.1 Rubrivivax sp.
GCCCTTGCGGATGCGGATGCGGATGCGGATGCGGATGCGGATGCGGATGCGGACACGGGTGTCGAATGAAAACTAAGACCCTGAGCCCGACCTGGAAGCAGACCCAGTGGCGGAGCCCGCCGCAAAACCGCACACAGACACAGACACGGACACGGACACAGACGCCACCGCCGCACCCCGGCATGCACAGCCGCCCATGACCCCGCCACCGCCACCCTTCATCGAGCAAGCCCCCCGTGACCTGACGGCCTGGGTGGCGCGCTTCGACTGCGAACGGCTGCCGGTGCTGGACCGCACGGCCGACGCGCTCGAGGAGTTGCGCGCCGATGAAGACGCGGTCGACGCGCACCTGCTGGCCGACGCGCTGGGCAGCGACCCGCTAATGACGCTGAAGCTGCTGGCCCATGTGGCGCACCAGCGCCGCGGCCGTGACGGCAGCGAGGTGGAGACCGTCACCGAAGCGCTGGTGATGCTGGGCATATCGCCGTTCTTTCGCGCCTTCGGCGTGCAGGAAACCGTGAGCCAGCGCCTGGCCAGCGAGCCAGCGGCGCTGCAGGGCTTCGAGCAAGTGCTGCGCCGATCGCGCCGTGCCGCGCGCTTTGCCATCGGCTTTGCCGTGCACCGCATGGATCACGACGCGCCGGTAATCCATGAGGCCGCGCTGCTGCACGACTTTGCGGAGCTGCTGCTGTGGCTACAGGCGCCGGCCCTGGCGCTGGAGCTGCAGCGCCGCCTGGGCGCCGACAGCAGCCTGCGGTCAGCGGCTGCACAAAAGGCGCTGCTGAATGTGGAGCTGGCCGACCTGCAGCAGGCCCTGATGCGCCAATGGCGGCTGCCCTCGCTGCTGGTACGCATCAGCGACGACCATGCCCAAAGCGCCGGTTCGCAGGCGCGCAACGTCATGCTGGCCATTCGTGTGGCCCGCCACAGCGCCAACGGTTGGGACAACGCGGCGCTGCCGGACGACGTGCGCGCGGTCGCTGAACTGCTGCAGCTGTCGCCCGACACGGCACAGCGACTGCTGTTGGAGATCGACGCCGACGGCGCCTGAGGAAAGTGGCGGTCAGCCCGGTCGCCTGTTGCGGGTTGGGTGTCGGAGGGGATGGTCAGCCCGTCTCAGCACAGCCGCGGCGCGGCAGAACAAGAAGTCGAGGTCACGCTAAGTGCCGATCGACAACAGACCCAGCAAACCCGCCAGCAGCAGGCCATAGCGCAGACCTTTGCCGATCGCGATCCAGAACAAGCTCTGCCAGAACGGCATGCGGAACCAGCCGGCGGCCAGCACCAGCGCGTCGCCCACCAGCGGCAACACCGACAGCACCAGCGCCGGCGGGCCGACACGACGCAGGCGCTGCACCAGGGGCCGCTCGACATCGACGCGCACGCGCTTGAAACGCTCGAAGCCCTGCCGGCCGGCCACGCCCATGCCGAAGGTCAGCACAGCGCCCAGCAGGTTGCCGCCCAAGGCCACGAAGAAGGCCCACCAGACCAGATGCGGGTAGGCAGTGACGAGTGCGCTGAGCACCACCTCGCTGGACCCCGGCAGTACCGTGGCCGAAGCAAAGGCCGAAGCGAACAAGCCCCAGAGGCCGGCGTCCGGGCTCAGCCACGACTGCAGCCAGACCGCGGCCCGATTGATCCAATCCATCGTCTGCCCTTTGTTGTTGTTGCTGCACGGCGGCAGCGTTGAGCACAGCCTGCACGGGGCTGCGGTGCTGGTTGAAGCCGCGGCTTACAGCGGCACGGTGGTGGTGCCCTTGAGGCGGCGCAGCATGAAGCTGGTCTTGCAATCCTGCACCGCCGGGTGCTTGAGCAGGCTGTCCATGATGAAACCCGAGTAGTGCGCCATGTCGCGCACCAGCACCCGCAGCAAGTAGTCCATCTCGCCCGTCAGTGCTGCGCATTCGACGACTTCGGGCCAGGCCTGCACAGCCGCGGCGAAGGTGTCGATCGGGCTGCGCGCGTCGCCGGCTTTGGCCAGGCGCACGCTGATGTAGGCGGTGAGGCCCAGGCCCACGCGCTCGGGTACCACGAGCGCCGTGTAGCCGGCTATCACACCCGAGTCTTCAAGCCGCTTGACGCGGCGCAGCGTGGCGCTGGGCGACAGGCTGATGCCGGCGGCCAACTCGTCGTAGCTCATGCGGCCTTGCGCCTGCAGGGCCTGGAGGATGCGCCGGTCGATGGCGTCGAGCGTCGTGTCGGTTTGCACGCGGCCGATTCTGCAGGAATCATGCGTCGCGGCAGACGGCACCGGGGCCCGACGCATGCAAAGTGCAACGCTGCGGTTCTACAGTCGGCAGCTGGTCAAGATCGCAACGTCAGCGCGAATTCAGCGCATGGGGATGCCAATGCAATTCACTCCTTGGGACAACCCGATGGGCACCGACGGCTTCGAGTTCATCGAGTACGCCGCGCCCGACCCCGCCGCCATGGGCGCGCTGTTCGAGCGCATGGGCTTCGTGGCCATCGCGCGGCACCGCCACAAGAACGTGCTGCTGTACCGGCAAGGTGAGATCAACTTCATCGTCAACGCCGAACCCGACAGCTTCGCGCAGCGCTTCGCGCGTATGCACGGCCCGAGCATCTGCGCCATCGCCTTTCGTGTGCAGGACGCGCGCACTGCCTACGCGCGGGCGCAGGCGCTGGGCGCCTGGGGCTACGCCGGCACTGCAGGGCCAGGTGAGCTCAACATCCCGGCCGTCAAGGGCATCGGCGACAGCTTGATTTATCTGGTTGACCGCTGGCGCGGCAAAGGCGGCGCCGCCGAGGGGCAGATCGGCAACATCGGCTTTTTCGATGTCGACTTCGAGCCCCTCGCGGGTGTCACGGGCGCGACGCTGAACCCCACGGGCCATGGCCTGACCTACATCGACCACCTGACGCACAACGTCTACCGCGGCCGCATGGGCGAGTGGGCTGATTTTTACGAGCGGCTGTTCAACTTCCGCGAGGTGCGCTACTTCGACATCGAAGGCCAGGTCACCGGCGTCAAGAGCAAAGCCATGACCAGCCCCTGCGGGAAGATCCGCATCCCGATCAACGAAGAGGGCAATGAGAAAGCCGGGCAAATCCAGGAATATCTGGACAACTACCACGGTGAAGGCATTCAGCACATCGCGCTCGGAGCCCGTGATCTGCTGCCGACGGTGGACCGTTTGCGCAGCAGCGGCGTGAAGCTGCTGGACACCATCGACACCTACTACGAGCTGGTCGACAAGCGCATCCCGGGCCACGGCGAAGACGTCGCCGAGCTGCAGCGCCGCAAGGTGCTGATCGACGGCAAGGCCGGTGAGTTGCTGTTGCAAATCTTCAGCGAGAACCAACTCGGGCCGATCTTCTTCGAGTTCATCCAACGCAAAGGCGACCAGGGCTTCGGCGAAGGCAACTTCAAGGCGCTGTTCGAGAGCATCGAGCTCGATCAGATGCGCCGCGGCGTGTTGACCAAGGCCTGACGCGCGTGGGCGGCGCTGACTGTCACGACGGCGGCGCCGGCTCGGGCGCTGGAACGGGTGTGGATGCGGGCTTGGATGCTGGCCTGAATGCGGGCCTGAAGTCGGGCGTGAATGCGGCTGTCGACCCCGACATCGACAGGGGCGTCAACAAGGGCGTCAACAAGGGCGTCGCGCCCGTGACCTACGGCACTGGCAGCCGCCCGCCGCGCGGCAACTACGCCCGTGCGGGCAGCGACTACACCTGCCGGCAAGACTGGGCCAGCTACAGCCCGGCCGACCACGACACCTACCGCCGTTTGTATGCGCGGCAGGTGCAGCAGCTGCCGGGGCTGGCCTGCGACGAGTTCATCACCGCGGTGCAGCAGTTGGGTGCGCCCGAGCAAATTCCGCGCTTCGATGACGTGAGCGAAAAGCTGGTGAAAGCCACCGGCTGGCAGATCGTCGGTGTCCCGGGGCTAATTCCGGAGGAGGCCTTCTTTGCGCTGCTGGCGGGGCGGCGTTTTCCGGTCACCGACTGGATCCGCAAGCCCGAAGAGTTCGACTACGTTGTCGAGCCCGATGTCTTCCACGATCTGTTCGGCCACGTGCCGTTGCTCTTCAACCCGGTGTTTGCCGATTACATGCAGGCCTACGGCGCCGGCGGCATGAAAGCCAGCCGGCTCGACGCTGCCGAGCTGCTGGCGCGCCTGTACTGGTACACGGTGGAATTCGGCCTTATCCGCACACCGCAAGGCCTTCGCGCTTACGGCGCCGGCATCCTGAGCTCGGCCGGCGAGCTGCCGCACAGCGTGCGGTCACCGGCTGCAACGCGGGTGCCATTCGACCTGGCGCGCATCATGCGCAGCCGCTACGTCATCGACAGCTACCAAAGCACCTACTTCGTGATCGACGGCTTCGAGCAGCTCTTTGCAGCCACAGCACCGGACTTCACGCCGCTGTACCGCAACGTGCGCGAGCGCATTGCGAATAAGGGCGAGATCGCAGCCGGAGCGGTGCTGGCCGGTGAGCGCCGATTCAGTGCGGAGCCTGTGCCGGGTTGACCGCTGCGCGGATGGCCGGCTCGGCCTCAGATTAAGGCTACGGCTACAGCTGCGGCTACGGCTACGGCTACAGCTGCGGCTGCGGCTACGGCTACAGCTGCGGCTACGGCTACGGCTGCGGCTGCGGCTACGGCTACGGCTACGGCTACGGCTACGGCTACGGCTACGGCTGCGGCTACGGCTACGGCTACGGCTACGGCGCAGGCTCAGGCTCTGCCTCTGCCTCTGGCTCTGGTTTTGGCTTGGCCGCTGGCCTGACGGCTGGCTTGACTTCCGCCTCTGGCCTTGGCTCTGCCTTCAATTTCGACTCTGTCGCCGGCGTTTGCAGCCAGCGTTGCAACTCCTGCCACGGCTCTGGCCGATCGGCCATGTGCACGTGGGCCACGGCTGCTAAATGCCGGTTGTCGGCACCGGCCAAGGTGGCTGCGATCGGCGGAAAAACGATGTTGTCGCAATGGCTGTAGAAGCACGTGAAATGCGTGGCTCGGGCCGCTGTCTCGCGCGCGGCGATGGAGCGCAGCCACTCGGACTCTGGTTGCATTTGGCGGCCATTGGCGCTCAACGCAAAACGGGCCAGCCAGGTGCCGCGATGCGGTGTGCCGATGGTGATTGCGCGGTGCACCCGGCGGTCGTTGCCGTGCTCGACCCACCAGCGCCGCACAGCCAGCCCGCCCATGCTGTGCGCCACGATCACCGGGGCTTGGCCCGTGGCCTTTTCCAGGCGCTGCACAGCCGCTTCGATCACGTGGCTGTACGCATCGATGGAGCCGAACACCGGCTCCAGATCGACAGCAATGAAGGGCACCTGCTGCGCCTGCAGCTTGGCCAGCCACGGGTTCCACAGGCCGCGGTTGCAGACGAAGCCGTGCACCAGCACGACGCCACGGTGCCCGAGTGAATCGGCCGGTACCCGGTCCGGCCAGCGACGGCTGAAAAACGGCTGTCGCCAGCAGAACACGGCCGGGGCCGACAGCACCTCGCCGCACCAGGCGCGCAACAGTTGCCGCGGCCGCGCGCGCGGCGTCGGGTCGTCGCCATGCACGCGGTGCAGCAGCAAAAATTCCAGCCCCAGTACCAGCGCGTAGCCGCCGATGACCAACAACACCCCGGCCACCGCCCAGCCAGGGTGCCCGCTGCGCGAGGCCAGCCAGGCCCACCCCGCCGCCAGCAGCAGTGCGCCCAGCGTCAGCGCTTGTTGCAGCCTTGCCAGCATCGCCAGCGGCCGTCTCAGGCCAGCCGCACGTCGCGGCTGCTGAGCTGGCGTGCCAGGCGGGTGGCCAGCATGTTGACCAGGCCGTAGATCGACAGCTGCGGGTTGGCGCCGATGCTGGTGGGAAACAGCGAGCCGTCGTGCACCGACAGGTTTTTGATCTGCCAGTGGCGGCCGTCGGGCTGCACCACACCGAGCTCGGGCTTGCCGGCCATCGCGCAGCCTCCCATGACATGGGCGCTGACGACCTTGGTCAGGTAGGGCTTCATGTCGAACGCAGCGATGGCCGATTTGGCGTCGCCCCAGTTGGTGTACGGCACGGCCTGCTCGTGGCCAGGGGTCACGCGGCGCGCGCCGGCTGCAAACTGGATCTCGGCCATGCTGAGCAGCGCACGGCGGGCGCCGTCGAGCACGAAGTCCGTCAGCGGGTAGTCCAGCAGCGGTGAGCCGTCGCTGCGCAGCTTGACGCGGCCACCTGGCGCGCCATCGTGGAAGCCGTCGCGCAACAACGCCAGCAACGCATGGGTGTTGGCAAAATCCTTCATCGCACGGCTTTGCGCCGCGCCGAAGCCGGGCAACGTCAACGACGCGATCACCGGGTGCAACGGCGGCGCTTCGAGCTTGTAGCCGATGGGCCCGTCGACCGGCGCGACCTCCAGGAAGTGATCGGTGTACATGGTTTGCGGCGCGCCGTCCCAGCCAGCCACAGTGCGATCGAACACACCGACCGACAGCACAACCGGGTGGAGGAAAGTGCGCTGCCCGAGCCGGCCGTGCGGATCGGCCACACCAGAGCGCAACAGCAGCGCCGGTGAGTTGATGGCGCCCCCGGCCACGACGACATGCAGTGCCTGCACACGGGTGGCACCGCCGACGCCGGGGCCGCCGTTGATGGCCACCGGCACGCACTCGATGGCTCGCACCTTGCCGTCGGTAATGGCCAGCCGCTGTGCACGCGTCTGCACCAGCAGTACGGCGCCGCGGTCCAGCGCGGCGGGGATCGTTGTCACCAGCATCGATTGCTTGGCGTTGGTAGGGCAGCCCAGGCCGCAGGAGCCGAGGTTCCAGCAGCCCTTGACGTTGCGCAAGATGGCCGCTGCAGGAATGCCGAGCTTTGCAGCGCCTTCCTTGAGCAGGCTGTTGTTGACGTTGGGCGGCACCAGCCAGGGGCCGATGTTCAAGCGCTGCTCAGCCTGCTGGAACCAGGGTGACAGCGCGGTGTCGGTCAACTCCGGCAACAAAAACCGATCGCGCCAATAGGCCAGCGTTGTCGACGGCGTCCTGAACGAGCTGGTCCAATTGACGGTGGTCGAGCCGCCGACGCAGCGCCCTTGCAGGATGTTGATGGCCTTGTCCGCGGTTTGGCGGCTGGCGCTGTCCTGGTACAGCGTGGCGTAGGCCTCGGCCTCGAGTTGCCTGAAATCGCTGCTGCTGCGCAGCGGCCCTTCTTCGATCATTACCACCGACAGGCCAGCCGCCGTGAGCAACTCGGCCGTAATGCCGGCGCCGGCGCCGCTGCCGACGATGGCCACATCACAGCTGAGGCTGGCCGGCACGGCCGCGTGCGGGCCGCCGTGGACCTTCCAGCCACGAGCGAGCCCGGCGCGAATCGGATCGGTGAAGTTGGTCATGGGTATGGCATGTAGCGCATGGCCGTGCCCGGCCGCTACAAACTGCGCGGGCCGGGGTAACCGATCGCCGGCCAGGTGGCGGCATCGGCAAAGTACGCCGCATTGCTCATGTTGCGCAGCGCGTGGTAGGCCTGCTGCCGAACCGACAGCGACGATTGGCGCATGTTTTGCAGCGCCTGGCCGACCTCGGAAACGGTGGCGGTGGACCAATCGCGCGTCAAGCCAACCAAAGCGATACGGCCGGGGGCGCTGGCAACGACGGTGATCAGCTCATCGACCTCGGCCTGCATCGCTGGCGGCAAGCCAGCGATGATGGCCTGGACGCGGCTTAGATGGGCTTCGAGCGCACGGGTCTGCGCGGACTGCTCCACGGGCAACTGCTGGCCCAACACGGCGCGCGCGACCGCCGCAAACATCGCGCGCGCCGGTGCCGTCAACACATCGGCCCGCCGCCCCGGCCGGATCAACGCCAGCGTACCGCCGGCCACCGCAAGCAAAGCGCCAGTGGCCACGCCGACGGAGAGGAGGGTGCGTCGCTGCATGGCGCGCAATGTTGCATCATTGCCAGCGCGGGCCATAGGGAGCCACGACTAGCGCAGGCACGGCGCGGGCTTCGGATTAACGGAGCGGATGCTGGATGGCCCGGACGGCTTGCCCAACCGGGATGCGGGCAAGGGCTTGCGGCACCGTGAACGGCCTGGGCACTTCTGACTGGAGCAGCGGCTTGGGCGAGACGGCGCACGAGATCCTCGATGGTCTGCAGCAGGTGGCTGCCGAACGCGACGTACGCGCTGCCGAGCCAGCACTGGCGGAGCGGGTCATGGCGGTGAAGTGCCATCAACATGCCCGTTTTGCTCAAACCTACGCCGACCTCGCGGCGCAGCCCCGGTATCGCGAAGCGACCCGCTTTTTCCTGGATGAGCTGTACGGGCCGGGCGACTTTTCATCCCGCGACGCGCAGTTTGCTCGGATCGTGCCGGCACTGGTGCGTTTGTTTCCGCGTGAGATCGTGGCAACGGTGGCTGACCTGTCGACGCTTCACGCGTTGTCGGAGCAATTGGATACGGCCATGGCCCGCACGCTGAACGTCGATGCGATGCCCGCTGCTGCCTACGCCGCAGCCTGGCGTGCAGTCGGCCAGCCAGCGCAACGTGAACGGCAAATCCGCTTGATGCTGGCTGTCGGCGAATCGCTGGATCGCCACACCCGCAGTCCGTTACTTCGCAACAGCCTGAGGTTGATGCGCCGCCCCGCTGAAGCGGCGGGCCTGGGCGCATTGCAGCGTTTTCTCGAATCGGGCTTCAGCAGCTTTCGCGCGATGAACGGCGCTGCCGAATTCTTGGGCTTGGTTGCTGAGCGCGAGCGTAGTTTGGCGCAACATCTTTTCGGAGGTGGAGACGTCAACTCTCCAGGCGGCGGCGTTTCCTAGCGTAGCTGTTCAGTCCCCTGTGATCATGTGCCGGTTCGTAGCTGGCCGCTCTTCCGCGCAAGGGAGGTGATGCCGGCACTGATCGCGTCGTTCGAACAGGGGAAGAAGCCATGAGTCAAGTCCATCCGCGCGCGCGCACTACGCCGCGCACTCGCACCGGGATCAAGGCTTCAGC
>JAJAZC010000150.1 GCA_026785885.1 Rubrivivax sp.
AGATCGACCCAGACACCGCGCTTCAGCCCTCGTGGCAGCACCACGCTGCCGTAGCGAATGCGGATGAGCCGGCTGACGGCATGGCCCACGGCTTCGAACAGGCGCCGCACCTCGCGGTTGCGGCCTTCGGTGATGACGCAACGGTACCAGTGGTTAACGCCTTCGCCGCCACCGTCTTCGATGCTCTTGAAGGCGCAGCGCTGGCCATCGATGTCCACGCCGTCCAGCAGCCTGGCCTTGGCCTCGGCGCCGAGCACGCCCAGCGAGCGCACCGCGTACTCGCGTTCGACGCCGAAGCGCGGGTGCATGAGCTGGTTGGCCAGCTCGCCCGAAGTGGTGAAAAGCAGCAGGCCTTCGGTGTTGATGTCGAGCCGGCCCACGCTCTGCCACTTGCCTTGCTGCAAGCGCGGCAGACGGCGGAAAACGGTGGGACGCTGCTGCGGATCGTCATACGTGACCACCTCGCCGGCAGGCTTGTGATACGCCAGCACACGCGGCGGTGGCGGCGCGATTCGGTAGCGCACCGGCTTGCCGTCCAGCGCGATGCGATCGCCGAAGCTGACACGCTGGCCGACGTGCGCCGGCTCGCCGTTCACCGTGAAACGGCCTTCGGCAATCATGTTCTCGAGATCGCGGCGTGAACCCACGCCGGCCTGCGCCAGTACCTTGTGCAGCTTGGGCGCATCCGCTTCGGCCGCCAGCACACGCTTGGAGGCGCTGTCGGCATCTCTGCTTTCCTCGTCGCCGGTGCTGTCGCCTGAACTGAAGCTATCAGGCGGTGCGGCATCAGCGGCATCAGCGTCATCAGCGACATCAGCGACATCAGCGACATCAGCAATGTCGTCCGCAATGTCGGCTGTGGGGTCGACGTCGAACTCGCCGGCCAGCACTTGCGCAAACACCTCTTCGGCCACGGGCTGGGCAGCACGCGCAGGCGCGGCGCCAGCGACGGCGGCTTCGCCGTCTTCACCCGCAACGGCCCCATCGCGGGCGCCGCCACGCCGGCCACGCCGGCGGTTGCGCCCACGGCGGCCGCGCTCTTCGCCGTCGGTGCTGGATGCATCAGTGCTGGACTCGCCAGTGCTGGACTCGCCAGTGTTGGACTCGTCACTGCTGGCTACGGCACTGCTGGCGACGGCACTGCTGCCCGCGCCATGGCTGTCTGCGCTGGCTTCGCCCGTGATGTCGGCGCCAGAGCCAGTCGCTTCGCGAACTGGCTTTGCATCCACCGTCGCGGCTGACGCAGGTGTGTGCGGCTCCGCGCCCACCGTTACAGCATCCTCCGCCGGTTTAGCGGCAGTGGCGGCACGCCGACGGCGCGTGGCCGGTGCGGGGCTCTCATCGCCGCCTGCCGGCTCGTCGACCGGCGCTGCCTCTGCTGCGAGCGGTTCGGCCTCGGCGGCCGTCTTGCGCGGAGCGCGCTTGCGTTTGGGCTTCTCGGCCGCGGCCGCGGGGCCCGCGTCGGCGTCGGGAACCTCGGGCAGGTCGGTGTCGGAAGGATTCATGCGGGCTTGTCGTTGGAAGTGGGAACTGCGGCTTCTACGGCCGCGGGGGATGCGCCTTCTTCGGGCGCGACGTCGGTGTCGGTTTCGGGTTCGGAGTCTGACGACAGGCCAGGCGCCAGATCAGCCGCCCAAACAGGCGCTGGGATCGGCGCGGGTTCTGACAACTCAACCGGCGTGGACTCAGCTTCGAGCAGCAGACTGCCCTGGCCGTCATCAGCAAGCAGATCAGGAAGAAGATTCAACGCTGCCAGCGCATCGGCAGACCTCGCGGCGGCCTCGGCGCCGTCTATCGGGGGCAGTTGGTCCAAGCTGGCCAGGCCTAGGTCGTCAAGAAAATGCTTCGTCGTGGCATACAACGCCGGCCGGCCTGGGGCTTCCCGGTAGCCGATTGCGTCTATCCAGCCGCGGTCTTCCAGCTGCTTGACGATCTGGCTGCTGACGGTCACGCCGCGAATGTCTTCAATGTCGCCGCGCGTCACCGGCTGGCGGTAGGCCACGATGGCCAGGGTCTCCATGGCAGCACGCGAGTATTTCGGCGGCTTTTCTGGGTGCAAGCGGTCGAGAAAGGGGCGCAGTTCGGCCCGGCTCTGGAAACGCCAGCCGCTGGCCAGTGCGACAAGTTCGACGCCACGGTCCTGCCAGTCCGTTACGAGTTCGTCCAACACGCGGCGCAAGGTGTCCGCACCCACCTCGCCATCGAACAAGGCTTTCATCTCGCCCATCGGCAACGGGGCATTGGCGCAGATCAGCGCCGTTTCGAGGACACGTTTGGCCTCAGCTGTATTCATCGCCTGCGTTGGGTGTGGCCATGGCCCGGAGCCAAGGTCTCAAGGTTCGTCCGAAGAATCGGAGGGCCGCGCAGCCGACCAAGTCG
Organism: Rubrivivax sp.; assembly: GCA_026785885.1. Taxonomy (GTDB): domain Bacteria; phylum Pseudomonadota; class Gammaproteobacteria; order Burkholderiales; family Burkholderiaceae_C; genus Rubrivivax. The sequence goes on from JAJAZC010000150.1 coordinate 2,380, forward strand.
GGGCGCGGGCTGAACCCGGTGCGGCGGAGCCGGAGGCCAGGTTCGGTGCAGCGGGTCGAACAGGCGCGGTACGCGGTAACGTGCGGCGGCTCTGTGATTTCCGCGAATTGTAGCCCCGTCGCGCTTCTTGCCGCCAATATCCTGCCGCCAGGCAGTTGCGCAGACGTTGCGCTAGCGGTTGACCTGCTGCCAGGCCTGTTCGAAGTCGGGCGGCGGCGGGCATGCAAATGCCAGCGGCTGGCGGGTGATGGGGTGAGCCAGGCTCAGCTCGGCGGCATGCAGGGCCTGGCGCTGCACACCCAACACGGGCTTGCCGCCGTACACGGCATCGGCCACCAGCGGATGGCCTTTCCACGCCAAGTGCACGCGGATCTGATGTGTTCGGCCGGTGTGCAGGGTGCAGCGCAGCGCGGCCACGCTGCCTTGCTCGCCTTCGTGCGCAGCCAGAACCTGCACATCGGTGCGCGCAGGCTTGCCGCTGGCCACCACGGCCATGCGCACACGGACCGCAGGGTCGCGGCCTATCGGGGCTTCGATGCTGAACTCGGCCTGATTCGGCACGCCGTGAGCCAGCGCCAGGTAGCGGCGGCTGACCACGCGCGCTGCGATGTCGCGCACCAGCGCCGTGACCGCCGGCAGGCTCTTGCCCACCATCATCACCCCCGAGGTGTCCTTGTCGAGCCGGTGCACGATGCCGGCCCGCGGCAAATGGGCCGCAGCCGCGTGGTGGGCCAGCAGCCCGTTGAGCAGCGTGCCCGACCAGTTGCCCGGAGCCGGGTGCACCACCAGACCGGCGGGCTTGTTGATGACCAGGAGGTGCTCGTCTTCAAAAAGGAGCTGAAGTGCCATGGCCTGTGGCCGGAAGGCTCGGCTCTCGTCGGTGGGCACGAGTTCCAGTTGCAGCCGCTGCCCGCCGCGAACTCGGCGCGAGGCCGCACCGCCTGCGGCACCGTCCACCTGCACGTGGCCATGTTCCAGCAGCTGCTGCAGATGGCTGCGCGAGAACTCGGGTGCCAGCGCCACCAGCACCTTGTCCAGGCGCTCGCCGTGCTGTGCAGGGCTGACCACCACGGTGCGAATTTCAGGTTCAGCATCGGGCGCATGCGTGCTTGCGTCGTCAGGCCCTGCGGCACTGTCTTCGACGTCGGGGTCGACGAGGGGGGGCTCCCTATAATCAGCGCCTTCTTGCACGATCGGCACCTTTCCTGATGAGCCTTCTTCTGATGCGTCGCCCGATATGGCGAGGAACCTGGCGACTGGCGCTTGTCAGCCTGGTGGCAGTGGCCTTGCAATTGGCCGGCTGTGCCAGCGCACCCAAGGATGAATCGGTAGAAACCACTGCCGAAAGATTGTACAAAGAGGCCCGCGAAGACATGCTCGGCGGCACCTTCGAACGTGCCATCAAGACCCTGGAGCGTGTCGAAAGCCTGGCCGCGGGTTCGCTGCTCGGCCAACAAGCCTTGCTGGACACCGCGTACATCCGCTGGCGCAGCGGTGAGCGCACCGAAGGCCTGGCTGCCATCGACCGCTTTATCAAGCTGAACCCTTCGAGCCCGGCGCTGGACTACGCGCTGTATCTGCGCGGCGTGATCAATTTCAACGACAGCCTCGGCCTGCTGGGCAACCTGGCCCGGCAAGACCTGTCGGAGCGAGACCAGAGCGCTTCGCGCGAGTCTTTCCAGTCTTTCAAGCAGTTGGTCGACCAGTTCCCGCAATCACGCTACGCGCCGGATGCGAAGGCGCGCATGAATTTCGTCATCAATTCGCTGGCCAACTACGAGGTGCATGTAGCGCGCTACTACTTCCGCCGTGGTGCCTATGTGGCGGCGGCCGCGCGTGCGCAACAGGCCGTGGTTGAGTACCAGCAGTCGCCGGCTGCCGAAGAAGCCCTCCACATCATGATGCAGAGCTACGACAAGCTGCAGCTGGCCGGCCTGCGCGACGACGCCGAGCGCGTGCTTCGCAAGAACTTCCCGAACAGCAGTTTCCTCGGCCTGGGGACTGCACTCGCCCCCAAACCCTGGTGGCGTTTCTGGTGAAGCAGTGGCCGGCACAAAGCCGGCCTGCGGACTTCCTTCGCGCTCAGTGTGCGGCGGCCAGTTCGGCTAGCCAATCCAGGGCTTCGGCCTCTTCCTTCAGCACGCCCATGGGCGGCAGCGCAGCAATCAACCGGCGGCCGTAGCCCATCTGGCGCACGCGGGGGTCGCACAGCACGAGCAGGCCACGGTCGCTTTCTGTGCGTATTAAACGGCCCGCTCCCTGCTTCAGTGACACCGCGGCCTCGGCGACGAAGTAGTCCTCGAAGGGGTTTCGGCCTTGTTCACGCAGCTGCTTCACGCGCGCTTCGACCAAGGGGTCGCCAGGCGGCGGGAACGGCAGCTTGTCGATCAACACGCACTGCAGCGCGTCGCCGGGCATGTCTATCCCCTCCCAGAAGCTGGCTGAACCCACCAGCACGCAGCCACGGCCGTCGCCGTAGCGTTGCAGCAGCGCCCGGCGTGGCTCTGTGCCCTGCACCAGCACCGTGAGTTCGTGGCCGAGCTCCAGGGCCTGAGCCCTCAGGGCCTTTGCCACCAGCGGCAGCACGCGCAATGTGGTCGTCAGCACGAAGGTACGGCCGCCCAGAGCCACCGCGCAGCGTGCCGCCAGCGCGCCCACCGCTGCCGGGTGGCCGGCCGCATTGGGCAGCGGCAAGCGTGCCGGCACCCACACGCGTGCGTTCGCGGCGTAGTCGAATGGGCTGCCCACACGCAGGCGTTGAGCGTCTTCCAGGCCCGTGGTTGCGGTGAACCAGCTCAGGCCTTCGTCATCACCCAGCGTGGCAGAGGTGAAGATCCACGCCTTGGAGGAGGCCGCACGCTGCTGGGTGAGCATGTCGCGGATGTCCAGAGGCGACTCCACCAACCGCGCCTGCTGCGGCGTGAGATCCACCCATCTCACCTGCCCGGCCGCAGCGTCTTGCGCAAAGCGCCGGGCCAACGTGGCCAGCGCACGCGCACGCTGCTCGAGCTTGGGGAATTCGGGCGTGGTCTCGGCCACGGCAGCCGCCGCCGCAGCTGCCGCCAGCGCCGCATCTGCCAAACTGCGCAACGGGTCCAGCAATTCATCGGCACGTTCGTCCCAGCGCAGCTTCAGCGTGCCGCGCACCTCGCGGTGCGTCCCTGCTGCGGCCAGGCGAAGCTCACGCGCAGCACGTTCCACGTCCAGCTGCAGCTCGGCCCAGGGCTGCAGGCCGCGCGCATGTTGCAAACCCGCGGCCAGCAGGTCGCGCCCCAACTCAAGCGCCACGCCCGTGGCCAGCGTGGTACCCAGGAACTGCACGCCCGCTTCCACCAGCTGATGGGCTTCGTCGAAGACGGCCGCGTCCACCGTGGGCAGCAACTCGGCGACGCCGCTGTCGCGCAGCGCCAGATCGGCGAAGAAGAGATGGTGGTTGACGACGACCAAGTCCGCCGCCATCGCGTCACGCCGCGCCTGCATGACATGGCAGTTGCGGTGCTCAGGGCACTCGGTGCCCAGGCAGTTCTCGCGCGTGCTGGTGACGAGCGGGATGACGGGTGAACGTTCATCCAGACCTTCAATTTCGGCCAGGTCACCGCTGCGTGTGCCCTGCGCCCAGATCGCCACGCGGTTCAAGGCGCGCAGCGCGAAACGGTCGGGCAGCTGCCCGCTCACTTGCGCCTGCTGCAAGCGCCAGCGGCACAAGTAGCTGGCCCGGCCTTTCAGCAACGCCAAGCGCAACGGCACCTTCAGCGCTTCGGCCAGGCGCGGCAAGTCGCGCAGGAACAGCTGGTCCTGCAGACTCTTGGTGGCGGTGCTGACCAGCGCACGTTTGCCCGACAGCAGCAGCGGCACGAGGTAGGCGAATGTCTTGCCCACACCGGTGCCGGCCTCGGCCACCAGCGTGCCGCGCGCCTGCAAGGCGTGCGCGATCTGCGCTGCCATTTGATCTTGTTGCGGCCTGGGCAGGAAGCCAGGATCGGCACGCGCCAGCGGCCCATCTGCGGCAAAGGCCCTCGCCACCGCTTCTGCCAGAGCCTCTCCGCGTTCGGGGTTCACGCCGGCTCGGGGGGGCTGAGTTGCGCTTCCAGGCGCGTGATGTGGTTGCGCAGCAGCAGGCGGCGCTTCTTCAGTCGGCGCAGCACGAGATCGTCGGCCGGCCTGTCGGACGGTTTGCGGTCGATGCGATCGTCCAGATCGGCATGTTCGATGCGCATCTCGATGAGGCGGCGCTGCGGGGAATGCAGGTTCTCGTCCATTGCGGCACGTTGGGGGGGCGGAGGCCGAGTTTATATTCGCAGCATGCCCACCCCAGCCGCTTCGTTCCGCTTCAGCGCCGCCACCGGCCTGCATCGAGGCGACCGCGCCTACCAGCAGGACCAGGTCGAGATCATTGCTCACCCGAAGGTCATCGGCTCGGTGCTGGCCTTGGTGGCTGACGGCATGGGCGGCAAGAGCGGCGGTCGCAAGGCCGCCGACCAGGTGCTGATGACGGGCCGCCAGATCTTCGAACGCTTCGTTCCAACGAGCGACGAGGCTGCCGAGATGCTGCGTCAAGTGGTTCTCGAATCGCACCTGATGATCAAGCTGACGGCGATCACGTCTGAAGAAGAGCCGCACAGTACCGTGGCCGCGTTTTCCGTCTCGCCCACGCTGGAATGCGACGTGGCGCACGCGGGCGACTCACGGGTTTATCACTTCCGCGGCGCTGAAATGATGCGTCGGACGGTGGACCATTCGTTGGTGCAGCGCCTGGTGGACGAAGGCAAGATCAGCGAAGAGGCCGCCAACACACACCCGCAGAGCAACCTGCTGACGGGCTGCCTGGGCACCCACGCCGACCCGCCGGTGGCGCTGTGGCACATCGACAAGCTCGAATTTGGTGACACCATGCTGGCTTGCAGCGACGGCCTGTGGCATTACTTCACGCCCAAGGAAATAGGCGCCATCCTGCACGCTCTGCCGCCGCGCGAAGCCAGCGAGATGCTGATCAGCAAAGCGCGTCAGCGCGCCCGGGGGGGCGGCGACAACCTCTCGCTGGCGCTGGCGCGGATCGACCCCCTGCGCTGAGCTGTGCGCTGATCTCTGCGCAGACAAGCGTCTGACCTGGCGCTGATGCCCGCGAAAGGCGGTGCGCAGCAGCCGTCAGCGCGAAGCGGCAGGCACTGGCAACGGCGCGGCCACCTTGCCCTCACGCAGCCGCTCGGCCTGGCGTTCACGGATGCGAGCCTGCGTGGCCTCGATCTGGGCCTGGCGTTCGCGCGCGGCATTGGCGCGCTGCCGCGCTGAGGCTTGCGCAGCCGATGCCTCTGCGCCAGGGTCGGCGCGCTGGGCAGGTGTTGAAGTTGCAGCAGAAGGGCCTGGCCGCACACGCTCGCCGGGCGCTGATGCCGCCAAAGGCGCAGCCGCCCGCGAGGCCGCTTCGCGCTGCTTGGCCTGAATGACTTCGCGTCGCACGGCGGCGCGCTCTCGCCGCTGGAGGTCGTCCAACGTCAACTCCTCCGCTCGCGGTGCTGTCAGCGCATCGCGCCGCCGCTGGCGAGCGTCGTCCACGCAAGCCGTGACGACGAAGCGCTGCCGGCACGCTGCCATTTCCGCGTTGAACTGCGCCTCGATGCGGCTGCGCTCGTCCTCGATGCGGCCACGAAGCAGCTCGCGCTCTTGGGCGTTGGATGCGGATGCGGATGCGGATGCGGATGCGGATGCGGATGCGGCTGCGGCTGCGGCTGCGTGCGCGGATTCGGGCGCGGACTCGGGTACGGATGCAGCCTGAGCCACAC
>JAJAZC010000151.1 GCA_026785885.1 Rubrivivax sp.
GTGGACAACGCCGAGGTTGCCGACGGCAAGCAGTTTGCAGCGGCCATTGCCAAAGCCGACAAGGCCAAGCCCATCAGCGTGCTGGTGCGGCGCGGCGAATGGGTCAACTTTGTCGTGATCCGCCCGAGCCGCTAAACATTCCCGGGCAGTCGGTGCGCTACCAGTTGACTGAGTCGCGAACTCGGTTATTCCGCATCGTGAAATTTATAGGGTCTCGGTTTTGCAAGCCGAGAACCCCGATTCGGCCTTCGATGTGAGTGACCTTTCACTTCTTTGATGGCCATCCGACGATTACGTTGGGTGCCATCTAGAATTGCGCGGAGTCGGCGCCCGTTTACCTTTAGGTCGACGCTGGAGTGCCAGCCCTGGCGTTGCTGACAGGGGACTTTCCTGGATGTGGATGACCTGTGGATAAATTGTTCTTGTCTGATCGCTGCAACGGCCGGATATCCAGCAATGACGCGGGTTCCCGGCCGATTTCTCTGGCTACAATGAGGTCCCAACAAGCAGTTGCCAAACGTTCTGTTGGAAGGCGCGTCATTTTTTTGGACGCGCCTTTTTTTTGGCTGCCGCCGACATGCACAAAGCAGCTTGTGCATGTGCCTTGACCGCCGTCGCAGCAAGCCGCGATCGCGCCACAAGGCAGCCCGTACCGCGGCCGCACCGCGATGCAAACGAGCCTGATGAAGCACATTCGCAATTTCTCGATCATTGCCCACATCGACCACGGCAAGAGCACGCTGGCCGATCGCATCATTCAACGCTGTGGTGGTTTGAGCGACCGCGAGATGGAAGCGCAGGTGCTCGATTCGATGGACATCGAGCGTGAGCGCGGCATCACGATCAAGGCCCAGACCGTGGCGCTTGAATACGTTGCGCGCGACGGCCAGACGTACCAGCTGAATCTGATCGACACGCCGGGGCACGTCGACTTCAGCTACGAAGTCAGCCGCTCGCTCAGCGCCTGTGAAGGCGCGTTGCTGGTTGTCGACGCCAGCCAGGGCGTCGAAGCGCAGACGGTTGCCAATTGCTACACCGCGCTTGAACTCGGCGTCGAGGTCGTGCCGGTGCTGAACAAGATGGACCTGCCGCAGGCCGACCCCGAGCGCGCCAAGCAGGAGATCGAAGACGTCATTGGCATCGATGCCGAACACGCCATTCCCTGCAGCGCCAAAACCGGCATGGGTCTGGACGACATCATCGAAGCAGTGATCGCGCGCATGCCCGCGCCCCGGGGTGACCCACAGGGCCCGCCGCGGGCGATGATCGTCGACAGCTGGTTCGACAACTACGTCGGCGTGGTGATGCTGGTGCGCGTGGTCGACGGCTCGCTGAGCAAAGGCGAGCGCATCCGCATGATGGCCACGCACGCGGTCTACAACATCGAGCAGATGGGCGTCTTCACACCCAAGAGCGTGCCGCGCGACACGTTGAAGGCGGGCGAGGTGGGCTTCGTCATTTGCGGCATCAAAGAGCTGCAGGCGGCCAAGGTCGGCGACACCGTCACTCTGGAGAAAAAGCTGCCTAACAACGCCGGCCCGGCGGCCGAGGCGCTGCCCGGCTTCAAGGAAATAAAGCCGCAGGTTTTCGCCGGCCTGTACCCCACCGAGGCCAGCGAGTACGACCAGCTGCGCGATGCGCTGGAGAAGTTGAAGCTCAACGACAGCAGCCTGCGCTACGAGCCCGAGGTCAGCCAGGCGCTGGGTTTCGGCTTTCGTTGTGGCTTCTTGGGCCTGCTGCACATGGAGATCGTGCAGGAGCGGCTTGAGCGCGAATTCGACCAGGACCTGATCACCACCGCGCCCAGCGTCGTCTACGAAGTGGAGCTGAACGACGGCGCCGTGATGCTGGTCGAGAACCCGAGCAAGATGCCGGATCTCGGCCGCATCCGCGAGATTCGTGAGCCCATCGTCACGGTGCACCTGTACATGCCGCAAGACAGCGTGGGCCCGGTGATGACGCTGGCCAACCAGAAGCGCGGGGTGCAGCTCAATATGGCCTACCACGGGCGCCAGGTCATGCTGACCTACGAGCTGCCGCTGGCCGAGATCGTGCTGGACTTCTTTGACAAGCTCAAAAGCGTCAGCCGTGGCTACGCCAGCATGGACTACGAGTTCAAGGAGTACCGCGCGTCCGATGTCGTGAAGGTTGACCTCCTGATCAACGGCGACCGCGTCGATGCTTTGAGCATCATCGTGCACAAGGTGCAGAGCGTGTACCGCGGCCGCGCCGTGGCGGCCAAGATGCGTCAGCAAATCCCGCGCCAGATGTACGACGTTGCCATTCAAGCTTCGATCGGCGCCAACATCATTGCGCGCGAAGACATCAAGGCACTGCGCAAGAACGTGCTGGCAAAATGTTATGGCGGTGACATCAGCCGCAAGAAAAAGCTGCTTGAAAAGCAGAAGGCAGGCAAACGGCGCATGAAGCAAATCGGGTCTGTCGAAGTGCCGCAGGAAGCCTTCCTTGCCATCCTCCAAGTCGATGACTGAGACCACCATGAGCTCCATCACCGCCGCGCTGTACGGCGCCCTGGTCGTTTATCTCGGCGGCTGGTTTCTCGGGTTCTGGGGCGGCAATTTTTCGCTGCTGCTGTTTGTGCTGACGTTGGTCACGCTGTGCTTTTGGCTGGCTGAGCGCTTGCGCTTTGCCCCGGCGCGCCAAGCCGCCGCGGCCGCAATGGAGCGGCAGGACGGCGCGCGCCGCGTCGAGCTCAACAAAATGGGCATCGACAAGGTCGACGGCAACGTCGCACAGGCGTACGAAAAGTTGTTGATGCAGCCCTGGTGGATGGATTGGACGGCTGGCCTGTTCCCGGTGATCCTGATCGTCTTCTTGCTGCGCTCGTTCTTGTTCGAGCCGTTCAAGATTCCGTCGGGCTCGATGATTCCGACGTTGATGATCGGCGACCTGATCCTGGTCAACAAATTTCACTACGGCGTGCGGCTGCCTGTCGTCAATCGCAAGGTCATCGACAACAACCCGGTGCAGCGCGGTGACGTGATGGTTTTTCGCTACCCGGTCGATCCGCGGCAGGACTACATCAAGCGCGTGGTCGGACTTCCGGGTGACGAGGTGGCCTACCTCAACCAGCGGCTCAGCCTTAACGGCCAGCCGGTGGAAACAAAGGCGGGGCCGGAATTCTTCGATGCCGACAGCCTGCGCTATGAGCCAATGTTCACCGAAAAGCTGGGCGCGCTCGAGCACCAGATCCTCGTCAACCCGCGCCGCCAGGCCTACTACGGGCCCGACCCCAAGAACTTCCCCGGTGCCGAGAACTGCCGCTATTCGCCCGAAGGCGTCGTATGCAAGGTGCCGCCCGGGCATTACTTCATGATGGGTGACAACCGTGACAACTCGCAGGACTCCCGTTACTGGGGTTTCGTGCCGGATGCGAATATCGTCGGCAAGGCGTTCTTCGTGTGGATGAACTTCGGCAACCTCGGCCGCGTCGGCAGCTTCCATTGACGCTGTGCCCGGCCCTTTAAGGCGACACATGACCCTTACGACTTTTTGCCCTGGTCCGCGCCCCGGCCCGCGCCGTGCGGTCCAGCGTGGCATGACGCTCTTTGGCCTGATGTTTTGGGCTCTGCTGATCGGCTTTGGTGCTTACCTCGTCGTGCGCATCCTGCCCACGATCAACGAGTACGCCACGATCCAGCGTGCGGTCGACAAGATCGCAGCTGCGCAACCCACCACGGTGGCCGAGGTGCGCCAGTTGTTCGATAAACAGCGCGACCTGGAGTATTCGATCAGCGAGGTCACCGGCAAGGACCTTGTCATCACGAAAGAAAACGACCGTGTCGTGATCGCTTTTGCCTACAACAAGGAAGTGCCGATCTACGGCCCGGTCTACGTGCTGATCAAGTACGAGGGCCGGTCGAAGTAAGCAACAGATGAGCGCCATGGAAGCCCGTCTCGACGCGCTGCAACGCCGCCTGGGCCACCGCTTCACCAGCGCGGCGCTGTTGCAGCGCGCGCTCACGCACCGCAGCTTCGGTTCTGACGACAACGAGCGGCTGGAGTTTCTTGGCGATGCTGTGCTGAGCTTGGCGGTTTCGGAGTTGCTGTTCGAGCGCTTCTCCGGCAGCGACGAAGGCGACCTGACCCGTGTGCGCGCGCATCTCGTGCGCGAAGACAGCCTGCACCGCGCAGCGCTGAGCCTCGGCCTGCCGGAGCTGATGCGCTTGTCCGAAGGCGAGGCACGCGGCGGCGGCGCGTTGCGCCCGTCGATCCTGGCCGACGCGGTCGAAGCACTGATCGGTGCGGTGTTTCAGGAAGGTGGCTACACCCGCGCCCGCGCGCTGGTGCAAAGCCTGTTCGGCGAGATCATTCAGGCCACCGAAGCCGACAGCTGGAGCAAGGACGCCAAGACCGAGTTGCAGGAATGGTTGCAGGCGCGGCGCATTGCCGTGCCGGCCTACCGCATCGCAGCCACGCTCGGCCAGGCGCATGCGCAGACCTTCGAAGTCGAGTGCGCAGTGGCCGCGCTGAACCTGGCAGAACGCGGTCAGGGCAAGTCGCGCCGTGCGGCCGAGCAGGAAGCGGCCGGGCGCATGCTCGATACGCTGCGCAAGACCGACCAGCCCGGCAGCCCGTTGCAAGCATGAGCTCCCGCGCATGACCTTGGTCCTGGAAGCTACGTCTCCACCGCAACGCTGCGGCCTGGTGGCCATCGTCGGGCGGCCCAATGTCGGCAAGAGCACGCTGCTGAACGCATTGGTCGGGCAGAAGATCAGCATCACCAGCAACAAGGCGCAGACCACGCGCCACCGCATCACCGGCATCCGCACCGTGGCGTCGTCGCAGTTTGTCTTCGTCGACACGCCGGGCTTCCAGATGAAACACGCGGCGGCGTTGAACCGCACGCTCAACCGCACAGTGCTGTCGTCGCTGTCTGATGTCGATGTTGTGCTGTTTGTGTGTGAGGCCGGCCGCTTCGGGCTGCCGGACGCCAAGGTGCTGGCGCTGCTGCAGTCCGATCACATGAAGGCCAAACCTGCGCTGCTGGTGGCCAACAAGCTCGATGTCCTGCCGCGCCGGCAAGACGCGCTGCCCTGGCTTCAACAGATGCAGCAGCGGCACCCGTTTGCCGAGTATGTGCCGATGTCGGCCACGCGCGGTGCCGATGTGCAGCGGCTGCTGGGCATCGTCGAGCCCTACCTGCCCGAGCAACCCTGGCTGTACGAAGAAGACGCGCTGACCGACCGCAGCGAGCGTTTTCTGGCTGGCGAGCTGATCCGGGAAAAACTGTTCCGCCTGACCGGCGATGAGTTGCCCTACAGCTGCACCGTGGTCATCGACAAGTTCGAGGAGCAAGGCAACTTGCGCAGGATCGCTGCCAGCATCGTCGTCGAGCGCGACGCGCACAAGGGCATGGTCATCGGTGACGGCGGTGAGCGGCTCAAGCGCATCGGCAGTGAAGCGCGGCAGGAGCTGGAGCGCTTGTGGGACGCCAAGGTCTTCCTCGAGCTGTGGGTCAAGGTGCGTTCGGGTTGGGCCGACGACGAGGCCCACCTGCGCAGCTATGGCTACGAGTAGGGACGCGCCCCGAGCCCTGCGTGCCGCGCCGCTGTTGGCCTATGTGCTGCAAAGCCACGACTGGAGCGAGACGAGCCTGATCGTCGAGTTGTTTACACGCGAGCGCGGGCGCATCGTGGTGGCGGCCAAGGGAGCCAAACGCCCGACATCCAACTTCCGCCCGGTGCTGTTGCCCTTCCAGCCGCTGTGCGTGCTGCTGGGCAAAACACCGGCCGATGAGCAGGCCGAGGTGCTGACGCTGCGCAGTGCCGAATGGGCCGGCGGCCAGCCGTTGATGCCGGCTGCCGCGCTCTTCAACGGCTTCTACATGAACGAGCTGTTGCTTAAGCTGCTGGCGCGGCAGGACCCGCACCCGGGCGTTTTCTCGGCCTACGCGGACAGTGTTGCCGCGCTGGCCACGGGTGCCGACGAAGCCACCGTGCTGCGCGCCTTTGAGCTGCTGCTGCTGCGTGGGCTGGGGCTGTTGCCCGAGCTGTCCACCGACACGCTGGGCGCCACGCCGGTGCAGCCGCACCTGCACTACACGCTGCAGCTGGAAACCGGCCTTGTGAGGGCCGCGCAAGGCCCCACCGGCGTGCAGTGGCTGGCACTGGAGGCCGCGCTGTTGCATGGCGCGGCCGCTGCCGTACGCCAGGCCTGTGCCGGTGTCGCAGGCGCCTTGCGCGTGCCGTTGCGCGAAGTGCTTCACTATCATCTCGGCGGCAGCCGGCTGCGCACGCGCCAAGTTTGGCAAGGGGTGCAGAAGCTGGCCTCGTCTGCCCGCTGACCGCCAAGGGGCCGCCACTGAACTGCGCTCCGACTGCCGCTGGTTTGCCGTTGCAGCGCCGCTTGAGCGCACACCGAACGATGCGTGTTGACAGCCCCCACTTCGGCCCGCCATGAACCCATTGATCGCACAGCACGACCAACGCAGCACCACGGCGCTGTCGGTCAACGTCAACAAGGTTGCGCTGCTGCGCAACACGCGCCACCTGGGCATTCCCAGCGTCGTGCAAGCGGCCACGCTGTGCCTGCAGGCCGGCGCGCAGGGCATCACCGTACACCCGCGGCCCGATGAGCGCCACATCCGCGCCCACGACGTGCACGACCTGGCCGCGCTGCTGCAGCAATGGCCGCAAGCCGACTACAACATCGAAGGCAACCCATTCCAGAACCTGATGCCGTTCATCCGCGCCGTGCGGCCGCAGCAGGCGACCTTCGTACCCGACGGTGCAGGCCAGTTCACCTCCGACCACGGCTGGGATCTGGCCGCCGATGGCCAGCGGCTGCGGCCGTTGATCGACGAGTGCCACGCGCTGGGTGTGCGCGTGAGCCTCTTTATCGACGCGCTGCCTGAGGCCATGGCGCTGGCGCGGCAGGTGGGCGCCGACCGCGTCGAGCTCTACACCGAGCCGTACGCCGCCGCATACGGCCAGCCGGGGCCGGGCGCACAGGCGCAGGCCGCCCTGCACCGGCAGTCACCGGATCCGCTGCAGACCCAGCTGCAAGCCTTTGCTGCCGCAGCCGCGGCTGCGCAGGCGCAGGGTCTGGGGGTCAATGCCGGGCACGATTTGAACCGCGACAACCTCGCCTATTTCCTGCGCGCGGTGCCTGGCGTACTGGCAGTGTCGATCGGCCATGCGCTGATTGCCGACGCGCTGGAGCTGGGCCTGGCCGAAACCGTGCGCGCCTATCAGCGCTGCATCCACGCCGCGGCGGTGCGGCCATGATGTGGCGCGAACGCGGCAGCAACGCGGCAATGGTGCGGCGGTGAAGCCGTGATCATCGGCATCGGCACCGATGTCTGCGACATCCGCCGCATTGCGCAGACGCTGCAGCGCCGCGGCGACCGCTTTACCGAACGCATCCTGGGCCCGGCCGAAATGCAAATCTTCTACAGCCGGCGTGAGCGCGCGCCGGCGCGTGGCCTGCGCTTTGTGGCCACGCGCTTCTCAGCCAAAGAAGCCTTTTCCAAGGCCATCGGCCTGGGCATCCGCAGCCCGATGACCTGGCGCAGCTGCGAGGTGCTCAATGCGCCCGGCGGCAAGCCCTACATCCAGCTGTCCGGCGAGCTGAAGACCTGGTTCGACGCGCGCGGCTGGTCGGCGCACGTCACCCTCACCGACGAGACCGACTACGCGGCGAGCTTCGTCGTCGTGGAGGCCTCGCCAACCGCAAGCGGCCCACCATGAAAAACATCCACACCCCCGTCATCCTCGACATCGCCGGCACGACGCTGAGCAAAGCCGACCGCCAGCGCCTGAAGCACCCGCTCACCGGTGGCCTGATCCTGTTTGCGCGCAACTGGGTCGACCGCCGCCAGCTGACCGAGCTGACGAGCCAGATCAAGAAACTGCGGCCCGAGTTGCTGATCTGCGTCGACCAGGAAGGCGGCCGCGTGCAGCGTTTTCGCAGCGACGGTTTCACCGCCGTGCCGGCCATGCGAGCACTCGGCGAGCTGTGGATGAAGGACCCGCTCACCGCCACCGACGCCGCCACCGCGGCCGGCCACGTGCTGGCTGCCGAGCTGCGCGCCTGCGGTGTCGACTTGAGCTTTACGCCGGTGCTGGACCTGGACTTCGGCGCCAGCAGCGTCATCGGCGACCGCGCTTTTCACCGTGACGCGCGTGTCGTCACGCTGCTGGCCAAGAGCGTGATGCATGGGTTGCTGCGTGCCGGCATGGCCAACTGCGGCAAACATTTCCCCGGCCACGGCTTCGTCAAGGCAGACAGCCATGTCGCCGTGCCGGTAGACAAGCGCAGCCTGAAAGCCATCCTGTCGGACGACGCACGGCCTTACGAGTGGCTCAGCACGAGCTTGACATCGGTGATGCCGGCGCACGTGATCTACCCCAAGGTCGACACCCACCCAGCCGGTTTTTCGCCGCGCTGGTTGAAGGAGATACTGCGCGGCCAGATGGGCTTTACCGGCGCCATCTTCAGCGACGACCTCAGCATGGAAGGGGCGCGGCAGCTCGAAGGCGGAACGCTGACCTACGCCGAAGCCGCCACGCTGGCGCTCAACGCCGGCTGTGATCTCGTGCTGCTGTGCAACCAGTCGGCAGGCGGCGGCACCGCAGTCGATGAGCTGCTTGCCGGCCTGAGCGAAGCCGCAGCGCAGAACCGCTGGCACCCCGATCCCGACAGCGAGCAGCGCCGCCACACGCTGCTGCCGCAGAGCCCGCCGCTACCCTGGGACGAGCTGATGCACGACCCGACCTACCAGCGCGCACTCGAGCGGCTGCCTTGACGCGCTAATGCTGCAATGACCTTGCCATGACAGCCACCCCGGCCGAGCACAAGCGCCTGCAGATGGCCGACATCGCGCGGCTGGCCGGCGTTTCGGTCTCGACCGTGTCGCGTGCGCTCAGCGGCAGCACGTTGATCAACGAAGAAACGCGCAAACGCATCGAGCAACTGGCGCGCTCGCTGAACTACAGCGTCAACCTCGGCGCGCAGAACCTGCGGCTGCAGAAGAACCAGACCATCGCGGTGGTCGTGCCGTTCGACGCGCAGAGCCGGCAGCACATCAGCGACCCGTTTTTCCTGTCGATCGTCGGCAGCATCGCCGACGCGCTGACCGACCGCGGCTACGACATGCTGCTGTCGCGCGTCGATGCCGAGCGGCTGGACACCGCGGCCGCGCTGTTTGACAGCGGCAAGGCCATCGGCCTGGTCATCATCGGCCAGTGGCGCCACCACGATCAGCTCAACGCAATGGCTGCGCGCCAAGTGCCGGTGGTGGTGTGGGGCGGGCAGCTGCCGCAGCAGCTGTATTGCAGCGTCGGTGGCGACAACGTCGGCGGCGGCTTCCTGGCCACGCGCCACCTGCTGCAGCAAGGCCGCAGGCGCATCGTGTTCCTGGGCGACGCGCAACTGCCCGAGGTGCAGCTGCGCCGCCAGGGCTATGTGCAGGCGCTGCACGAAGCCGGCTGGGCCGCAGATGCGCGGCTGGAGCTGCCGGTGCCGTTCGAGATCATTGCCGCGCGTCAGGCGCTCGACCGCTTGTGTGCTGGCCGCACGCGCTTCGACGGCCTGGTGGCCTGCAGCGACCTGCTCGCACTGCAGGCCGTGCAATCTTTGCGCGTGCACGGCCGCGAGGTGCCGCGCGATGTGGCCGTGATCGGCTACGACGACATGCCGTTGGCCACCTACAGCGACCCGCCATTGACCACCGTGCACCAGCCGGTCGGGCTGGCCGGCGGCGAAATCGTCGATGCGCTGCTCAGCCTGATGCGCGGTGAACGCGCCGCGCCGCGCACGCTGCCCGTACACCTGGTGCTGCGGGACAGCGCGCCAGTACAAGCCTGATTCGCGCGAGCCGATCAGAACGCTGGCTTTTCAGGCTAACCCTCAGGGTTAGTCGCTCCGCCGAGGCGCTACCCAGCTGACACACTCATGTCGAGGCCAGGTTTTCCCTACTTTGCAATCGATTGCAAAGCCCATCCAATGCGGTCCGCAGACCAACCAAACCATGAATGGAGACACCATGCCTGTCCGAGCCCGACTGCTTGCCCACCCTTTGCGCCCCATCGCCCTGGCAGTCCTTGCCGTGCTGGCACCGGCCACCGCGGCATGGGCGCAGGCCACACCCGCAGCCGCGCCGCCGACCACCTCGGTTGCCACACCGTCCGCTGAAGACAAGGCGCAAGACGGCCTGCAGCTCGAGCGGGTCGTGATCACCGGCAGCACCGTGCTGCGATCCAAGTTCAAGCAGAGCATTTCGGTCTCCACCCTCGATCTGGAGCAGGTCGGCAACGCCGTTGCTTCCAGCGCCACCGAGGTGCTGCGCGCAGTGCCAGGACTGCGGGCTGAATCCACCGGCGGTGAAGGCAACGCCAACCTCGGCGTGCGCGGCTTGCCGATGTCCGATGGTGGCGGCCGCTATGTGCAGCTGCAAGAAGACGGCCTGCCCGTGCTGTTGTTCGGCGACGTCTCTTTCGCGACGGCCGACCAGTTTTTGCGTGCCGACTACAGCTTGGCGTCGGTGGACGTATTGCGCGGTGGCTCCGCGGCCACGCTCTCGACCAACTCGCCCGGCGCGATCGTCAACTTCCTGTCCAAGAACGGCAAGGTCGGTGGCGGCGCCGTGGGCATAGGCGTCGGCTTGGACTACCGGCAGCAGCGCGTGGACTATCAAGCCGGCACTGCGCTTGGCAACAAGACCTGGTTGTCCGTCGGCGGCTTTTATCGCATCGGTGAGGGCGTGCGCCCGACCAACATCACGGCCGAAAACGGCGGCCAGCTGAAGCTGTCGTTGTTGAAGGAGTTCGATGCCGGCTACGTGCGGCTGACCTACAAGAACCTGAACGACAAGACGCCGACGTACCTGCCAGTGCCGGTACGCTTGAACGGCAACAAGATCGAGCAGATCGCCGGTGTCGATCCGCGCAGCGCGTTTTTCATCAACTCCAACTTTTCGCAAGACCAGGTCATCGACCGCAACGGCAACTCGCTGTTGACCCAACCGGCCGACGGCTTGTCGGTGCAGGTGCAGTCCCTCGGCGTCGAAGCCAATTTCAACCTCGGTCAAGACTGGACGCTGAGCAACCGCTTCCGCAAGAGCAGCATCGGCGGGCGCTTTATCGGCGTGTTTCCGGCCGGCAGCGCGCCCACCAACGTGTCCAACGGCGTCAACCGCTACACCGGCAGCACGCCGGTCTTCTCGGCGCACATCTTTAACACCTCGCTCGACGACATGGGCAACATGTTCAACGACCTGCGGCTGCAGAAGCAGCTGGCGCTGGGCCAGGACGCCAAGCTGGCCATCACCGGCGGTCTGTTCTCCGGCACGCAGAAGATCGCGCAGACCTGGTACTGGAACCGCTACAACATCGGCCTGAAGGGCGAAGGCACCGCGCTGTACGACAACGCCGGCAACGTCACCAACCTGCCGGCGGCGCCCGGCACGCTGACCTGGGGCGGCTGCTGTGTGCGCAGCTTCGACTACGACATCACCGCCGTCGCGCCGTATGCGGCACTGTCCTTCGAAAGTGGCCCGCTCACCGTGGACGGCAGCCTGCGCTACGACAAGCAGCGCGGCACGGGCTCGTACACCGAAGACGTGGGCACCACCGGCGTGTGGGACCGCGCCGGCGCCACGCGGGTCAGCTACACCACCAGCGGCACCAGCTACTCGCTGGGCGCCAACTACGAGTTCAGCCGCGCCATCGCGGTGTTCGGGCGCGCCAGTCGCGGCTTCTCCTGGAAGTCGCCGGACCGCGTTTTGGGCAACAACAACGTTGCCCGCGGCATCGAGGAGTACCAGCCCAACGAAGTCGACCAATTGGAAGCCGGTCTCAAATTCCGCCAGCCGGGCTTGAGCGCCTTCGTCACCGCCTTTGTCGCCAAGACCGAAGAGGGCGCAGGCTTCGAGCTGACATCGCAGACCTACAAGCAGAACTCGTACGAGGCCAAAGGCATCGAAGCCGAAGCGTCGTGGCGCCTGGGCAGCCTGAATTTGTTGGCCGGTGCCACGTTCACCAACGCCGAGATCACCTCTGGCGCCAACACCGGCAAGACGCCGCGGCGCCAGGCTGATTTCGTGTATTCGCTGCAGCCCTCGTACCGTGTCGGGCCGCTGGAGTTTGGTGGTGCACTGATCGGCACCAGCAAGTCCTTTGCGCAGGACGACAACCAGGTCGTGCTTCCGGCCTACGCGGTCATCAACGCCTTCGTGAACTACGAGTTTGCGGCCGGCGCCACCGTCTCGCTGGGCTTCAACAACCTGTTCGACAAGGTCGGCTACACAGAGGCCGAGGGCCAGGGCAACCTGAGCAACAACCCGCTGCATGTCGCGCGCTCGATCAACGGCCGCAGCGTCAGGGCGTCGTTGAAATACACGTTCTGATTCGGCGTTGTCGCTGACGGGACGCCGCGCGTTTTTGGCGGCGTCCCTCTACTGCTGGGCGCATCGGCCCTCCGGCACGCCGCGTGTCGCCGCGCTTCGCTGACTGTCAACCGATCGGATCCCGCATGCACCTGCCTAAACCCCATCTGTCCTTTTGGCAGATCGTGAACATGAATGTCGGTTTTTTCGGCATCCAGTTCAGCTTCGGTCTGCAACAGGCCAACATGAGCCCGATCTATCAGTACCTGGGTGCTGACGAATCCAAGCTGCCGCTGCTGTGGCTGGCCGGGCCTGTCACCGGGCTCTTGGTGCAGCCGATCATCGGTGCGATGAGCGACCGCACGGTCTCGCGCTGGGGCCGACGAACGCCGTACTTCCTGATCGGCGCCATCCTGTGTAGCCTGGGTTTGCTGCTCATGCCCTTCAGCCCGACGCTGTGGTTCGCGGCCGGTTTGCTGTGGATCCTGGACGCCGCCAACAACACGACGATGGAGCCTTACCGCGCCTACGTCAGTGACCGGCTCGAGCGCAATCAGCATTCGCTCGGCTTTTTGACGCAAAGCGCCTTCACGGGCCTGGCGCAGACCGCGGCGTATCTCGCGCCCAGCATCCTGGTCGGCCTGGGAATGAACAAGGACGCGGTGGGGGGCAACCACATTCCGGACGTCACGATGGCGGCCTTCGTCATCGGTGCCGTGTTGTCGTTCACCACGGTGTGGTGGAGCGTACGCAAGGTGCCGGAATTGCCGTTGTCTGCGCCGGAAATCGCCGCGATGCGCGCCAAGCCGCGCGGCATCGGCGGCACCCTTGGTGAGATCGTTTCGGCCTTCAAGGACATGCCGCCGATGATGCGGCGGCTGTGGTGGATGAAACTGTTCCAGTGGTACGGAATGATGTGCTACTGGATTTACATCGTGCCGACTCTGGCGCGCACGATGTTCGACACCGCCGATGCCACGAGCGCGGGCTTTCGTGACGCCAGTCTGCTCAACGGACAGATCGGCGGCTTCTACAACTTCATCGCCTTCCTGTCGGCCTTCGCGATGGTGCCGGTGGTGCGCCGCTTGGGGCCGAAGGCGGTGCACGCAGTCTGCTTGCTGTGCGCAGCAGCCGGCATGTGGGCGCTTCCGGAGATCCGCGACAAGGCGTTGCTCTTCCTGCCGATGATCGGTATCGGCCTGGCCTGGGCCAGCATCATGGGTAATCCGTACGTGATGCTGGCGAGCAGCATTCCGCCGGAGCGCGCCGGCGTCTACATGGGCATCTTCAACATGTTCATCGTGATCCCGATGCTGATCCAGATGCTGACGCTGCCGCTGATCTACAACAGCCTGCTCGGTGGCCAGCCCGAGAACGTGATCCGCCTGGCCGGCACGCTCTTGGCGTGTGCCGCTGTGGCGGTGCTGTTCGTCGACACGCGGCAGCAGCAACCGCGCGCAGTTCCGACAGCGTGACTGGCAACATGAAAAACAAGGTTCAGCTGATCACCTACGTCGACCGCCTCGGCGGCGGCGGCCTGCGTGAGCTGCACGCGCTGCTGGCGCCGGGGGGCGCACTTCACGGTCTCTTCGGCGGTGTGCACCTGCTGCCGTTCTTTCACCGCATCGATGGCGCCGATGCCGGCTTCGACCCCATCGACCACCTGCAGGTCGATGCCCGGCTTGGCAGCTGGGACGACATCCGCGCGCTGAGCCGTGATGTCGACGTGATGGCCGATGTGATCGTCAACCACATGTCCAGCGAATCGCCGCAGTTTCTGGACTGGGCGGCACGCGGCGCGGCGTCGCCCCACGACGGCCTTTTCTTGCGCCTGGACAGTGTCTTTCCGCAGGGCGCCACCGAGCAGGATCTGCTCGCGCTGTACCGACCGCGCCCCGGCCTGCCATTCACGGCTGCGGCGCTGGCCGCCGGCCGCAAGGCGATCCTGTGGACCACGTTCACGCCGGCGCAGCTGGACATCGACGTGCTGCACCCGCAGGGCCGGGCTTACCTGCTCGCTATTCTGCAAACGCTGGCCGCCGCCGGTATCCGCCTGGTGCGGCTGGATGCCGTCGGCTATGCGATCAAGAAGGCCGGCACCGACTGCTTCATGTTGCCCGAGACCTTCGACTTCATGGCCGACTTCGCGTGCGAAGCGCGGGCTCTGGGCATCGAGGTGCTGGTCGAAATCCACAGCCACCACCAGCGCCAGATCGACATCGCCGGGCAGGTCGACTGGGTCTACGACTTTGCGCTGCCGCCGCTGGTGCTGCACGCGCTGTTCGAGGGCACCGCCGAGCCTTTGAGGCGCTGGATCGCGATTCGCCCGCACAACGCGCTGACAGTGCTGGACACCCACGACGGCATCGGCATTGTCGACATCGGCGCCGACCCGGCTGACCGTGTTGGCCGCCCGGGCCTGGTGCCGCCGGCTGTGCTGGACGCCTTGGTCGAGCGCATCCACACCAACAGCCACGGTGCCAGCCGCCGGGCCACCGGTGCTGCGGCCAGCAACCTGGACCTGTACCAGGTCAACTGCAGCTTCTTCGATGCGCTGGGCCGCGATGAGGACGCGTATCTGGCCGCGCGGGCCATCCAGTTTTTCCTGCCCGGTGTGCCGCAGGTTTACTACGTTGGCCTGCTGGCCGGTGAAAACGACAGCGCGCTGCTGGCCAGCAGCGGTGTGGGTCGTGACATCAACCGCCACCGCTACAGCGCGGCGGAAATCGATCAGGCGCTGCAACGGCCGGTGGTACAGCGGCTCTTGACACTGATCCGGCTGCGCAATGAACATCCGGCGTTCGCCGGCCACTTCAGCGTGCTGCCTTCGGCGGACCACCAGCTGCATCTGCGCTGGCAGCACGGTGAGCATGGCCTCACGCTGGAGGTCGATCTGCGGCATCGCAAGCACCACATCACGGCCGGTCTGCCGATCAACGCGGACTGAAAAACAAACAAGCCCCGCAGGGCTTGTTCAGATGGTGGCCAAGCAGCGCCGAGCAGCGCTGAGTAGCACTGCGCGATGAAGCGCAGTGCCGCGTAATGTCAGGCGGCCGATGTCGGCTGCTGCTGCTCGAACGGCAGCTTGATCCGCGACAGATCCTTCTTGGTCTCCACCAGCACCAGCGGGCCTTCA
>JAJAZC010000152.1 GCA_026785885.1 Rubrivivax sp.
CGCCCGCGGTGGTTGTGCCGGCGGCGGGGGCGGCGGGCGGCCCCCCCCGGCCCGGCAAGGGCCGGCGCTACACTGCCGCCCTGCGCAACTGGCGATAAGGGGCTTGTCCCCGAAGGTGGATTTACCACCGGGGAGCGCGGGCCGTGTGCCGGGCTACAAGCCCCACACGGCATCAGCCGTACGCCTGGGCAGCCTTTGATCCGTGCACGGCAATACACCGCCACACGCTGCTGCCGGTATTTTGAAGGCCCCCCGTGACGCCATCTCCACAGGACTGCCATGTTCAATCGCCATCCGTCACCCCTGGCCGAGGCCGACCCGGAAGTTTGGGCCGCTGTTGACGCTGAAAACCGGCGCCAGGAATCGCACATCGAGCTGATTGCCAGTGAGAACTACACCTCGCCCGCGGTGATGGCCGCGCAGGGTTCCCAGCTCACCAACAAGTACGCCGAGGGCTACCCCGGCAAGCGCTACTACGGCGGCTGCGAGCATGTCGACGTGATCGAGCAGCTGGCCATCGACCGCGCCAAGGCGCTGTTCGGCGCCGCGCATGCCAACGTTCAGCCCAATTCCGGCAGCCAGGCCAATCAGGCGGTGTTCTTCGCGCTGCTGCAGCCCGGCGATTTGATCATGGGCATGAGCCTGGCCGAAGGCGGGCACCTGACGCACGGAATGCCGCTCAACATGAGCGGCAAGTGGTTTCGGGTCGTCAGCTACGGGCTCGACGCGCAGGAGGCCATCGACTACGACGCGATGGAGCGCCTGGCGCATGAGCACAAGCCCAAGCTGATCATTGCCGGCGCCAGTGCTTACAGCCTGCACATCGACTTCGAGCGCTTTGCCAAGGTAGCGCGGGCCATCGGCGCCTACCTGCTGGTCGACATGGCGCACTACGCCGGGTTGATCGCAGCAGGTGTCTATCCGAACCCGGTGCCGCATGCGGATGTCGTGACCAGCACCACGCACAAAAGCCTGCGTGGGCCGCGCGGCGGCATCATCCTGACCAACGACGAATCCATCGCCAAGAAGATCAACAGTGCGATCTTCCCCGGCATCCAGGGCGGCCCGCTGATGCATGTGATTGCGGGCAAGGCCGTGGCCTTTCACGAAGCGCTGGCCCCGGGGTTCAAGGCCTACCAACAGCAGGTGGTGAGCAACGCCGGCGTGATGGCGCAAACGCTGATCGAGCGCGGCTTGCGCATCGTCAGCGGCGGCACGCAGAGCCACGTCATGCTGGTCGATCTGCGGCCAAAAGGGCTGACCGGCAAGGAAGCCGAAGCCATCCTTGGCCAAGCCCACATGACCTGCAACAAAAACGGCATTCCCAACGATCCGCAAAAGCCGATGGTCACCAGCGGCATCCGCTTGGGCAGCCCGGCCATGACGACACGCGGCTTCATGGACGAGCAAGCACGCCAGACTGCGCACCTGATTGCCGACGTGTTGGACAAGCCGCACGACGACACCAACCTGGCCGCCGTGCGCGACAAGGTGGCGGTGTTGACGCGAGACTTTCCGGTGTACCGCTAGCCACCCTGCCCTTGCACCCGGGCGAGTTACCAGGCCAGGCACCAGGCGCACCGATTCCACCACTGCATGCGCTGCCCCTTTTGCTCCCACGAGGACACCCAGGTCGCTGAAACGCGGGAGTCCGAAGAGGGCGACGTCGTGCGCCGACGCCGCCGCTGCCTGCACTGCGAAAAGCGCTTCACGACCTATGAGCGCACTGAGATCGCAATGCCCACGGTGGTCAAGAAGGACGGCTCGCGCGTCGAGTTCGACGCCGCCAAGCTGCGCGCCAGCATGACGCTGGCACTGCGCAAACGCACGGTCAGCGTCGAGCAGATCGACGCGGCGATGGAGCGCATCCAGGAAAAGCTGCTGGCCAGCGGCGCACGCGAGCTGCCCAGCGCCCGCCTGGGTGAGCTGGTGATGCGCGAGCTCAAACGCATCGACAAGGTGGCCTATGTGCGCTTTGCGTCCGTGTACCGCGAGTTCGAGGATGTCGACGCGTTTCGCCAGTTGATCCGCGACATCTGAGCCGCGCGGCACCGCGGGGTGCATCCCCCGAGATCGCCCGCGATTGCCTGAGCACCCCCGGCCGGGGGTGCCACACGGGGGCCCACAACAGAGCCGTACGCGATGCACACGCCTTGGGGACGCGCCGCGGCCAACGGTTTCCTACAGTGATCTTCACCCGATCACTGCACCTGGAGCCCGCGATGAAGACCCCCTGCACCGCCCCGTCCCGCGCCCGCCAACGTGGCTTCACCAGCCTGGAGGGTCTGGCGGCGGTGACGGTGCTGGCTATCACGCTGAGCTCGGTGGCCCCAAGCTTCAAGCAGATGCGCGACCGCCGCCACCTGGAAGGCGCTGCTGCGCAACTGGCTACCGACCTGCGGTATGCGCGCAGCCTGGCTGTTGCGCAGCGCGCCCCAGTGCGCCTCAGCATGCACACGCAGGGCAACAACAGCTGCTACGTCGTTCACACCGGCCCGGTGGCCGACTGCAGCTGCACCAGCCCGGGCGGCGCGCAGTGCAACGCCAACGCGCAGCTGCTGCAATCGGCCAACTTCGACGCCACGGGTCCGGTGCGGCTGGCCGCCAACTCGCGCTCGATGCTGTTCGACCCCGACCGCGGCACCGTGACGCCCACCGGCACGGTGCGGCTGCAAGTGGCCAGCGGCGCCGCTCTGCACCAGGTCGTCAACATCATGGGGCGTGTGCGCGCCTGCTCGCCGCAGGGCGCGATGCCGGGTTACCCGGTCTGCTGATGGCGTTTACACAGGCCCAGCGGCTTGAGGCCGATCCCGACCAACGGCGTACGAGCGCCGATGAACGGCGCGCAGCCTGTCGCCGGATGGGTATCGCAGTCATCGAGAATTTGAACGCCATGCACTTGTCGACCCCTAACCCGCAACGCAGCCAACGCGGTTTCACGATCGTGGAGCTGATGATTGCGGTGGTCGTCATTGGTGTCATCGCGGCACTGGCGCTGCCCAGCTTTCTGGATTCGATCCGCAAGGGCCGCCGGTCTGAAGCCTTGAGCGCGCTGTCGGCCATCCAGCAGGCCCAAGAACGTTACCGCAGCAACAACCGCAATTACGCCGGCGCACTCACCGACATCGGCTATGCCAGCGCCAGCGTCACCACCAGGCCAGGTGAGTACTACACGGTGCAGGTCAGCACCGACAGCGCCACCAGCGCCACGCGCTATGTTGCGACGGCCGACGGCAGTGCCAGTGGGCAGGCCGGCGATGGTCAGTGCGCCAAGCTCGGCGTTGAGGTGAACCGCGGCGAGATCCGGTATGCCAGCTGCAACAGCAGCTGCACCTTCACCGCCTCCAGCTTTACGCGGTCCAACCCCTGCTGGAGCCGCTGATGCACCTTGCCGCAGCCCGCCCGTGCCGTGCCATCGCTGCTTTCACGCTGGTCGAGATGCTGATCGCCATTGCAGTGGTGGCCTTGATCGTCACGCTGGCTGCACCGTCGTTTCGCGACATGATCCTGATGCAGCGGCTGCGTGGCACCAACGCGCAGCTGGTGACGGATCTGAGTTATGCGCGCAGTGAGGCGGTCAGCCGCGCGCAGTACGTGCAGGTACGGTTCCAAAAGACGGCCGGCGCAGCAGGCATGTCCTGTTATGTGATCTACACACGTACGGACAGGTTTTGGAATCCCCTTTGCGATTGCCTCGCAGCTGAAGGTTCACGCTGCCCGACACCGGCGTTGGCGACCGAGGTCCGCACGGTGCAGGTGGCCAACAGCAGCGCTGTCCACATCGCCGTGCCGTCGGGCGCGTCGATTTACTTGATCGACCCACGCACGGGCGGGCTCGTCAGGAGTCCCGTGGACTCCGGCGCCGACCCCGTCGACAACGTGCTGGTGGACGGCTTCATCGACGACTCGCGCAAGTTCCGCAACCGCGTTGGAATCTCGGGCCGTGTCAGCGTCTGCGTTCCATCCCCGTCGACCTTGGGAGGTGACTCATGCTGAATTCGAGCCTTACGCGCCGCGGTCAGCGCGGCCTCAGCCTGGTCGAGCTGATGGTCGGTATCGCCATCGGCCTGGTCATCGTGGCCGCGGCCTCGGTGGTGATGACGACCCAGCTGTTCGAGAACCGCCGGCTGGTCGCCGAGACGCAGATGCAGCAGGACCTGCGCGCAGCCACCGACTTGATGGCCCGCGAGTTGCGGCGAGTCGACAGCGATGACGAGGAGGTTTTGCTGACGTCCATCTGGCACCCGGGCGGCGGCGAGCCCGTGCCCAGCCGATTTGCACACGAACTGGTGTGGGATAGCTCCGGCAACTGGATTGAATTCAAATACTTGCCCTCGAAGGCACTGGTACCGGAGTTGTCGGCTTTTAAGTTGGAAGGCACGGCGGTCAAGACCCTGATCGGCGGCAACCTGCAGGAGCTGACCGATCCCAACATCATGAAGGTCACGGCAATGACGCCCAGCATCACCAACGACAGCAGCGCTGGCATCGTGCTGCCCTGCCCCGATGTCTGCACTGCGCCGTTTCCGGTGGCTGGCGACGACACCAGTTGCTGGCCGCGCTATGAAGTGCGCACGGCGAAGATTGCCTTGGCGGCCGAAGCCAAGCTCGACAGCAACGTCAAGCGTGAGATCAGCAGCACAGTGCGCCTGCGCAATGACCAGGTGCACTTCTCGGTGCCCGCCGTGGTTCCTGCTGGCGCTCCGGCCAAGATCTGCCCGGCATGAAGCCCAACGGCGCTGGTTCAAGGCTCAAGCGCCAGCGCGGCGCGGCGACGCTGGTCGTCGTGATGGTGCTGTTTTTCATCGTCTCGCTGGTGGCCGCCTACACCAACCGCAACCTGATCTTCGAGCAGCGCACCTCCGCCAACCAGTACCGCTCAACCCAGGCGCTGGAAGCGGCCGAAGCCGGCCTGGAATGGGCTGTAACGATGCTGAATTTCAGCCGCATCGACGCGAGTTGCAGCAAGAGCAGCACTCTTGTACACGGCAGTTTCCGTGAGCGCTACATCACCACCGATCCGGTCACCGGCAAGTTCACGCCGGTGGCCATCGCGGCGGGCCGCGACTTCCCGACTTGTGTGTGGAACGGGGTTGGCGGCTGGGACTGCGCCTGCCCGGATGCAGGCCTGGCTGCACTGACGCCGCCCACCGGCGCCGCCGTGGCACCCGCCTTTCGCGTCCGGCTGCGTGCGGTGGTTGGCGATCCCGCGACACCCACCGTGCCCAAACAGCCTGGCCTGATCTGGGTCGACGTGGTCGGCTGCACCCGGCTGGACGAGGCAGGCAGTGCCAACCCCTGCCTGAGCTTTACCGGCCAGGGTGCGCTGAACGAAGGCCGTGTAGTCGTGTCGACGATGCTGGCGCTGGGCGGGAGCGCCAGCGGCATGCCGCTGGCAGCGTTGACGGTGCGCGGCAGCGTCGATGCGGCTGGCGGTGCGCTGAATGTGTACAACGGCGGCGCCGGCACCTCGGGCCTGACGGTCCACGCTTCGGGCGCCATCAATCCGGCGGGGCTGACGACCCGCGGTCCACCCGGCACGCCGTGGATATTGACGCAAGCTCCTGGTGATTTGAAACTGGCCCCGGCTTCCGCAGGCACCACGGGCGCTCAACCGATCGGCGAGTTTGACCGCAGCTTCGCCAGCATCTTCAACATGCGGCCGGAGGTCTTCCGCGACCAGCAGGCCGCAGTGCGCCTGGCGTGCGGCACCACTCCCGGCTGCAGCGCATCGACCTTTCACACGATGATCGAGCGAAACCCCGGCCGGCCGTTGTGGCTGGACGGCAATCTGGTGGTGGACTCGGCTCTCCAAATTGGCACGCCTGGCCAACCTGTTTTGTTGACCGTCAACGGCACTCTCACGTTTACCACCCCAGGCAGCATCAACGGCCTCGTTTACTTGCGCCTGCCACGGCCGGCAGTCAGCACCTGGGCCACCAGCGGCACCGGGCGCATCAACGGTGCGTTGATCGTCGATGGCGATGTCGTGGGCAGCGGCAACACCACTGTGGTTTACGACAGCGCAATCCTGCAACAAGTGCGTTATGGCAGCGGCAGCTTCGTGCGGGTGCCAGGATCATGGAGGGACTTTCAATGAACACCGTCCTGGCACCGCGGGCCGACCAGCCAGCGCATGGTGGCCCTCAACGCCACGCCCGAGGCCGCCGCCAAGGCCACCGTTCTCGAGGCGTCTCACTGATCGAAGCGCTGGTGGCGTTGGCCGTGATGGCCTTCGGCCTGCTGGGTGTCGTCGGCATGCAGTCCAGCCTGCGCTTCAATGCCGACGTGTCGCGCCAGCGCGCTGAGGCGGTGCGGCTGGCGCAGGAAAAGATGGAGTCGCTGCGCAGCTTCGGCGTGCTGAGCGGCGCGCCTACGGGCGAGCTGGCCTACGACGACATCGCCACGCCCCTGTTGCCAGAAACGCTGACGGCGCTGGCGCTGGCCAACACGCTGTTCACACGCACGGTCACGGTCACGCCAACGCCAACGCCACCGGTGGCGGTCGACGACCCGCGCATGAAGACCATTGTGGTTACCGTGAGCTGGCTGGACCGCCGCACGGCCAGCGGCGGCACCGCCGAGTCGGTGCGGCTTCAATCCAACATTGCGCAGATTGCGCCGATGCTCGGCGCCACGCTGGGCCTGCCCGGCGACCGCGCCGGGCCGCAGAAGCCGCGCGGCCGCCATGTGTCCATCCCGCCGGGCGCGGTAGACCAGCGTAATGGCACCAGCATCTTCACGCCGCCCGGTGCGCTGTCGGGCGCGACCTGGACCTTCGTCAACGCGACGGGGCAGATCGTCAAAGTCTGCAGCGCAGGAACACCGTCGACTTCGACTTGCGCTGCCACGACAGGCTGGCTGCTCAGCGGCTACATCGGCTTCATCGCGCGCGGCATTCCGCCCACGCCCCAGCTTGGAGAGTCGCCGGACGGCGACGAGGCGGCATACCCGGGCAACACCATGACGGTCACGCTGACCTCGCCGGCATCGCCAGCAGTGCCGCCAGAATGTTTTGTCGAGCGTTTCTCGCCTACCCCGTTCAGGGCGTACTACTGCTTCGTGCCGGTTACCGCGACGAGCAACAACACGTGGTCCGGGCGCTCGGAGCTCAGCGATACGCCCTTCGTTGCAGCCTTGGCGATGAGCGTTGCCGATACCGACGTGACCAAGTACAAGGTCTGCCGCTACACCCCGGACCCGAGACACGACCCACCCGCAGGCAACGTCGGGCATCCGCTGGATTACGACAAAGTCAATACCTCTTTGATCAACCAGAATTTTCTCGTCCACGCGGCCGGCAGCGGCAGCGTCGCGTATCCATGTCCGGGCGACGATCCGAGCACTTTGATCAACACCAACACGTTTGCCCACCAGCCCCCCAACTGACCTGCCCACGGCGGGCAGCGCCCAGCCGCTGAGCCCGCTGGACCGCGACCGCCTCTGCGAAGCGTTGGCGCTGGCCGAAACCTCCTTCGGCCTGACCGAACCCAACCCCCGCGTCGGCTGCGTCATCGGCTTCGACGACGGCCGTGTCATCGGCCGCGGCGCCACGCAGCAGGCCGGTGGCCCGCATGCCGAGGTGATGGCGATACGCGATGCCCAGGCCAAAGGGGCTGTGCTCAAGGGCGCCACGGCCTGGGTCACTTTGGAGCCGTGTGCGCACCACGGCCGCACACCGCCTTGCTGCGACGCGTTGATCGCCGCCGGTATCGGGCGTGTCGTGGCGGCCATTGGTGACCCGTTTCCGCAGGTCGACGGCGCCGGCCTGGCGCGCTTGCGGGCGGCGGGCGTCGACGTGGTGATGGCAAGCGCGGACCGGGCCGACGCCGACAGAGCCGACGGAGCCAGCGCAGCCAACACCAACAGCGCCGACGCCGACATTGCCCAAGCCGCACGCAACATCAACATCGGCTTCTTCTCGCGCGTGCAGCGCGGGCGGCCCTGGGTGCGGCTCAAAGTCGCGGCTTCGCTGGATGCAGTGACTGCACTGCATAACGGCCAAAGCCAGTGGATTACCGGCGAAGCGGCGCGGCACGACGGCCATCGTTGGCGCAAGCGGTCTAGCGCCGTGCTCACCGGCATCGGCACCGTGCTGGCCGACGATCCGCGACTGGACGTGCGGCATGTCGAGACACCGCGCCAGCCCGATGTCATCGTCGTCGATTCACACCTGCGCCTGCCGCCCGGCGCACGGCTGCTGCAGCCGCCGGCGCGGGTGCAGGTCTTCACCGCCGCCGATCCAACGCAAGCCGGAAAAGCCGCCCCGGCCGCTGTCGTGCAGGCCTTGCGCAACAGCGGCGCCACGCTGCACCACCTGCCTGGGCCGGATGGTCGTGTCGACTTGCCCGCGATGTTGCGGCAACTCGCGCAAAGCGGCGTCAACGAGTTGCACGTGGAAGCCGGTGCGGTGCTCAACGGTGCGTTGCTGGCAGCCGGGCTGGTGGATGAGTTGCTGATCTACCTCGCGCCGCGGCTCTTGGGCCCCGGCCGGCCGTGGGCTGCGTCGCCGGTGCTGCAGACGCTGGCTGGCGGCATCGATCTGCAGCTGCAGGACTTGCGCATGATCGGCAACGACATCCGCATCCTGGCGCGCCCGATACGGTCCACAGCAGCCGGCGACGACAGCCGATAACGCGCCCCCGATAGGGCGTTCAACGGCCGTCCGGCGACCCCTGCGCGACAGGTCCGGCCGAGACCCGCGGCCTACAATCGGGCATGGCGATTTCACCCGTTCCCGAGCTCGTTGCCGAGCTGGCCGCTGGCCGCATGGTGATCCTCGTCGACGAGGAAGACCGCGAGAACGAAGGCGATCTGGTGCTGGCCGCGGAGCACGTCAGCGCTGAGGCCATCAACTTCATGGCGCGCCATGCCCGCGGCCTGATTTGCCTGACGCTGACGCGTGAACGCTGTGAGCGCCTTCGCCTGCAGCCGATGACCAGCAGCAACGGCACGCGCCACGGCACAGCGTTTACCGTGTCCATCGAAGCGGCCACCGGCGTCACCACCGGCATCTCGGCTGCCGATCGCGCGCGCACCGTGCAAGCCGCGGTGGCACGCGACGCGCAGCACACCGATCTCGTGCAGCCGGGCCACATCTTCCCGCTGCAGGCGCAGGACGGCGGTGTGCTGATGCGCGCCGGGCACACCGAAGCCGGCTGTGACCTGGCCGGCATGGCAGGGCTGCTGCCCGCGGCCGTGATCTGTGAAGTCATGAAGGACGACGGCAGCATGGCGAGACTGCCCGACCTGGAGGTGTTTGCCCGCCAGCATGGCTTGAAGATCGGCAGCATTGCCGACCTCATCGGCCACCGCAGCCGCCATGAAACGCTGATCGAGCCGCTGGGCTCGCGTGCGCTGTTCACGCCGCACGGCAAGTTCGAGTGCCACGCCTTTCGCGACAAGGGCGGTGGCCTTCACCTGGCACTGCAGCACGGCCACTGGAGCGCGGACGACGAAGTGCCGGTGCGCGTGCACGAGCCCTTCACCGCGCTGGACTTGCTGGATGCGCGCAGTGCCGGCCACTCGTGGCCGCTGGGCACGGCGCTCGCCACGCTGCGCGGCGGCGCACGCGGGCTGGCGGTGCTGCTCAATTGCCGCGGTGACGTGGCCGACTGGCTGCCGCAGTTGCAAGCCAAGTCCGAGCCACGGCCGGTGCGCGGGCAGATGGACTTGCGCACCTACGGCGTCGGCGCGCAGATCCTGCGCGAGTTGGGTGTGCGCCGCATGCGGCTGTTGGGCAGCCCGCGCCGCATGCCCAGCATGGCCGGCTACGGCCTCGAAATCACCGGCTTCGTGCCGGCTCCGGCCGCTGCCTGAGCGCGCGGCTGGCCCCTTTTTTGTCGGATCGAGAGCACGTCATGCAAGGCGCAGACAAAGGCAGCGCGGGTGAACTTGTTGGTGAAAGCCTGCGCATCGGTATCGTGCGCGCCCGCTACAACGAGCCCATCACGCAAAAGCTGGCCGCGGCCTGCTTGGCCGAACTGGACCGGCTGGAGGTCGATGAGGGCGACATCAAACACGTCACCGTACCCGGCGCGCTGGAGATTGCGGTGGCGCTGCGCGCGATGGCCGAGTCTGGCGACTTCGACGCGCTGATCGCCCTGGGTTGCATCATCCGCGGCGAAACCTATCATTTCGAGCTCGTGGCCAACGAAAGTGGTGCCGGCATCACACGCGTCACGCTGGACCACGGCATCCCGATCGCCAATGCAATCCTGACGGTCGAAGACGAAGCCCAGGCCTGGGCCCGCGCCGTGGACAACGGCCGCAATGCAGCACGCGTTGCCGTCGAGATGGCCAACCTGCTGGAAGACCTGACGTGAACGAACATGGCGATACACCCGGCGGGCCTGCGCTGCCCGCGCCACCTGCACCACCTGCGTCGGCAACACCCCCTGCGGCACCTGAGGCACCTGCTGCATCAGCAGCACCAGCAGCACCAGCGGCCAAAAAGCCACCGCATCGATCGGCCCGCCGACGCGCGCGAGAGTTTGCGCTGCAGGGGCTGTACCAGTGGCTGTTGTCGACCGAACCGGTGCCTTCGGTGATCGAGCACCTGGCGCAGTTCGACGACTTTGCCAAGGCCGACCGCGTGCTTTTCGATACCCTGATGCACGGCACGGTCGAGCAGGCCGCCGCACTGCACGTCGTGATCGCCCGCCACGGCGACCGCAAGACATCGCTGTTGTCGCCTGTGGAACACGCAGCGCTGATGATCGGTTGCTACGAGCTGAAGAACTGCCCCGAGGTGCCCTACCGCGTGATCATCAATGAGGCAGTGGAGCTGACCAAGTCCTTCGGCGGCACTGACGGTCACAAGTACGTCAACGGCGTCCTGGATCGTTGTGCAGCCGAGTTGCGCCCCGGCGAAGCACGCCCTGCAGCAGTGCGGCGTGTGGCCGATACCTGAGCCGCCAGTGAGCCGCCACTGAGCCGCCACTGAGCCGCCAACTGAGCCGCCACGTCGGCTTTTATTACAGCGGCTTTTAGGGGAGGGCGGGTGGACGGTACAAAGCGCGGCTTTATCCTTTGCAATCAAAGACTTGACCCCGTCTGCTTGGCAATGGCACGCTAGCTGCTTGCGAAGGTGGTTATGCGGGGTGTCCAGCGCCTCGAAGTGATCTCAACGCCTCTGGAGAATCCGACGTGAACAAGACTTTCGCTTTGCTGGCTGTTGCCGCCGCCGCCCTGGTTGCCGGCAGTGCCCAGGCCTACACCACCTTCAATGGGGTGGACGCCAACGGCGCGGAAACCGTGCTGGCACTGACGCCCAACGCAAGCGCCGCCGAAGCGGCTTTCAGATCGAATCTGGTTGGTACCGGGACCGAGACTTTCGAGTCACTGGCCATCGGCGACTCAGCGCCCTTAAGCCTCAGCTTCGGCATTGCCGGCACAGCCACGCTGACCGGCGGCAGTGGCCGCGTGCGGGGCAACAGCAGCAACCAGACCAATACTTTCGGCCGCTACAGCGTGCCGGGCGGCAACCGGTTTTGGGAAGTGACGGCCGGCGGCGAAAACACCTTTGTTGTCTCGTTCAGCCAGGACGTTGCGGCTTTTGGCTTTTACGGCATTGACATCGGTGACTTCGAAGGCACGCTGTCGCTGGAATTCCTGAACGGCACGGGCGGTGTCATCGGCACCCAGAACGTCAACGCTGCGGCCGGCGGTGTTGCTAATGCCAGCGTGCTGTACTTCGGTGTCCTGGCCGCTGGCGATGCCGAGCTGTTCCGCGGTGTGCGCTTCGTCACCACCGGCGGCATCGGCAGCAGTGATGTCTTTGCTTTCGACAGCTTCACCATCGCCGCCAAAGAACAGGTC
>JAJAZC010000153.1 GCA_026785885.1 Rubrivivax sp.
CCGCGGGCCGCCCGGGGGGGCCGCGCGCGCGGCGCGCGCCTTGCGGGGGTGTCACCGGCCGCCCCGCCCGTCCACGAAGCAGCTGTTGCTGCGCGCCGCTTGAACGCGGGCTCAGAGCCTGGGAGTTTTTCGGGCGTGTCCGAGCAGCGCGCCCAAAGGTGCCCGATCTAGGCGCAAAGCACAGCCATAGCGCTATGGCGAGCATTTGCAAAGACGAGCGGGTGCCTTTGGGCGTGATGAGCGGGCATGAACGAAAGACTCTCGGGCTCTCAAGCCTCGGCGGTTACCGCCCGTTCAAGGACTTCTGCTACCCACTGGTTGAGGCTTTTGCCGGATGCCTGCGCTACCACCATGGCGCGGCCGTGCACCTCAGGCGAGACACGCAGCAAGAGCTTGCCCGAGGCTGGCCGCTCTGGGCTCACACCTTTCTCTGAGCACTCGACCAGATAGTCGTCGACAGCGTGCTCGAACTCCTTGCGAAGCTCTTTCACCGTTTGCCCATGGAAACTGATGATCGCGCGGATGCCGAGCAGACGACCGACAAAGATGTTGTCGCGCTCGTCGTACTCGATTCGAGCGGTATAGCCCTGGTGGTTCATGCTGTTCATGGACGGACTCCTACGCGATCCAGGAGATCGTTTGCCTGTTCAACCTGATAACGCTTGGCCTCTTTGCCTGGGTGTGGTCTGTGGCAACGCCACTCTTCACCCATGAGCTGGACGCTGACCCGCGAGCCAGCGCGCGCGAGGATGATCCCGCCGAGCGCTCGGACCAAGGATTCGATGTCGGCGAAGACGATCGAAGCCAAGGTGGGCTTGACAAAGATGGCCGCCAGAACTTTTTGTTGCCCCGAGTTCACGGGCCGCACGATATCGAAACTTGATATCAGACACAAGCGCAATAGAACTGAATTGGCTCTGATGTCCAGCGCGCGTTCACCAGCGCGCAGTCAGCCCCACGCTCAGCGCACGACCTGCTTGCGGCGACAAGCCGCGGATGGTCGACACCGCCACCGCGTTGTAGGCCAGCCGGTCGGTGGCGTTGTTCAGCCTGGCGAACCAGCCCAGGCTGCCGTCAGCGCGCAGCTGGCCTTGCGCCCATAGGTCCAGCAGCGTCGACGCCGGCGTTGCGGTATCGGTTGCCGGCACACGGTCCTGCTGCGCCGCATGGCGCACCGTCAAGCCGGTGCGCCAGCCGGCCGAGCCCAGCTCCAGCCCCAAGCGCACGCGGGTCGGCGCCAGGCGCGGCAGCGGCTCGCCGCGGCTCAGGTTGTCGCCGCGCAGCCAATCGATGGCACCGCTCAGGTCGACCGTCAGCACGCCGTTCAGCAGACGCGTGATGCCTTCCAGCTCCAGCCCGCGCAGCCGCGCCTTCACACCTTGAAAACGGTACTCCGGCACCAGCGTGTCCGGCTCGCCGTTTTCACCGGGCACCACCCTGTCGACACCGGTCGCATCCAGCGCGATGAAGTTGGCAAAGCGGGTGTTGAACAGGCTGGCCTTGACGTGATGCGCACCGGCGCGCCAGGCCAGGCCCAGCTCGGCATGGCGGCTGCGCTCCAGCGCCATTTGCGGATCGCCCACTTCGAAGGCGCTGGTGGCAACGTGCAGGCCGTTGGCATACAGCTCGTGGTGAGCCGGCGCCCGCTCGGTGCTGCCTATGCTGGCCTGCAGCTGCCAGCCTGCGGGCCCGCGCCAACCGGCACCCAGCGACACGCTGGTCGGCGTGAAGCGGCGCTCGGTCGC
The DNA here is from genome assembly GCA_026785885.1 of Rubrivivax sp. Classification (GTDB taxonomy): domain Bacteria; phylum Pseudomonadota; class Gammaproteobacteria; order Burkholderiales; family Burkholderiaceae_C; genus Rubrivivax. The sequence goes on from JAJAZC010000153.1 coordinate 1,746, forward strand.
GGCACCGAAGCGCGGGTCGGCGCCGGCCGGGTCGCCATCCGAGCGCACACGCACCTGCTCGGCGCGCGCGCCGGCGCTCAACGACCACGCGCCGTGGCTCCACTCCTCCAGCGCGAACACAGCCCGTGATTGCGTGTGCGTGCCAGGAACAAAAGCCTCTTCACCCAGCGCAGAGAAATTCAGCGTCTCAGCCTGCACACCCCAGACACCTTCGAAGGCGCCGACTGGCGCGTGGCGCATCTCCAGGCGCAGATCCCGGCCTTCGCTCTTGAAGGTGGTGCCGATCTCGCCGCTGCCTTCGACTTCGTCGTGGCGATAGCGCGTCGCACTGGCCTGGCCGCCGACGCTGCGCACGAAGCCGCTGCCGCTGCGCCATTCACCGCCGAGTGCCACCCGGTCGCGCTTCAGGCGGATGGTGACGTCCGGCTCGGCCGTCACGCCGTAGCGGTTGCGCAGCGTGTCGACGGACAGGCCGACAAAGCCGTCGAGCCCGACAAAACTTGCACCGACCGCGCCGCCTTCGGACGACGAGGCCGAGTTGCGCACACGGCGCGACGGCTCCAGCGCCTGGCCGTCGGCCACCGGCGTGTACAGCGGCACCCGCAGGTCGCTGCCCTTGCGTGCGGCGACATCGGCGTGCCAGGCCAGGCCGCCCGCTCCGCCGTCGATCACGGCAGCACCGGCGTGTTCTTGCGCAGCACCGCCCAGGCGCAACTCAGCGCGGCCCGACAGCTTGTCGGCGGCTGTCCTCGGGATGCGGTTGTCCAGCACGTTGACGACGCCGCCGGTGGCGTTGCCGCCGTACAGCAACGCGGCCGGGCCGCGCAGCACCTCGATGCGCTCGGCCACCAGCGGGTCGGCAGCCACCGCGTGGTCGAAGCTGAGGTTGGAGGCATCGCTGGACGCGCCACCGTTGTCCAGCAGGCGCACACGGTCGCCGTCCAGGCCGCGGATCACGGGCCGGCTGCTGTTAGGGCCGAAGCCGCTGCCGGCCACGCCGGGCAGGCCGTCCAGCGTGTCGCCCAGCGTGGCGGCGCGCCGCAGCGTCAGCTCGGTGCCGGCCAGCACACTGGCCGCGCGGGCGCCGATGTCGCGGCCCAGCGGGTTGCCGGTGATGACGACGGTCTGCTGCGCGTGTGCAGCGGTGGTGCCGAGCGCGGCAGCAACGGCCAGCGCGAGCGGGAGGAATCGAAAGAGGGGGGTTGGCATACGGAGACCTTGCGGCGCGGTGCGCCGACGGTGAAACGGAAAGATGGGCTGCAGCCGACACCGCTGCGCGCGCCAAGCGCTGCGCAGCGTGTGCTGCAGTGACGACGCGACTTGACGGCCTGCCTGGATAGAGAGCCGCCGCGGCCTTGCTGACCCTGCGAAGCTGGTGGGCCATGTAGGCAGTGGCCGCGCAAGGCTTGACCGGTTGGACAGGCCTTGCGGTCCTGACCGGCCTTGAGGGCCTTGAGGGCCTTGACCGGCCTGTCAGGTCCTGACAGGTCCTGACAGGTCCTGACAGGCCTTGACAGGCCTTGACAGGCCTTGACAGGCCTTGACAGGCCTTGACAGGCCTTGACAGGCCTTGACAGGC
>JAJAZC010000154.1 GCA_026785885.1 Rubrivivax sp.
GAGCCACTCAAGGCGCGTGGGCGGTGCCACGCGGGTGCGTGGCCACACAATCGGGCGAGTGCAAAGCGCGGGTGTGCTGCTGAACCTTGAACCAGCGCTGCGGCTGGCCACGCCGCTGTCGCCCGCGCTTCGAGGATGGCTACCGATCTGAGCCACGATCCCCCGCCGCCACGCCGCCACGCCGCCACGGAGACCTGCCCTGAACACCCAGCCCACGCCCGACTTCTTCAACCCCTACAGCCACGGCTTTGCGCGCGTGGCGGTGGCGGTGCCACGGGTGCGGGTGGCCGACCCGGTGTTCAACGTCGCTGAATCGGTCGTCCTGCTGCGCCAGGCCGCAGCGGCCGGCGCGGTGCTGGTGGCGTTTCCGGAGCTGGGGCTGTCGGCCTACACCTGCGACGACCTCTTTCACCAGCAGGCGCTGCTGCAGGCTTGCGAGGTGGCGCTGGGCGAGATCGCCGCGGTCACCGGCGAGACCGGCACGGTGGCCGTCGTCGGGCTGCCGCTGCGCGTGGATCACCGGCTTTTCAACTGCGCGGCGGTGTGTGCGGGTGGCCGCGTGATCGGCGTCGTGCCTAAGACCTACCTGCCGAATTACGGGGAGTTTTACGAGGCGCGCCAGTTCCAGGGCGCCGACACTGCGGTGTCGCACCAGTTGCTGCTGCAGGGCCACAACGTGCCCTTCGGCACCGATCTGATCTTCGAGGCGAATCAGCTGCCGCTGCTCAAGCTGGCCTGCGAGATCTGTGAAGACGTCTGGGTGCCGATCCCGCCGTCCAGTTACGCCGCGCTGGCCGGCGCCACGGTGCTGGTCAACCTGTCGGCGTCCAACATCACGATCGGCAAGGCCGACTACCGCCACCGGCTCGTGAGCCTGCAATCGTCGCGTTGCCTGGCGGCTTACCTGTATTCGTCGGCCGGGCTCGGTGAGTCGACCACCGACCTCGGTTGGGACGGCCAGGCGCTGATCTACGAAAGCGGCGAGCTGCTGGCCGAATCCGCGCGCTTCGTCACCGACTCGCACCTGATCACAGCCGACGTCGACCTGGAGCGCGTCAGCCGCGAGCGCATGCGGCAAAACTCCTTCGGCACCTCGGCCGCACACCACGCGCCGCAATTGAAGTCCTACCGCCGCGTGGCATTCGACCTGCGCCTGCCGCAGCCGGTACCGATGCGGCTGCAACGCCCGCTGGAGCGCTTTCCGTACGTGCCCAGCCGTAGCGCCGAGCGCGACGAGCGCTGCCAGGAGATCGTCAACATCCAGGCCAACGCACTGCTGCAGCGGCTGTCGGCCACGCACATCAAGAAGCTCGTGATCGGCATCAGCGGCGGGCTCGATTCGACACACGCATTGCTGGTTTGCGCAGCAGCGATGGACCGCGCCGGCCTGCCGCGATCGGCCATCCTGGCCTACACGATGCCGGGCTTTGCCACCAGCACGCGCACGCTGGCACAGGCGCGGCGGCTGATGCAGCTGGTGGGCTGCAGCGCGCAGGAAATCGACATCCGGCCCAGCTGCCTGCAGATGCTGGCCGACATCGGCCACCCGTTTGCGCGCGGCGAGCCGGTTCACGACATCGCATTCGAGAACGTGCAGGCCGGTGAGCGCACCAGCCACCTCTTTCGCCTGGCCAATCAGCACGGCGGTTTCGTCGTCGGCACCGGTGACTTGAGCGAGCTGGCGCTGGGCTGGTGCACCTATGGCGTGGGCGACCACATGTCGCACTACAACGTCAACGCCAGCGTCCCCAAAACGCTGATCAAGCACCTGGTGCGCTGGGTTGCCGCCAGCGGCGCGGTGGGTGCTGACGCGGCCGTACTGGACGACATTCTGGCCACGCCGATCAGCCCGGAGCTGGTGCCGGGCAATGCGGCTGGCGGCCAAGCAGCGCCGGTGCAAGACACCGAAGAAGTGGTCGGGCCCTACGAGTTGCAGGACTTCCACCTGTACCAAATATTGCGGTATGGCTACGCACCGACCAAGGTCGCCTTCCTGGCCTGGACCGCCTGGCACGACGCTGACCAAGGGCGCTGGCCCGACGACACCGAAGTGCGCCGCAATGCCTACACGCTGGCCGACATCAAACGCCACCTGCGCAACTTCTGCTGGCGCTTCTTCAAGACCAGCCAGTTCAAGCGCTCGTGCGTGCCCAACGCACCGAAAATAGGCTCCGGCGGATCGCTGTCACCGCGCGGTGCCTGGCGTGCGCCGAGCGACGGTGAAGCCACGGTATGGATGGCAGACGTCGAACGCATTCCGGACGTTTGAGCCGGCACGCTGGACTTTCGCCATGAGTTTGCACAACCGACTTGCGCGGTACATTGGCGCAATTAGTCCGCGCAATTAGTTCGAGCAATTAGTTCGAGCAATTAGTCCGCGCAACTAGTTCGAACAATTAGTCCGCGCAATTAGTTCGAGCAATTAGTTCGAGCAATCACCTCGCGCAATGAATTTGCGCGATGAATTTTTGCGCTGTGCCCGCGTAACGCGTTCGCGCCACTGCTCCAGTGCCGACTAGTTGCCCACGGCCTTCTCATTGGCCGGCACCGGTGCAGCTTCATCCGGCACCTTGGGGCTGTCGGACGCGTGGTGCTCCAGGTGCGTCTTCTTGCCGGGCTGCGGCGTCTTATCGGCACCCGGTGCGACCTCTTCGCCGCGGTGCTTCTTGGCTTGTTGGACTTTTTTGTCGTGGGCAATGTTGCGTGGATCGGTCATCGAAGTGGTCCCGGTTGTTGAGCGTGCATGTTGCCGTCGCACCGTTGCCGAAGCGGTAGGACAACCTGACGCTGGAAGCCGGACAAGGTTGGGCGACGGGTTCGGACAACCGCCCTGGCGTCCTGGGACCTTGCCGTGAACAGACGCGGCTTGCTGCGCCTTCACCGGCCCTGCGGTGCAGCGGCTGCGCAATCACCACCAGCGCCACCATCAGCGCCACGCAGTATTGGCTGCCGCCGCTGCCGTCCTCAACGACGAACCAGCCGAAGTGGCGGTGGATGAACCGCAATCACAAAGAGCGCCGACGCTGCCGCCCGCACGCCGCCGCCGCGGAGCAAAACCTTCGAGCTTGTCCGGCAGCATGTCGCGCGCGCTCCGCCAGCGTAGCGCGCGTGGTCGGCATCAGCACCGGCACATGGCGCTTGCATTGCTGGCGCAAGCGGCGGCACAGGTCCAGCCCATCGAGCTCGGGCAGGCCGATGTCCAGCAGCACATCCGGCGGCTGCACCAGCGCAAATTGCAAGGCGAGCCGGCCGCTGGAAGCCTCGTCGGTGCGGTGGCCGCGCCGTGGCAGCAGCGCCACGATCTGCTCGCGCAGCGGTGCGTGGTCTTCGGCCACCAGCACGCGCAGTGGCAGCGTGTTCAGGCGGTGGCGGGCGCCGGCATCAGGTGGCATGGCGCTGATTGTCGGTAGCAGATGTGAAGGCCGGATCAAGGGCCCGCCGGTACAGCGCCCATCCTCGGCGCCCATCCGGTGACGTGCAACAGCCAGCCGATCGGCCCGTTGCAAAAGACCCGGAACTGCCCATTGCAGTGCACCCACGAGGCGCAAGAACCCGCGCGTGCAACCGATACTTCTGGCAACGCCCAAACCATGCCGCCGTCGTGACCCCCTTTCAACCGGTTTCGTCTGAATTCGTGCCGCTGCACGCCGAGACCGCAACGCCCTGTACCGGATGCAGCAACAGTGAGCGCTTGGGCTTCCAGTTCGACTACGCCTACCAGCCCATCGTCGACGTGGTTGAGCGCAGCGTTTTTGCGCACGAGGCGCTGGTGCGCGGCCCGCAGGGCGAAGAAGCGATGTCGGTGCTGGCGAAGGTGACAGAGCACAACCGCTACCGCTTCGATCAGGCCTGCCGCGTCAAGGCCATCAAGACCGCGGCGCAGTTGGGCATAAAGCAGCGCCTGTCGATCAACTTTCTGCCCAACGCCGTCTACAAGCCCGAGATCTGCATCCGCACCACGTTGGAGGCAGCCCGCACGCACGGCTTCCCGACCGAGCGCATCGTCTTTGAGGTCACCGAAGGCGAACGCGTGCAGGACGGGCCCTGGCTGGCCAGCATCCTGCGGGAATACAAGCGCTGCGGCTTCCTGACCGCGATCGACGACTTCGGCGCCGGTTACGCCGGCCTCACGCTGCTGGCCGACTTCACGCCCGACATCATCAAGCTGGACATGGCGCTGGTGCGCGGCGTGGACAGCAGCAAGCCGCGCCAGGCCATCGCACGCGGCATGGTGCGCATCTGCCAGGAGCTGCAGATCAAGGTCGTGGCCGAGGGTGTGGAGACCGCGGCCGAGGCCGACTTCTTCCGCCACGAAGGTGTGAAGTTGATGCAGGGCTATCTGTTTGCCAGGCCGACGTTCCGCGCCGTCACGCCGGCCGCGGCCGTGCCCTGGCCCGTGCCCTGAGCCGGCGGGTGCAGCGGCGTCAATGACGCCAGCCGCCGGGCTGTGCCCAGATCGGCATCGGCGGCCATGCGCCGCCACAGGACGTGCAGCCCGCAAAATCGTCGCCATAAGCGATCGGTGGTTTCGACGGGGCCGTTGGCTCCTTGGCTGGGCCAGACTGACTCTTGTTGGCTCGCTGGCCGCTATGCGCGCCGTTGTCGCTGGCCAGCTGTTGCTGATGCTGCCGCTGCTGCCGCTGCTGCGGGCAGCACGGGCCGTAGCAGCGGGTTGGATGGTGTTCGCCCTGGCCGCCCCGGCGGCTGCGCAGGTGCCACCGTCAGCGGTGGAATCCGCGGCCTACAGCGGCCTGCATGCCGCTGCACAAAGCGGCGATGTCGCGGCCATCGAGGGCCTGGCGGCGAGCTTCCCCACGACAGGTGAATCTCGTGGGTCTCGTGGGTCTCGTGGGTCTCGTGGGTCTTGTGAATCCAGTGAATTGCGCCAGGCACTGCAAGCACGCGACAGCTATGGCCGCACGCCGCTGCACGTGGCCACCTTTGCGCGCCAGCGTGCTGCCATCGCAGCGCTGCTGGCCGCCGGCGCCGACCCGGCAGCGCTGGACAGTGGCCGCTATGACGCCGTGACCATCGCCGCGGTCGCCGACGACGAAGATTCCCTGCAGATAATGTTGGCCCGGGGTGCGAGCGCCAAGCTCGTGACCAGCCGCTACGACGGCACCGCGCTCATCGCCGCTGCGCACCTGGGGCACGACGGCGTGGTGCGGCAGCTGATCGCGGCCGGGGCGCCGCTGGACCATGTCAACAACCTGCACTGGACGGCGTTGATGGAGGCCGTCGTCCTGGGTGACGGCGGCACCCGCCATCAGGCCACGCTGCGCGCCTTGCTCGATGCCGGCGCGAACATGCAGCTGACCGATCGCGCGGGCCGCACCGCGCTGCAACTGGCGCGGGGCCGTGATTACGGCGCGATGGTGCACATGCTGGAGCACGCCGGGGCGCGGTAGCCGCCGACGCAGCCGCCGCGCCCGCTGGAGCGCAGGTTGATCATGCTGACGGAGGCCCCCAAGACGCCAGACAACAGCACTACGCCAGCGCACGGTCCAGGCGCGACAGGCTGGGCCGGTCGAGATAGATGCAGGGTGTGCCGGTGCGCTCGCAGTGGCGTTTGATGCGGTGGTAGGCCTGGTGGTTGATGCAGGCCGCCTGGCAGATGACGAGATCGGCGCGGTTCAGGCGCCCGTCCAGCGACTGCACGCTGTCTTCGAGACCGCCGTCGTGGTGCTCGAACAGGCCGCCCAGGCTCTCGATACGCCCGCGGTACCGCGCCACGGCGTGCTGGATCCCGCCGACGCACAGCACCCGCCTGCCGTGCACCTTGACGGGCTGCGACGGCGGCATCGTCGGCCCGGGTTGGGTACCGGGCAGTGGCAGGGGCGCGGGCACAGGCACAGGCACAGGCACAGGCACAGGCACAGGCACAGGCACAGGCACAGGCACTGGCACAGGCACAGGCACTGGCACAGGCACTGGCACAGCCCCAAGCACAGGCACAGGCGCGCCCCGATGAGCTTAGCGGCCGAGCCACCGTATCGCCATGGCCAGCCTGCACGTTGCGCGGTGCTGCTGGTAAACCTGGGCACACCCGACGAAGCCACGGCACCGGCGCTGCGCCGCTACCTGGCGGAATTTTTGAGCGACCCGCGTGTGGTCGAGATTCCGCGCGCAGTGTGGCTGCCTATCCTGCACGGCATCATCTTGCGCACCCGCCCAGCGCGCTCGGCAGCGAAATACGCCACGGTCTGGATGCCCGAAGGCTCGCCGCTGGCAGTGTGGACGCAGCGCCAGACGCGCCTGCTGGCCGACTCACTCAGCGCAGCGGGCCACGATGTCCTCGTGCGCCACGCCATGCGTTACGGCAACCCGTCACTGCCGGCCACGCTGGACGCTTTGCGTGCTGAAGGTGCCACGCGCGTGCTGGTGCTGCCGTTGTATCCGCAATACGCCGCGGCCACCACCGCCAGCGTCGCCGACAAGGTGATGCAGTGGGCAACCAAGACCCGCCGCATGCCCGAGCTGCGCTTCGTCGGCGAGTACCACGACGACCCGGCCTACATCGATGCACTGGCTGGCCGGCTGCGCACGCACTGGGCCGAACACGGCCGCGCCGACAAGCTGGTGCTCAGCTTTCACGGTGTGCCCGAGCGCAGCCTGCACCTGGGCGACCCCTACCACTGCCAGTGCCACAAGACAGCGCGCCTGTTGGCCGCTGCGCTGGGGTTGGCCAAGGACGAGATGCTGGTGACCTTTCAAAGCCGCTTCGGCAAAGCAAAGTGGCTGGAGCCTTACACCGAGCCGACGCTGCAAGCGCTGGCTGCGGCGGGCACGCGGCGTGTGGATGTGATGTGCCCCGGCTTCGTTGCCGACTGCTTGGAGACGCTGGAGGAGATTGCCCAGGAAGCGCGCGATGCTTTTCTGGCCGCGGGCGGCGAAAGCTTTCACTACGTGCCCTGCCTCAACGACACACCGGCCTGGATCGAAGCACTGGCCCGGCTGGCCGAGCGGCACCTGCAAGGCTGGGACACCCGACGCGCACCCGACACCGCGGGGTTGGTACTGCAGCGCGAGCGCGCGCTGGCTCTGGGCGCGTCCGACTGAGTGGGCTTGTCTAGACAAGGCTAAACAACGGGCAGGTGCGCTACAGCGGTGCCGTCTTGCGCCGTAGCTTGAGCAGCTGCGGCAGCACCAGCACCGCAACGATGATGGCCAGCAGCACGGCCGACACCGGCCGCTGCAGGAAGACGCCCCAATGCCCTTCTCCGATGCTCAGCGCGTTGCGCATCTGCGCCTCGGCCAGCGGGCCCAGGATCATGCCGACAATGACCGGCGCGGTCGGGAAATCGAATCGCCGCATCAGCATGCCGACCAGCCCGATGCCCAGCATCAACAGCAGATCGAAAGCGCTCTGGCGCATGCCGTACACACCGATGGTGGCGAAGATCAGGATGCCCGCGTACAGCTGCGGCCGCGGAATCTTGAGCAGCTTGACCCACAGGCCCACCAGCGGCAGGTTCAGCACCAGCAGCATCACGTTGCCGATGTACAGCGATGCGATCAAGGCCCACACCAGCGCGCTGCTGGTCTGAAACAGCTGCGGCCCGGCGTTGATGCCGTAGTTCTGCAGCGCGCTCAGCAATATGGCCGCAGTAACGCTGGTCGGGATGCCCAGCGTCAGCAGCGGCACCAGGGTGGCGGTGACAGCCGCGTTGTTGGCCGCTTCGGGCCCCGCCACGCCCTCGATAGCGCCGGTGGTGCCGAACTCATCCCGGTGCCGGCTGAGCTTGCGTTCCACGCCGTAGCTCAGAAAGGTCGGGATTTCCGAGCCGCCCGCCGGGATGGTGCCGAACGGAAAGCCGATGAAGGTGCCGCGCAACCAGGCCGGCCAGGAGCGGCGCCACTCCGCGCGCGTCATGTGCACGCTGCCCAGGCGGTTTATCTGCTGCACGCTGCGGCCTTCGTACAGCGCGGTGTACAGACACTCGCCGACGGCAAACAGGCCCACCGCCACCAGCACCACCTCGATGCCGTCCATGAACTCCGGCACACCGCCGGTGTAGCGCACCTGACCGGTGATCTGATCGAGCCCGACCAGCCCCACCGCCAAGCCCACGAACAGCGCCGTCAAACCGCGCAGCATGCTTTTGCCCAGCACCGCGCTGACGGTCGTGAAGGCCAGGAGAATCAGCATGAAGTACTCGGGCGGCCCCAGCTTCACGGCGTAGGTGGCCACCAGCGGCGCAAACAGCGTCACCAGCACGGTGGCGATGGTGCCGGCAACGAAGCTGCCGATGGCCGACGTGGCCAGCGCGGCGCCGGCGCGGCCGTTCTTGGCCATCTTGAAGCCCTCCAGCGCCGTCACCATGGTGCCGGTTTCACCGGGCGTGTTGAGCAGGATCGACGTCGTGCTGCCGCCGTACATCGCACCGTAGTAAATGCCGGCGAAGAAGATCATGCTGGCCGTCGGCTCGACCTGCGCGGTGATCGGCAGCAGCATCGCCACCGTCACCGCCGGGCCCAGGCCGGGCAGCACGCCGATGGCCGTGCCCAGCGCACAGCCGATAAAAGCCCAGAGCAGGTTAATAGGCGTGGCGGCGGTGGCAAAGCCGCCCATCAGCTGGTTCCAGATGTCCATGGCCTAGTTCTCGGGGCTTGACCTTGTGGCGGCCTGCTGCGCAAGCCTCAGAGCCTGGGAGTTTTTCGGGCGGGCGCGCGCAGCTCGTCCAAAGTTGCCTGACCTAGGCGCAAAGCGCAGCTATAGCCTGGGCTATGGCGAGCATTTGCAACGACGGGCGGGCGCCTTTGGGCGTGATGAGCGGGCATGAACGAAAGACTCTCCGGCTCTCAGATCCAGCCGCTGCTGGTCAGACCCGGCAGGTTGATCGCCAGCAGCTTGGTGAACAGCCAGAAGGCTGGCGCGGCGATCAAAAAGCCGGTCAAGAAGTCGACCACCAGGCCGCCCGCACCGCCGTGCGGTTTGCCTTCAGAACCCCGCAGGCCGCGCACCGCCAGCACGTAGCACAGCGTGCAGCTGAGGATGAAGCCGACCACCGTGATCAGCGCCGCGTTGGCGGCCACGCCAGCGGCCACCCAGGCCAGCGCGCGCCAGTCACCCTGCGCCGCGCCGCTGGGTGCCTCCATCTCGCGCCAACCACCGCGCTGGGCGTGCAGCACCAGCCAGCCGCCGCACACCATCAGCACCACGGCCACGACCCACGGCAGGAAGTTCGGGCCGACACCGGCATAACCGGCGGCCGAAGGGATGCCCCACGCGCCGATGGCGATGACGGCACCCAGCAGCAGTGCTGCGCTGCCGATCAGGGTCTGGTGCCGCTGGGCTGACGGGTTGGCCATGACGTAAGCCCGCCGCTCACACCATTCCGGCCTTAACCATCGTGGCGCGCAGGCTCGCAAATTCGCGGTCGACGAAGTCCTCAAAGTCTTTGCCGGTCTGCAGCGCGGGCGTCCACTTGTTCTTCTCGAGCGCCTCGTTCCAGGCCTTGCTTTTGGTGGCCTTGACGATCATGTCAGTCAGCGCCTTGCGCTGCTCTGCCGTGATGCCGGGCGCGCCGTAGACGCCGCGCCAATTGCCGATCTCGACGTTGTAGCCCTGCTCCTTCATCGTCGCGATGTTGATGCCCTTCAGCCGCGTGGCCGATGTCACCGCGATGCCGCGCATCTTGCCGCTGTCGATGTACTGTGCAAACTCGCTGTAGCCGCTGCCGCCGACCGACACGTTGCTGCCCAGGATGGCTGCGGTCGCCTCACCGCCGCCACGGAAGGGCACGTAGTTGATGCGTGTGGGGTCGACGCCGACATCGCGCGCCAGCATGGCTGCGGCGATGTGCTCGGTGGCGCCGCGCGAGCCGCCGCCCCACTTGACACTGCCGGGATCCTTCTTCATCTGCTCGACCACATCCTTCATGGTCTTGAACGGCGAATCGGCCGGCACGACGAAGACGTTGTATTCGCTGGTCAGCCGCGCCAGCGGCACGGCTTGCGTCAACGTCACCGGCTGCTTGCCGGTGATGATGCCGCCCAGCATCACCGCACCCATGACCATCATCGCGTTCGGGTCGCCCTTGCTGGCGTTGAGAAACTGCGCCAGGCCCAGCGCACCGGCAGCGCCGCCCTTGTTCTCGAAGGTCACCGCAGTGGCCACGCCGGCGTCCTGCAAAGCGCGCCCCAACGCGCGGCCGGTGGTGTCCCAGCCGCCGCCGGGGTTGGCCGGGATCATCATCTTCAGGTTGGCAGCAGCGCGAGCTGACTGCGGCAAGGTGGCGGCGGCGGCCAGGGCCGCCAGGCTTTTCAAAAAGGTATCGCGGCGCATGGGGTCTCCGGTGGGTGTCGCAAAGGCTTGAACATTGCCGCCGGCATGATCGCCCGCGGCACGATCAATCGGCTGTCGCCGACCCCCGGGGATTCACCAAGCTGCAAGCGACGGATCGCGCGACTGCGCGCCGGCGTGGACGGCACGGACGGCACGGACGGCACGGACGGGAGATTGGGCCTGGCGCTTGCCGTCGGCCCGAAGACTGTGCGGACTGTGCGGACTGTGCGGACTGTGCGGACTGTGCGGACTGTGCGGACTGTGCGGACTGTGCGGTCCCGCGTCCGGCAGCATCGGGCTGACGCGCCGCCTCGATGGTGCGACAGTGCTGCCGGCACCCGCGCTGCGGCTGCCAGGCCATTTTCCAAACCCTGCAACTCCGGAGACCGTGGATGCCCCGTGAACACACCGGCGCCGATGACAACCGCGAAAACGGCGCCACTGGCGCCAACGCTGCCCGCGTTCGCCTGGACAAATGGCTGTGGGCCGCCCGTCTGTACAAAACCCGCGCACTGGCTACCGACGAGGTCGTGCGCGGCCGCATCAGCGTCAACGGCCTGGCGGCCAAGCCCTCGCGCGAGCTACACCCCGGGGACCGCCTGACCGTGCGCCAGGGCCCGCTGACGCGTACCCTGCTGATCCGTGCGCTGAGCAACGTGCGTGGTCCGGCCGTGGTGGCGCAGGCGCTGTACGAAGAGACCGCCGACAGCCTGGCGCTGCGCGAGCAGCAGGCGCTGCAGCGGCGACAGGGCGTGGAGCCGGCCGCCACGCTGGAGCAAGGCCGGCCCAGCAAGCACGACCGCCGCCAACTGGCCGATTGGCAGCGCTGGAGCGCCAGCGTCGACGATCTAGACACCGGCTCCAGCCACTAAGCCCGCACGTGCGAGGCCGGAAGGCCTTGCACGGCTGGCGAA
>JAJAZC010000155.1 GCA_026785885.1 Rubrivivax sp.
CGGGCAGGCGTTGCACCTCCCCGTGTTCAATAGCATGGCGAATGAGTGCGCGATCGGCGTCGGTGCCGCGCTCCATGGCCAGTAAAAGCGGCAGCGTCGGCTTGCCTTCACGCAGATCGTCGCCGACATTTTTTCCCAAATCCTGGCTGTTGCCGTCGTAATCCAGCAGATCGTCGACCAGCTGGAATGCGGTGCCCAGTGAGCGACCAAAATCGGCACAGGCTTCTTCGAGCGCAGGGTCCACCTCGGCAAGCACTGCACCCAGTCGCGCGCTGGCCTCGAACAACTTGGCCGTCTTGAAGCGGATGACTTGCAAGTAGTCTTCCACCTCCAGATCCGGATCGTGCATGTTCATCAACTGCAAAACCTCGCCTTCGGCGATGACGTTGGTGGCGTCGGCCAACACCTGCAGAACGCGCATGCGGTTGACCGAGACCATCATTTGAAAGGCGCGCGAATACAAAAAGTCGCCCACGAGCACGCTGGCCGCGTTGCCAAACATCGCGTTCGCAGTGGCCCGGCCTCGCCGCAACGCCGATTCGTCAACGACGTCGTCATGCAACAGCGTCGCGGTGTGAATGAATTCCACCGTCGCGGCCAACTCATACCGTTCAGCGCCGTCGAAACCTAACGCTTCTGAAAACAACAAAACCAGCCGTGGCCGGATGCGTTTGCCACCCGCGTTGACGATGTAGTGCGAGATCTGATCGATCAGCACCACGCGCGACGCTAACCGCTGGCGGATGACCTCGTCCACACGATGCATGTCCCTGTCCATGGGGTCAGCAGCAATGGGCGCGGTGGCAGTGGTGTTGAGCACAACAAGGCAGGGCAGTGGCGACAGATTATAAGAAGCTGGCCTTGGCGACGCTCTTGGCGACTGAGAAGCGGAAGGCACATGCTATATTGAGGGGCTCCATGCGTCTCGCTGACCCCGCGGGTCGGTCTCTGACGGTCGGTTTGCCAGCCGGGCGCTGGGACACTTTGAAAGGTCACACATGTACGCGGTCATAAAAACCGGTGGTAAGCAATACAAGGTTGCCGCCGGCGAGAAGATCAAGGTAGAGCAGATTGCTGCGGATGTGGGCCAGGAAGTTGTGATCGAGCAGGTGTTGGCCGTGGGAAGCGGTGCAGATCTGAAGGTCGGTTCTCCCTGGGTTTCAGGCGCAAACGTGAAAGCTACGGTGGTGGCCCACGGCAAGCATGACAAGGTTCGCATTTTTAAGTTGCGGCGCCGCAAGCACTATCAAAAGCACGGCGGCCACCGCCAGACCTACACCGAGCTGCAAATCGGCTCGATCAACGGGTAAGAGGTAACAGTCATGGCACAGAAAAAAGGCGGTGGCTCTACCCGCAACGGGCGCGACTCCAACCCGAAAATGCTGGGAGTCAAGGTTTACGGTGGCCAACATATTGCGGCTGGCGCAATCATCGTGCGTCAACGGGGCACCAAATTTCACGCGGGCACCAACGTCGGCATGGGCAAAGACCACACGTTGTTCGCGTTGACGGACGGGTCGGTTTCGTTTCAGATCAAGGGTTCGTTGAATCGCCAGACCGTGTTTGTCACACCGGCCTGAGTGGCCCTCCGCTCCCCCAGCGAAGCCCCGGCCTGCCGGGGCTTCTTCATTTCCAGCCTGAGAAACGAGGCGGCCCGCCATGAAATTCTTTGACGAAGCCAAGATCGACATCTCGGCTGGCCATGGCGGGGCTGGCAGTGTCAGCTTCCGGCGCGAAAAGTTCATCCCGTTCGGCGGCCCTAACGGCGGCAATGGTGGCCGCGGCGGCAGCGTCTGGGCGGTGGCTGATCTCAACATCAACACGCTGATCGATTACCGGTACACGCGCCGTTTTGACGCCAAGAACGGCGAGCCGGGGCGTGGTTCGGATCAGTTCGGCGCGGCTGGCGACGAGATTGAGATGCGCATGCCGGTAGGCACCATCATCTCCGACGCCGAAACCGGTGAACTCATTGTCGAGTTGCTTGTGCACGGTCAGCGCGCGCTACTGGCCAAGGGTGGCGACGGCGGCTTTGGCAACCTTCATTTCAAGAGTAGCACCAACCGCAGCCCGCGGCAAAAAACACCCGGTTGGCCCGGCGAAGCACGCAAGCTGCAGTTGGAGTTGCGGGTACTGGCTGATGTCGGCTTGCTGGGAATGCCCAACGCGGGCAAGTCGACTTTCATTGCCGCGGTCTCCAACGCGCGGCCCAAGATTGCCGACTACCCTTTCACCACGCTGCATCCCAATCTTGGCGTTGTGCGAGTCGGCCCCGAGCGCAGCTTCGTGATTGCCGACATTCCAGGGCTCATCGAAGGGGCGTCGGAAGGCGCCGGGCTCGGCCATCAGTTCCTGCGTCATCTACAGCGCACACGGCTATTGCTGCATATCGTCGACGCCGCGCCTTTTGATGACAGCGTCGACCCAGTCGTGCAAGCCAAGGCCATCGTTGCTGAGCTAAAAAAGTACGACCCCCAACTCCATGCCAAGCCACGCTGGCTGGTCTTCAACAAGCTGGATATGGTGCCGCCCGACGAACGTGAAGCGCGGCTGAAGGACTACGTGCGTCGCTTGCGCTGGAAGGGGCCGGTCTTCGGCATTTCGGCGCTGGCGCGTGATGGTTTGCAGCCGCTGCTGGAGAAAATTCAAAACCACGTCGCTGCGCAGCTGCCGGCGGCCGAGCCATTGCCGGACCAGCGCTTTGAAGCGCCCGCCGCTGGCGCTATTCCGCGCGACCCCTTGCCCCCCAACGACTGACGCCATGGCTGCCGTGCTGCAAAGCGCCCGCCGCATCGTCGTCAAGGTCGGCTCCAGCCTCGTCACCAACGAAGGCCGCGGTGTGGATGCCGATGCCATCGGCAACTGGTCGCGGCAACTGGCAGCGCTGGCACACCAGGGCCGTGAGTTGGTCATGGTGTCCAGCGGTGCCATTGCTGAAGGTATGAAGCGCCTGGGCTGGAGCACGCGCCCGAGAGGCATCCATGAGTTGCAGGCCGCTGCCGCGGTGGGTCAGATGGGCTTGGTGCAGATGTACGAAACGCACTTGCGCGCGCATGGGCTGGGCAGTGCCCAGGTGCTGCTGACGCATGCCGACCTGGCCGACCGCGAGCGCTACCTGAACGCCCGCTCGACGCTGCTGACGCTGCTGTCGTTGAAGGTGATTCCGGTCATCAACGAAAACGACACCGTGGTCAACGACGAGATCCGCTTTGGCGACAACGACACGCTGGGCGCGCTGGTAGCCAACCTGGTTGATGCCGATGCCTATGTCATCCTCACGGACCAGCGTGGCCTGTACGCTGCCGACCCACGCAAAGATCCGTCAGCGCGGTTCATCGCCGACGCCATGGCCGGCGACCCGGCGCTGGAGGCCATGGCCGGCGGCGCGGGTAGCGCCATCGGCCGCGGCGGCATGCTGACCAAGATACTGGCTGCCAAACGCGCCGCCGGCAGCGGCACCAACACCGTCATCGCCTGGGGCCGAGAACGCGACGTACTCCTGCGTCTGGCCGCAGGCGAGGCTATTGGCACAGCGTTGATCGCCGCAACGCCCAAGCTGGCGGCGCGCAAACAGTGGATGGTCGATCACCTGCAACTGCGCGGCGCCGTTTTGGTGGATGCCGGAGCCGCGACCAAGCTGCGCGAAGAAGGCAAAAGTTTGCTGCCCATCGGCGTCCATGAGGTGCACGGCGAGTTCGTGCGCGGTGACGTCATTGCCGTGCGCACGCTGGCCGGGGAGGACATCGCGCGCGGCCTCGCCAACTACTCGTCTGCGGAAGCGCGGCTCATCGCGCGCAAGCCGTCATCGCAGATCGAACCGTTGCTGGGCTATGCGAATGAGCCTGAGCTGGTTCACCGCACGAACCTCGTGCTGATGTAGCGGGCGCCGGTGCGTGCGCTTATTCGGCGGGCGAAACTTCACTGCTGGCCGGCCCCAATGGGCCAACGATGGAAATCGGCTCCAGCACGTCAGCCCGCTGCGAGCGCAGCCCTGAACGCAAGTAGCGATTCTGGTGCGGCGGGCGTGGTAGATAACGCGCCAGTTCAGTGAGCGCCATCTCGTACACACCGCGTTTGAACTCGATCACCATATCCAGCGGTACCCAGTACTCGTTCCAGCGCCAGGCATCGAACTCCGGGTGATCGGTGGCGCGCAGGTTCATGTCGGTATCGCGGCCCAGCAAACGCAGCAAAAACCAAATCTGCTTCTGCCCGCGGTAGTGGCCGCGTGCGTCTTTGCGGATGAAATGCTCGGGCACCTCATACCGCAACCAATCGCGCGTGCGCGCAATGATGTGCACGTGATCGGGCATCAAGCCCACCTCTTCGTGCAATTCGCGCAGCATGGCCTGTTCAGGCGACTCACCGTATTTGATCCCGCCCTGCGGGAACTGCCACGAGTGTGTGCGCAGCCGTTTGCCCCAGAAAACCTGGTTGCGTGCGTTCAACAGGACGATGCCGACGTTGGGCCTGAAGCCTTCCCGGTCGAGCATAATCGGACCCCGAATTTGTGACTGTTTTCATTATTGCACCGGCACTGAGCGGCGTGCGTACCCTCGCTAACCCGCATGCGTAAGCCGGGGTCTTGGGGCCTTCGACTTCAAGGCGCATCAGGTAGCGCGCGGCGCCCTGCAGCCGGTGTGCACAGGGACCCATGAAAGCTTCATCGACCTTCATTGCCACGCTCAAAGAAGCGCCTGCCGACGCCGAAATCGTCAGCCATCGGCTGATGATGCGTGCCGGTTTCGTCAAGCGGCTGGGCGCCGGCATCTACAGCTACATGCCGATGGGCCTGCGCGTTATCCGCAAGGTCGAAGCAATCATCCGCGACGAGATGACCCGCGCCGGCGCCATCGAATTGCTGATGCCGGTGATACAGCCTGCCGAGCTGTGGCAAGAGACCGGGCGGTTTCAGGCCTATGGCCCCGAGCTGATGCGAGTGAAGGACCGCCACGACCGCGACTTCGTGATCCAGCCGACCAGCGAAGAAGTCATCACCGACATCGCACGCCAGGAATTGCGCAGCTACAAACAGCTGCCCAAAAACTTCTTTCAGATTCAGACCAAGTTTCGTGACGAGCGACGGCCGCGTTTCGGTGTCATGCGTGGGCGTGAGTTCACGATGAAAGACGCCTACTCCTTCGACCGCGACAAGACCGCTGCGCTGAAAAGCTACGACACGATGTTTGCCGCGTATAGGCGCATCTTCGATCGCTTCGGCTTGCAGTACCGCGCCGTGGCAGCCGACACCGGGCGATCGGCGGTGACGCTTCGCACGAGTTCCAGGTCATCGCCGACACCGGCGAAGATGCCATCGTCTACTGCCCAACCAGCGACTACGCGGCCAACATCGAGCTTGCCGAGGCCCTGCCGCCGCTGGGCGGCCGTACCGTGCCCCTGCAGCAGATGGCCAAGACGGCCACGCCGAACAAAAGTACCTGTGAAGATGTGGCCGCGTGGCTGAAGCTGCCGTTGGAGAAAACCGTCAAGTCGCTGGTGCTGGCTACCGACGAGAACGATGTTGCCGGCAACACCAACAAGACGACTGTGTGGCTGCTGCTGGTACGCGGCGACCACAGCCTCAACGAGATCAAGGCCAGCAAGGTCGAAGGTCTGAAAGGCGGCTTTCGCTTCGCCACCGTGGCCGAGATCGACGATCACTTCGGCTGCAAGCCGGGCTACCTCGGCCCCGTCGGCACCCGCAAATCGGTCAAGGTGGTGGCTGACCGCACCGTCGCGCAGATGGCTGACTTTGTCTGCGGTGCCAACGAGGCTGGCTTCCACCTAACAGGCGTCAACTGGGGCCGTGATCTGCCTGAGCCGGACAAGGTGGCCGACATCCGCAGTGTCGTGGTCGGCGACGCTAGCCCCGATGGCCAGGGCGTGCTCGCCATCCAGCGTGGTATCGAGGTCGGCCACGTGTTCTATCTCGGCACCCAGAAATACAGTGTGCCGATGGGTGCGAATTTTCTCGATGAAACCGGCAAGCCGCAGCCCTTTGAGATGGGCTGCTACGGCATCGGCGTCACGCGCATCTTGGGTGCCGCGGTTGAGCAAAACCACGACGAGCGCGGCATGATCTGGCCAGCTGCCATCGCTCCGTTCGCAGTGGTGATCTGCCCCATTGGCTACGACCGCAGTGCAGACGTGCAGGCTGCGGCCGAACATCTCCATGAAGAGCTGCTTGCCGCCGGCATCGACGTGGTGCTCGATGACCGCGGCGAGCGCCCCGGTGCCATGTTCGCCGATTGGGAATTGATCGGCGTACCGCTGCGCGTGGTGATCTCCGAACGTGGCCTCAAGGCCGGCACATTCGAAGTGCAGGGCCGCCGTGACGACACAGCCACTGCCGTGGCGCTGGGCGACGTCACCGCCACTGTCAAAGCCCGTCTCGCGCTATGACGCCGGCGCGCCGCGCCATGCTGGCCGCGCCGTTGGCGCTGGCTTTGTCGCACGCCCACCGCGCCCACGCGGGGACGCAACTCGAAGAGCCGCTGGCCGACGCTGTGCGGACTGCGCTGGCCGCGTCGGTGGCTGAGTCCGCACCACCACGGCCGCGCTTCGACAAGCTCGAGCAGCGCCTGGCCTACCTGAAGTGGTTGGGTACCACTAGCGACAAGCTCAAGCGCCGAAAGACCGAGCACCACACGCGGATCGAATTTCTCGAGGCCGTCTGGTATGAAAGTCAACGCGCCGGGCTGGAGATTGCGCTGGTTCTGGGCTTGATCCAGGTCGAGAGTGGCTTTCGCAAGTACGCCATCAGCAGCGCGGGTGCTCGCGGCTACATGCAAGTGATGCCGTTCTGGGCTCGTGTCATCGGGGACGGTGATCCGCGGCGGCTCTTTCACCTGCAGACCAACTTGCGCTTCGGTTGTGTGATCCTGCGCCACTACCTGGAGCGCGAAAAGGGCGACCTTTTCCTGGCGCTCGGCCGCTACAACGGCAGCCGCGGGCGCGCGGAGTACCCGAGCGCGGTGTTTGCCAACCGCAAGGGTTGGCAGCCGGATGCCGCCGGCTGACGGAGCGTCTAGCCCATTCACCGCCGCGAATCAGCCGCGCAAACCGCCCCAGGCCTGCGGTTCGGCGCCCGCTGCACCCACCAGCGCCAACACACGCTCAACGGTGTCGGCCACCATGTCGTCGATGCTCGCCGGCCGATGATAGAAAGCCGGCAGCGGCGGGAAGATGATGCCGCCCATCTCTGTCACCGCCGTCATGTTGCGCAGGTGCGCCAGATTGAACGGCGTCTCGCGCACCATCAGGATCAGGCGGCGGCGCTCTTTCAACACCACGTCGGCGGCGCGGGTCAGCAGGTTGTCCGACAGGCCATGCGCAATGGCGGCCAGCGTCTTCATCGAACACGGCGTGACGACCATGGCAGCAGTAGCAAAACTGCCGCTGGCAATGCAGGCACCGACATCGGCCGGCGCGTAAGCCTGGTCAGCCAGTGCTTCGAGCGCGCGGCGGTCCAGCCCGACTTCGTGATGCGCATTGAGAACACCCGCGGCCGTGAGGATCAGGTGCGTCTGCAGACCCAAAGCGCGCGCGCGCTTGAGCAACTGCACGGCATAGACAGCGCCGGTGGCGCCGGTGACGCCAACCACCAGCCGCGCGGGGGTCACGCCAGCGCCACGCTAGGTGCGCTCAAGAACCTGCTGCAGCTCGCCGGACTCGTACATCTCCATCATGATGTCCGAGCCGCCGACGAACTCGCCGTTGACGTAGAGCTGCGGGATCGTGGGCCACTGCGCGTAGTCCTTGATGCCTTGGCGCACCTCTTCGTCTTCCAGCACGTTGAAGGTCTTGAGGTCAGCCGCGCCTGCGGCTTTGAGAAGCTGAATTGCGCGGCCGGAAAAGCCGCACATCGGGAACTGCGCGTTGCCCTTCATGAACAGCATCACGCGGTTGCCTTTGACCAATTCGTCGATGCGCTGTTGGACGTCGCTCATGACTTGTTTGCTCCGGTATATCGAGGAGGGAAGTATGCGGCAACGGGCATGCCGCCTATGGCTGCCGGGTCAGCCTGGACGATGTCCACGCGGGCGCGCTAGAAGCTGTAGCGCAGCCCCAGCTGCAGCACCGGCGACAGCCGCAGCTCACGCCACGCGCGGTCTTTGCCCTGGTTGCCCAGCAGCGTGCGCGGCGGGGCTGATGCGCTGGCTGGTTCGCCCGCCAGCCCCACGTCGGCACTGAGCGACAGGCTGTTGTGCCAGGCGCTGCCGCTGAAGCCGAGTCCGACGTAAGGCAGCGGCGTGTTGAGGATGTCGCGCGCACCGGCCGGGTGGCCCGGCCCGTCGTCCAAGCGCTGCACCGACAGCTGTAGCTGCGGCCCAACGTCGGCACTGAACCAGGTTCCACCGCCCGGTCTGCCGATGAGCAAGCCAGCGCTGGCGCGCCAGCGGCCGAAAGACGGCGTGGCCAGGGTGTAGTCGCCCAACACAGCGGCCCCGCGCCAGATGCGCTGTGCTTCAGCGCCATCCAGCCATGCAGTGCCGCCGGCTGGCGCCACCGCCGAGGTCTGCAACGCGATGCGCGCCCGCCACTGCGGCCACACGCGATCGTCCTGCGGCATCTGCAAGCCTTCATGCGCCGCGGCCGGCGGCACCAGGCAGGCGGCTGCTAGACCGGTGCAGCCCAAAAGAAGTCCGATCGGCCACTGCATGTTTACGCCTCCCTGCTTGCCCGACAACACGTCCGACGGAACGTCCAACCAAAACGTCCGACGACACATCCATCATGCGCCGGCGCTGGGCGTATGTCACCCCGGCAGGAAAGCGCCGCTGCAACGCGGCAGCCCGGCAAGATCGGCCCGCGTCTCGGCGCCGATGAGGCCGCACTGCAGCAGCTGGGTGCGCACAGCTTCGCCCTGGTCGTGGCCGTGCTCCAGCAGCAGCCAGGCGCCAGGCAACAGGTGCGCCGATGCGCCTTCGACAATCTGGCACAGCGCGAGCAGGCCGTCGCCGCCGGGGGTCAGCGCGGCGCTGGGTTCATGGGTCAACGCACCCAGGTGTGGATCGCCGGCAGCGATGTACGGCGGGTTGGACAGCGCAAGCCCAAACCGCTGGCCGTCGGCTGCTGCCCACCAATCGCCCTGCGCCAGGCGCAGCGGTAACTTTAGCTGCGCGGCGTTGGCTTGCGCCACCGCCAGCGCCTGCGCACTGGCGTCGGTTGCCAGCATGTCCAGATCGTGCCGGCCGCGCAACCCGGCCAGCACGGCCAGCGCCACCGCGCCGCTACCGGTGCCCAGATCGATGGCGCTGGTAATCGGCGCAGCGGCCGGCGCATTCAGCAAGCAGGCCAGGCCCCACTGCACCAGCAGCTCGGTCTCGGGCCGCGGCACCAGCACGGCTGGGCTGACCTGCAATAGCAGGCCGCAGAACTCGCGCTGGCCGGTGACATAGGCCAGCGGCTCGCCGGCTGCACGCCGGGCCAGCAGGGCCGGCCAAGCTGCGGCGGCAGCGGCCGGCAGCGCCGCGTCGCCGTGCGCCAGCAGCCAGGCGCGGTCGCGCTGCAGCAGGTGGCCCAGCAGCCACTGAGCATCCAGACGCGCCACGTCGAGGCTGCGCGCTTGTGCTAACGCATCGGTGATTTGCAGCTCGGGCTGAACGTTGGTGTGCAGGCCCGTGCGCTGCCCTGTTCTCGACATCAGCTGCTGCCGGCTTCCAGCTGCGCCAGTTGCTCGGCTGCGCGCGCGGCCTTTAGCGCGCCCATCACGTCAGCCAAATCGCCGTCCATGATCTGCGCCAGTTTGTACAGCGTGAGGTTGATGCGGTGATCGGTCAGCCGCCCCTGCGGGAAGTTGTAGGTGCGGA
Organism: Rubrivivax sp.; assembly: GCA_026785885.1. GTDB lineage: Bacteria > Pseudomonadota > Gammaproteobacteria > Burkholderiales > Burkholderiaceae_C > Rubrivivax. The sequence goes on from JAJAZC010000155.1 coordinate 9,813, forward strand.
TGCGGTCGCTGCGGTCGCCGCTGCCGATCAGGCCCTTGCGCGTGGCCGCCTCCTGGGCGGCGCGCTCGCTACGGTCTTTGTCGCGCAGCCTGGCCGTCAGCACGGCCAATGCTTTGGCCTTGTTGCGGTGCTGGCTGCGGTCGTCCTGGCACTCGGCCACCAGACCGGTGGGCAGGTGCGTGATGCGGATTGCGCTGTCGGTCTTGTTGACGTGCTGGCCGCCGGCGCCGCTGGCGCGAAAGGTGTCGATGCGCAGATCGGCGGGGTTCAGCTGCACCTCCTCAGCGGCGTCGGGCTCGGGCATCACGGCCACGGTGCAGGCGCTGGTGTGGATGCGGCCCTGGCTCTCAGTGGCCGGCACACGCTGCACGCGGTGGCCGCCGGACTCAAAGCGCAGTTGCTCGTAGACGCCGTCGCCCTCGATCCGCAGTACCAATTCCTTGTAGCCGCCACGCTCGCTGTCGCTCTGGCTCAGCACCTCCGTGCGCCAGCCCTGGCGCTCACACCAGCGCAGGTACATGCGCGCCAGGTCCGCAGCAAACAGCGCCGATTCATCGCCGCCGGTGCCGGCGCGAATTTCCACAAAGGCATTGCGTGCGTCGTCCGGATCGCGTGGGATCAGCGCCGCCTGCAGCTCGGCGTGCAGTTGCTCCATGTCGGCGCTGGCGGCGCTGATTTCGTCGCGCGCCAGGGCCGCCATCTCGGGGTCGGACAGCAGCTCCTGCGCCGCGGCCAGATCGGACTCGCGCTGCTCGTAGCGGCGAAAGCGCGCGACCAGCTCGCTGGCCTCGGCCTGCTCGCGCAGCAACGCGCGAAAGCGTTGGATGTCGCCGGCCAGTTGCGGGTCAGCCAGCGTCGCGTCCAGCTCCGCCAGGCGTAGCGCCAGGCGTTCGAACTGTTCACGCAAGGTGGGTGTCATGGCCAAGGCGGCGGTGTCTGCAAAAGCACGGCCGCGCCAATCGGCGCAACCGAAGCCAATCGGGCGCTAACGCCCGGGTTCGCCGGAGCCCGGCGTGCGTGCGCTCTGGCGCAGGAACAGGCGCGATACGGTATCGGCCAGCTGCGCGCGCTCGTCCCCTTCAGCCGCGTGCAACTCGGCCAAGGTGCCGTGCAGCATCTTGTGCGTCAGACCGCGGGCCAGTGCCTCCAGCACCTGCTCTACCGGCTCACCGCGCGCAAGCAGCTTGCGCGCGCGGCCCAGCTCAGCAGCGCCCCAGTCGTCGGCCTGGCGGTTCAGCGCCTGGATCAGCGGC
>JAJAZC010000156.1 GCA_026785885.1 Rubrivivax sp.
CGCTTGGCCTGCCGGCCGTAGAAGTTGAAGTAGCCGTCGTCCAGCGTCTGGTGGCCGATGCTGGCGCTGAACACAGCGCCGGCACGCACGGGGTCGATGTCGTGTGCAGCCAACTGGGCCAGCGCCTGCCGGTCGTCGGCAACGGCCAAACCGGCCTGGCGCAATGCCTGGCGCGCGGCTACCAGCGCAAATTGCGACACACGGTCCAGCATCGGCAACTCACGGTCGCTGAAGTGGGCCGTGGGGTCGAACTCGATCCGGGCCTGTGGCCAGCCTTGCTGCGGGTTAATTGCGATGCCGCTGGTGCCGTCACACAAGGTGCGCCACAGCGTGGCGACATCCTGGCCCGTTGCTGCCACCGCGCCCAGGCCGGTGACGGCCACGCGGCGGTTCATCCGAGCGCCTGCACCGTGCGCCGCCGCTCGATGCCTTCACGCACCAGTTGCACCATCTCACCGACGGTCGGCCACGGCATGCCGGGCTGCGGTTGCGGCAACTGCACTTCGAAGCGGTCTTCGATCTCGAACAGCGCCAGCGCCAGGTCGAGCGAGGTGATACCCAGCTCGTCGGCTCGCGCGCCTTCCAACAGCTTGCTGCGATCGACACGGGCCTCGCGTGCAAAAACGTCGAGTATCTCGTCGGTCAGTGCGTCGGTGCCCATACAGACGAACGGCAAGTGCCATGCCCGCGGGAATGCCGAATGCCGAATGGTGCGCCACTTCAAGCAAGGAAACACTATGGGCTCGGCTCCACAAGATACCCGCAACACGCTGGAGCGCCAGCGCGATATCCAGCAACGCCAAGACAGCAAAGAACAGGCGCAGCAGCGCAACTGCGAGCCAAATCCCGCGGTTGCCGGCAGATCGGATTCGGTCAGCCAAGCCGTGCAGGCCGGTGCGCGCGAGCAGCCGGTAAAGCTGCCCGCGCAGCACCTGGAAAAGTCGGGCCAGGAGTCCGATCTCGAATTGCAGCCGCGCTATATGGCGCCCGACTACAAAGGCAGCGGCAAGCTGCAGGACTTCGTGGCGCTGATCACCGGCGGCGATAGCGGCATCGGCCGCGCGGTGGCGGTGCTGTTTGCGCGTGAAGGCGCCGACGTGGCCATTGCCTACCACTCGTCGCACGACGACGCCAAGGTCACCTGCGGTGCGGTCGAGGCCGAAGGCCGGCGTTGCCTCGTGCTGCAGGGCGACGTGCGCGACACCGCGTGGTGCAACAGCGCCGTCGAGCGCACGGTCCAGCACTTCGGCAAGCTCGACGTGCTGGTCAACAACGCGGCTTTTCAAAAGCACGCCGATACGCTGGAAGACATCGACGACGAGCGCATGCACGAAACGCTGGACACCAACATCGGCGGTTATCTGCGCATGGCCCGTGCCGCGCTGCCGCACCTCAAAAAAGGCGGCTCGATCATCAACACCGGCTCGGTCACCGGCTTGAAGGGCAGCGCGAAACTGCTGGATTACTCAGCCACCAAAGGCGCCATTCACGCGCTGACCAAAGCGTTGGCGGCCAACGTCATCGAGCGCGGCATCCGCGTCAATGCCGTGGCCCCGGGCCCCGTGTGGACGCCGCTGAATCCTGCCGATTCACCAGCCGAAAAGATGGCTGATTTCGGCAAGAGCACCGACATGAAACGCGCCGCACAGCCGGAGGAGTTGTCGCCGGCCTATGTGTTCCTGGCCTCGCCGGTGTGTTCTGGCTACATCACCGGCATCGTGCTGCCGGTGACGGGCAGCGTGGGGGCCATTTGATCTACAGCCGCGGCTGACCAGTGCGCTTGGGGACGGGCCCACGGGCCTGGCACAGTGCACCAATGCCGGCGCCACGCCAGGTGCGCTGATCTATGCGCCCGAGGCTGCCGCTGATCTGCGCAGGGCCTGCACCGTTCCCAGCACGCGCGCCAGCGCCTCGACCTGGACCGGCTTGACGATGTGCTCGTCGAAGCCGGCGTCGTGCGACCGCTGGCGGTCGGCCTCCTGGCCCCAGCCGGTCTGGGCCACGATGATGGCGCGGGCACCCCAGGGCCGCTTGCGGATCTGGCGGCACAGCTCGTGGCCGCTCATGTCGGGCAGGCCGATGTCCAGCAGCAGGATCTCGGGCCTCAACGCATCGGCGCGGGCCAGTGCGTCGGTGCCGTTGAAGGCCAGGCCGACCTGGGCGCCTTCCAGCTCCATCAACAGCGCCAGCGTGCGCGCAGCGTCTTCGTTGTCATCGACCACCAGCACACGGCAGCCGTCTACTGGGTGACGTGTCGGCTCTGCCGGCTCGGCGGGCGCAGGCGGCGCGGGTGGCATAGCGTGCGCCGGCAGCGGCAGCGCGATGGTGAATTCAGCACCCAGGCCGTAGCCTGCGCTGCGCGCCTGAATGTGGCCCTCGTGCAGGTTCACCAGCGTGCGCGCCAGCGACAGGCCGATGCCCATGCCTCCTCGCGCCTGATCGCGCCCGCTGCCGGCCTGCGAGAACAGATCGAACACCGATTCCAGCTCGTGTGCGGCCAGGCCGATGCCCTGGTCCTCGATGCGGATTAGCAACTCGCCGCCGGCTGCGCTGCGCTCGGCAGTGAAATGGATCGCGCTGCCAGCGGCGCTGTACTTGACGGCGTTGAGCAGCACGTTGGACAGCACCTGCGTCAAGCGCACGGGGTCCACATGCAGCGGCACCGGCTCGGCCGGCTGCGACACGGTCAGCCGGTGGCCACTTTGCTCCAGCGCCGGCTTCACGACGTCCAGTGCTTGCTGCACCAGATCGCTCAGCAGCACCGGTTGCTTTTGCAGCTCGATGCGGCCGTAGGCAATGCGCGCCACGTCAACGAGGTCGTCGACCAGCCGCGTCATGTGCGCAATCTGGCGCTTGACGACGTTTTGCGCCCACTGGCGGCGGTCTTCATCGGCGGGCAGCGCGTCGGCCAACGCGGTGGCGTTGCGCAGCGCAGCCAGCGGGTTGCGTAACTCGTGGCCCAGCGTGGCTAAAAACAGGTTCTTGCTGGTTTCGGCGTTCTTGTGCTCGCTGATGTCCAGCGTGGTGCCTACCAGGCGCTGCGGCTGGCCACCAGCAAAGAAGGTCTGGCCAGTGGCGCGCACCCAGCGCAAGGTGCCGTCTTGCCGGTGGCGCACCCGATATTCCGCGCTGTAACGCCCGTCGCCCGCCGGGTCCAGTGCGCGCTGCACCGCTGCGGTGGTGGCCGCAAGATCGTCGGCGTGCAGCCCGGATTTGAACTCCGCGTAGTTGATCTTTTCGTCGGCGTCCACGCCCCACAGCGCACGCACGCGGCTGTCCCACTCGATGACGTCGGAGGGAATGTCGTAGATGTGGATGCCCAACTGGGCTGCGTCACGCGCCATGCGCAGCGTTTCTTCGCTGCTCCGCAGTGCTTCATGAGCCTGGTGGCGCGCGGTGACGTCGCTGCCCAACACGAAGATGCCGCTGACGTTGCCGTACTCGTTACGCATCGGTTGATAAACAAAGTCGACGTGGATCACCGGCTGGCCGGGCCGGGGCCGCCGCCCGGCCCGGGCCCGGGATGCCACGCCACAGCGCCAACCCCGGTGCCCGAACACGCCCAGGCCCCGGGACCCGGCCCCGGGCAAACCATACGCCCC
>JAJAZC010000157.1 GCA_026785885.1 Rubrivivax sp.
CCTGAGCCTGAGCCTGAGCCTGAGCCTGAGCCTGAGCCTGAGCCTGCAAGCTCGGCAACAGCGCGACCAAGCCTGCCACCAGTAACCGGGCTGCAGTCCGCGCCGCAATCGCCACCACCATCATGAACATCCTCCAGCGGCAGCGGGCAAGCGCCGCCGGCACGTGTAATTGCGTTGTCAGGCCGATGCGTGCGCGAGCAAAAGAACAGCCGCTGCGGCCTTCGGGAAGGGCAAGCGCAATGCCACACTGAACCCGCGACAGCCCCGTGAATCAGGGGCCCGCCACCGTAGGCTGATGGCACGCACGGGGATCTGTGAAGCAAGCAGTGTGCCCATTACCGGCCACCTTGCTGTTGCTAACGCCTGCTCACCAATCAATGCTGTCGGCGAGGAGCTGTTTCGATTGCTCGGCGCTCGGCGCAAACGGCACCGAAGCCTGGGTCAACACCGCCGACCGACACCGTAATCCACACCGGCTGCAGCCGCACAAGAACGGGCCTTAGCGACGCGGCTCACCACCGATTTCAAAGCGCCAGGACCGGCCGATTGATCAGAATCGCCAACTCGCCATCGGCAGGGTTTGTACCGTGGCAAGCTTTGCGGCAAACGCTGCCATCACTTGATGCCCAAACCCTTGTTGATGTCGCTGCTGCTCAAGCCGCTGGCAGCCGGCAATGGCGCGGCTGCCGGCTCTGTCACAACGGCCGGTGCGGCTGTCGTCGTCGCCGTCGTTGCACCTGCCGCTGCCGAAGCGCCACCAGCGGCCGCCGATGCAGCGCTCTGGACAAAGCTGCCGACGTATTCGACCTTGGCACCGGCGCGCAGAGTCTTGACTTCGTCTTCCATCAACTTGCGCCGCCGCTCGTTGAGCAGAAACTGCTCGATCGCCGGGCGGGCCTGTTCTTCGGTCACCGGCTGCAGCCGCGAGCCGGCCACCACCAGCACCTGCGCGCCGGTCGGCGAAGGCATCACCATGGCTTGGCCGTCCTGCAATTTGGCCAGTGCATCCAGCGTCGGTATCGGCAGCTGTTCGGCAGCGCGCAGCGCCTGCCCGGCCTGGAAGCGCAGGCCGGCATTCTTGAGGTACTCGGTGAACTCGTTGATGTTCTTGGCCGCGTTGAGCTTGTCGCGCAACTCGGGCAACTGGTTGGGCTGCGCTTCGATCGACAGCTCCTGCAGGTTGTAGATGCGCCGCTCGCGGAACAGTGCGGGCTTGTCGGCGTAGTACTTGGCAATTTCCTCGGGCGTCGGCTTGGCGGCGGCGTCGGCGATCTTTTCGAGATAGGCGCGCGCCAAAACCTCGCGGCGTGCCGCATCGAGCTGCTGCATCACGCGTGGGTCGCGGTCCACTTTCAGCTCTTCGGCTTTCTCCAGCGTCAGTTGCTGCTCGATCAGCCGCTCGAGGATCTGCTTGCTGGCTGCATCCGCCTGCTCGGGCCGCAGGTTGCGCTGCTGCTGCAGCACGAAGTTGATCTGGTGCACGGTGATCTCGGCCTTGCCGACCCGGGCCGCAGTTTGGCTGGGGCTGCTGTCCTTCTTGTCGCCGCAGCCGGCCAGCACAGCCGTGGTGGCAATCAGCAACAGCGGCAACCAGCGTGGCTGGCCCAGGGCGCCGCTGCGGGCACGATGACGGAGGGTGATGTTCATGAACAGGTCCTGTGATTTCAGCGGTTGCCGGCTTGTGCCCGCGCTGGGAAGGCAGGCGTATCCGGTTGCGCGAAGGCTTGACGGAGGGCGCCAGGGCGGCACGAAAATGCCAAATGAGTGTAACGGTCGGACTGCGCGGCATGCCTACGGGCAAAGGCCGTGCCGCTGGTCTTCCATGGCCTCGCTGCGTGGGCCTTGCGTGCGCCGGTAACACCGCGGCGGCACCGCGGCAACATGCCGGCCCTACGCCCGCATCAGTGCAGTGCGATAAAGCCCAATCCTGCCCGGCTCGGCCGGTTCAACTCAGCGACTGCACCCGCGCCAGTTGCCAGCCGCGCCCGCTGTTGACGGCTGCGCTGCCGGAAACCACGGGCTTGATCTTGGCCAGCATCCACAACTCGCGGAATGGCGCCGCGGTGGTGTCGATCTCTTCGCGGATCAGACCGCTGAATTCGATGCTGGCAATGTAGGCCTCGTGCAGCTCTTCCAGCGCCAGCAACCGGGCATGCAGCTCCAGCACCTCGGTGCGGTTGCGGGCCGGGCCACGCTGCGCCAGTTGCTCGCGCAACTCCTGCAACAGCGGCTCGCTGGCCAACTGGCCGATGGCGGGCAGATCGGCGCGGTCCCAGGCCGCCTGCATCTGCAGAAAGCTTTGTCGCGCGACCTGCAAAAAAGCCTGCGTGTCCAGCGCTTGTGCGGCAGCGCGCCGGCTCAGCACGCGGCCGAAGCGGGCTGCCAGGCGCTTCAGCACTTGACGCCCACGTGCAACGCGACGATGCCGCCAGCGAGGTTGTGCACATCGACATGTGCGAACCCGCAGTTCTGCATCATGGCTTTGAGCGCCGCCTGGTCGGGGTGCATGCGGATGCTTTCGGCAAGGTAGCGGTAGCTGTCGCCATCGCCTGCCACAAGCCGGCCCATCAACGGCATGAAGCTGAACGAGTACCAGTCGTAGGGCTTTTGCAGCACGGCAGCAGGCCGGCTGAACTCCAGAACCAGCAGCCGGCCGCCGGGCTTGAGCACGCGCGCCATCTCGCGCAGTGCGCTCTCTTTATGCGTCATGTTGCGCAGGCCGAAGGCGACGCTGACCAGATCGAACCCGCTGGCTCGGCTGCCGCTGGAGGCGATGGCGCCGGTGTTTCCAGTGGCGCCGGTATCGCCAGCGGATCCTGTTGAAAAAGGCAGCCGCTCTGCATCGCAAGCTGCAATAGGCAGCGCCAGGCCTTCGTCGAGCAAGCGGTCACGCCCGGTGCGCAGCATGGCTTCGTTGATGTCGCTGAGCACGACGCGGCCGCTGCTGCCTGCGCGGCGCGCAAAAGCGCGTGCCAGATCGCCAGTGCCACCGGCGATGTCCAGCACTTGATCGCCCGGCTGCACATTGGCCACCGTCACCGTGTAGGCTTTCCACACACGGTGCAGGCCCAGCGACAAGACATCGTTCATCAGGTCGTAGCGCGTCGCCACCGAGTCGAAGACACCGCGCACGCGGCCCGCTTTGTCGGCTGCGTCGACGGTCTGGTAGCCGAAGTGGGTTTGCGACATGGCCTTGACGTTCAGTGACTCAGTAACTCGAGGCCAGGCGAGTCAGTGACTCTTGCACGCGCCGCCGGCCGGGCTGGCGCCCATCGGTACGTCGCGGTCAGCGCCGGCATCGGCCAGGCGCTTTTCGTACTGTGCCCACAACTCGGCCTGATCGAGCCCCAGGTGGTGCAGGTAAGCCCACGAAAAAATGCCGGTGTCGTGGCCGTCGGAGAAACGCGGCTGCACTGCGTAGTGGCCGACGGGTTTGAGCTCGACGATGCCGACGGCGCGCTTGCCGGTCTGCAGCACCTCCTGCCCGGGGCCGTGACCCTGCACTTCGGCCGAAGGCGAATACACCCGCATCAGCTCAAAAGGGATGCGGAATTCACTGCCGTCGTCGAAGGCCACTTCCAGCACGCGAGAGGTCTCATGGACGGTCAGCGCCGTGGGCTGCGGTGTGTTGCGATCGAGGCCGGCCATGGGCTCTTCTCTGCTGCGCGGCGGCGCCGGATGGAAGCTGCGAAGTTTACGGGGCGGCCTGCCAGATCACCGTGTCGATAAAGCCGCGCCCTTGTTAACTACGGGGCCGAAGCGCCCGCCTGATGCAAGGCTGTTGCAGGGCTGCTGCAAAAGCTTTTGAAAGGGCGGCATTTCAGACCAGCACGCGCTCGATGCCGCCGCGGTTGGCGCGCGCCACGTAGTCGGGCAACCAGTTCTCGCCCAGCATTACGCGCGCCATCTCGACCACGATGTAGTCGGCCTCCAGCAGGCCACTGGTCAGGTCGTCCTCGAAGCGTTTCAGGCCCTGCAGGCAGCTCGGGCAGCTGGTAAGGATCTTCACGTTGGCCTGGGCAGCCGGGCTCAACGCGGGCGTATCGGCCAGCAACTGGCGCAGCGCGGCCTCACCCTTCTTCAGCTCTTCTTCCTTGCGAAAACGCACCTGCGTGCTGATGTCGGGCCGCGTCACGCCCAGCGTGCCGCTTTCGCCGCAGCAGCGTTCATTTTTGATGACGTTGGGGCCCAGCAGCGCCTTGACCGTCTTCATCGGCTCCTGCTGTTTCATCGGGCTGTGGCAGGGGTCGTGGTACAGGTAGCCGCCCTGTTGTGCTGCACTCAGCGTGATGCCTTTCTCGAGCAAAAACTCGTGGATGTCGACGATGCGACACCCCGGGAAGATGCTGTCGAACTGGTAGCCCTGCAGCTGGTCGAAGCACGTGCCGCAGCTGACGACCACCGTCTTGATGTCCAGATAGTTCAACGTGTTGGCCACGCGGTGGAACAACACACGGTTGTCGGTGATGATCTTGTCGGCCTTGTCGAACTGACCGCTGCCGCGTTGCGGGTAGCCGCAGCACAGGTAACCCGGTGGCAACACGGTCTGCACACCGGCATGCCACAGCATGGCCTGGGTGGCTAGGCCGACCTGGCTGAACAAACGTTCGCTGCCGCAACCCGGAAAATAGAAGACGGCCTCGGTCTCGGCGGTGGTGGTGGCCGGGTCGCGAATGATCGGGACGTAGTCCTTGTCCTCGATGTCCAGCAGTGCACGCGCGGTCTTCTTCGGCAAGCCACCGGGCATCTTCTTGTTGATGAAGTGGATGACCTGCTCTTTGATCGGTGCCGTGCCCAATGTGGCCGGCGGCGCCGCGGTCTGCTTGCGCGCTGCCGGCTTCAACAGCTGGTGCACGAAGCGTTGGGCCTTGAAGCCGACACCGACCATCGCGCCACGCATGGCCTTGATCGCCTGCGGATGGGTCGTGTTGAGAAAAGCCATCGCCACGGCGTTGCCGGGCCGGAAGCTCTTCTTGCCCATTTTGCGCAGCAGGTTGCGCATGTTCATCGTGACGTCGCCGAAGTCGATGTCCACCGGGCATGGGGCCTCGCACTTGTGGCACACGGTGCAGTGGTCGGCTACATCCTCGAAGTCTTCCCAGTGCTTGACGCTGATGCCGCGGCGCGTTTGCTCTTCATAGAGAAAAGCCTCGATCAACAGCGACGTGGCCAGGATCTTGTTGCGCGGGCTGTACAGCAAATTGGCGCGCGGAACGTGCGTGGCACACACCGGCTTGCACTTGCCGCAGCGCAGGCAGTCCTTGATGCTGTCGCTGATGGCACCGATGTCGCTCTGCTGCATGATGAGCGACTCGTGCCCCATCAAGCCGAAACTGGGTGTGTAGGCGGCGCGCAAGTCGGCGCGGCGCGGCTGATCGGCCATGGCGCCCCAGGCGTTCGGTGCAGCGGCCACAGCGCCCCGCAACAGCTTGCCTTTGTTGAAGCGGCCTTCGGGGTCGACGCGTTGTTTGTAGCTGGCAAACGACGCCAGCTCTGCGTCGCTCAGGTACTCGAGCTTGGTGATGCCGATGCCGTGCTCACCGCTGATCACGCCGTCCAGCCGCCGAGCCAGCGCCATGATGCGGCCGACCGCTTCGTGCGCGGTCTGCAGCATCTCGTAGTTGTCGCTGTTGACGGGGATGTTGGTGTGCACATTGCCGTCACCGGCATGCATGTGCAGCGCAGCCCACACTCGGCCGCGCAGCACCTCCTGGTGGATGCGGCGGCATTCGTCCAGCAGCGGCAAGAAAGCGCTACCAGAGAACAGCTGCTGCAGCGGCTTAAGGATTTGCGTCTTCCAGCTGGCGCGGCGCCGGCCGTCCTGCAGCAGCGCAAAGCCGATTTCGTGCGCGCCCGACGCCACAACATCGAGCGTGTCCAGCCAGTGCTGCCACAGCGCACGCACTTCGGCCAGCAGCAACAGCGCCTGCTGCACACGGTCTTCGAACAGCTCGGCGCTGGGGATCTCACAGGCGTCGTCGCCCTTGCCCAGCGGCAGGTTGCCGCGGCGGAACAGCGCCAGCAGCGCGTCAGCCAGCGCCAGCTTGTTGCGCAGGCTCAGCTCGACGTTGATGCGCTCGATGCCTTCGGTGTACTCGCCCATGCGCGGCAGTGGGATCACCACGTCTTCGTTGATCTTGAAGGCGTTGGTGTGCTTGGCAATCGCCGCCGTGCGCTTGCGGTCGAGCCAGAACTTCTTGCGTGCGTCCGCGCTGACGGCAACAAAGCCCTCGCCGCCGCGGCTGTTGGCAATGCGCACGACCTCGCTCGTGGCGCGCGCGACCGCGTCCTCGTCATCACCGACGATGTCGCCCACCAGCACCATCTTCGGCAGGCCCGATGCAGACAGGCCGGCCAGCGCACGTTTGCTCTTGGTGGCGTAGCCGACGGCCTTGAGGTAGCGGTCGTCCAGATGCTCCAGCCCGGCCAGCAGCACGGGTGAGAGCGCCCGGCCATCGGGGCCCGTGCCGCGGTCCTTCAGGCTGAACAGGTAGTCCTTGATCTCGACGATGCTGGGCACCGCGTCCTTGGCGTTGCCGAAGAACTCCAGGCACACCGTGCGCACGGCGCGCGGCAGTTTGTGCACGATCCAGCGTGCGCTGGTGATGAGGCCGTCACAGCCTTCCTTCTGAATGCCGGGCAGGCCGGCTAGAAACTTGTCGGTGACGTCCTTGCCCAAGCCGGCCTTGCGGAAAGCACCGCCCGGGATGTGCAGCTGCTCGGTGCGCTCCAGCGTCTTGCCGCTGGCGTCGAAGTACTTCAACTCGAAGCTGGCCATCGCAACGTCGTGAATCTTGCCGAGGTTGTGGTTCAGCCGCGTGACCTCCAGCCACTTGGCCTGCGGCGTGACCATGCGCCACGACACCAGATTGTCTAGCGCCGTGCCCCACAGCACGGCCTTTTTGCCACCGGCGTTCATCGCGATGTTGCCGCCGATGCACGAGGCCTCGGCACTGGTCGGGTCGACCGCGAAGACGTAGCCGGCGCGCTCTGCCGCATCGGCCACGCGCTGCGTCACCACGCCGGCCTCGCTGTGCACCGTGGCCACCGGCTGCGCCACGCCGGGCAGCGTGCGCAACTCGACCTCGCTCATCGCTTCGAGCTTCTCAGTATTGATGACCGCGCTCTTCCAGGTCAATGGAATGGCGCCGCCGGTGTAGCCGGTGCCGCCGCCGCGCGGAATGATGGTCAGGCCGAGTTCGATGCAACCGGCAACCAGCGCAGCCATCTCGGCTTCGCTGTCAGGCGTCAGCACGATGAAGGGGTACTCGACACGCCAGTCGGTGGCGTCGGTGACGTGGCTGACGCGGCTCAGGCCGTCGAACTTGAGGTTGTCCTTGGCGGTGGTGCGGCCCAGCACGCGGCGCGTAGCCTTGCGCAGGTCGTAGACGGCGCGGAAGTGGGCCGCAAAATCTTCGACAGCAGAGCGCGCCGCATCTAGCAACTCGGCCACCAGTGCGTCGCGCACAGCGTCGGCTTGACCGTCCTGCGTGCGGCGCTTGCCGACCTCCGACAGGCGGTGGTGCAAGGCGTCGATCAGCAGCTGCCGCCGGCGTGGGTTGTCCAGCAGATCGTCTTCGAGGTACGGGTTGCGCTGCACGACCCAGATATCGCCCAGCACCTCGTACAACATGCGCGCGCTGCGGCCGGTGCGGCGCTCCTGGCGCAGCCGATTCAGGATCTCCCAAGCCCGCACGCCGAGCAGCCGCAGCACGATTTCGCGGTCACTGAACGAGGTGTAGTTGTAGGGAATCTCACGCAGCCGCGGCGCTTGGCTGGTGGCTTCTTCTAGCAGCGTGCTGACGCTGCCCAACATGATTGGCAAGGGGGCGTTCATAGGGTTAGTTCTATGCTACCGCAGGGGTCGGCCGGGCCAGGGCGCAAGGACAACCCGATGCGGCGGGAAACCCCCGGGGCCTGCCCCCGCCCACCATGACCGAAACTTGGGCGTCACAAACCGTGGACAAACTCTTGGGCTTTTGGCCAAGTAGCCATGCTTGCTTTTGCTTCTTCGGAGATTGCATGAACCGACGTTTCTTCGCCCCAGCCCTTCTTGCCGTTGCCGCAGCCACCGCGCTGCCCGCGCAGGCCCAGACCGAAATCCAGTGGTGGCATGCCATGAGCGGCCAGCTCGGTGAATGGGTCAATGGCCTGGCTGCCGGCTTCAACGCGAGCCAGAAGGACTACAAAGTCACGGCTGTTTTCAAAGGCACCTACCCCGAGACGCTGACCGCTGGCATCGCCGCCTTCCGTGCTGGCAACGCGCCGCACGTGCTGCAGGTCTTCGAGGTGGGCACCGCCAACATGATGGCCAGCAAGGGCGCCATCGTGCCGGTCACCGAGGTCATGCGACAAGCCGGCGTCAAGTTCGACCTGAACGCTTACGTGCCCGCCGTGGCCGGCTACTACACGGCCAGCAACGGCCAGATGCTGAGTCTGCCGTTCAACAGCAGCACAACGGTGTTCCATTTCAACAAGGACGCCTTCAAGGCCGCCGGCCTGAGCGTCGATCAGCCGCCCAAGACCTGGCCCGAAGTGGCGCTGGCTGCCGCCAAGCTCAAGGCCAGCGGCCACAAGTGCCCGTTCACGACCAGCTGGCAGAGCTGGACGCAGCTGGAAAGCTTCAGCGCCTGGCACAACGTGGAGTACGCCACCAAGCGCAACGGCTTCAACGGCCTGGACACGCGCATGGCCATCACCACGCCGCTGCATGTGCGCCACATCGAAAACCTGGCCAACATGGCGCAGCAAGGCCTGTTTGTCTACAAGGGCCGCAACAACAGCGCCGACGCCACCTTCGTCAGCGGCGAATGTGCGATGACCACCGGCAGCTCTGCGTTGTACGGCGCCGTCAAGCGCAACGCCAAGTTCGCCGGCGGCATCAGCACCCTGCCCTTCTACCCCGACGTGCAGGGCGCGCCGCAGAACACGGTGATCGGTGGCGCCAGCCTGTGGGCGATGGCGGGCAAGAAGCCGGAGGAGATCAAGGCCGTGGCTGCCTTCTTCAAGTACTTGAGCGACCCGCAAGTGCAGGCCAAGAGCCACCAGGAAACCGGCTATCTGCCGATCACGGCAGAGGCCTTCACCATCACCGAGAAAAGCGGCTTCTACAAAAACAACCCGGGCACCGACGTCAGCGTGACACAGATGATCCGCAAGACAACCGACAAGTCGCGTGGCGTGCGGCTCGGAAACTTCCTGCAGATTCGCACCATCATCGACGAAGAACTCGAGCAGGTCTGGGCCGGTAAGAAGCCCGCTAGGCAAGGCCTGGAAGACGCCAAGCGGCGCGCCGACGTGGAGCTGGAGAAGTTCGAGAAAGCCAACAAGACCAAGAGCTGATCAGCGGCGAGAACTGCCCAGTACGGGGGAGCCGGTTTGGCCGTCGAAAAGCGCGTTCGCTTCAAGAACTGGTGGCTGCCCTGGGTGCTGATTGCGCCGCAGATGGTCATCATCCTGGTGTTCTTTTTCTGGCCGGCCGGCCAGGCGCTGTACTTCAGCTTGCAGCAGCAGGATGCCTTCGGCACCAGCACCGAGTTTGTCGGGCTGGACAACTTCCGCGCGCTGCTCGTTGACGACAGCTACCTCGCATCGTTCAGGACCACAGCCGTCTTCTCGGTGCTGGTGGCGGTGATCGGCTTGTCGGCATCGATGCTGCTGGCGGTGATGGCCGATCGCGTGGTCAAGGCATCGGCGCTGTACAAGACGCTGCTGGTCTGGCCTTATGCGGTGGCGCCTGCGGTGGCCGGTGTGTTGTGGCTGTTCATGTTTGCGCCGTCGATCGGCGTCGTCAGCTACGGGCTGCGCGCCCTGGGCCTGGACTGGAATCACCTGCTCAACGGCACGCATGCGATGACGCTGATCGTGCTGGCTTCGGTGTGGAAGCAGATCTCGTACAACTTTCTGTTCTTTCTGGCCGGGCTGCAGAGCATTCCGAAAAGCCTGATCGAAGCCGCTGCCATCGACGGTGCCGGGCCCTGGCGGCGCTTCTGGACGGTGCAGTTTCCGCTGCTCACGCCGACGACCTTTTTCTTGCTAGTCATCAACATCATCTACGTCTTCATCGACACCTTTGCGATCATCGATGCAGCGACCTCCGGCGGCCCGGGCCAGGACACCACGATCCTCGTCTACAAGGTCTACTTCGACGGCTTCAAAGCGCTGGACCTGGGCGGCTCGGCCGCGCAGTCGGTGGTGCTGATGGCGATCCTGGTGGGGCTGACGGTGATCCAGTTTCGGTATGTCGAAAAGCGCGTGCATTACTGATCACCGGCGGCACATCGCATGATCGAGAACCGCCCTGCTGCCACCGTGCTGTCGCACCTCACGCTCGTGCTGGGCGTGCTGATCGTGATGTTTCCGGTGTACCTGACCTTCGTGGCCAGCACGCAGACGGCCGAGCAGATCGTGCAGAACGTGCCGATGTCGCTGCTGCCCGGCAGCAACATCGTCAACAGCTACAAGCTGGCGCTGTTCGGCGGGGTCACGGAATACGGCAGCAAGATCCCGCCGGCTGCGCCGATGCTGCTCGTGAGCCTGATCAGCGCGCTGGTGATCGCGGTGGGCAAGATCGCCATCAGCCTGCTGTCGGCGTTTGCGGTCGTGTACTTCCGCTTCCCGGGGCGCAGCCTGGTGTTCTGGATGATCTTCGTGACGCTGATGCTGCCGGTGGAGGTGCGCATCCTGCCGACCTACAAGGTGGTCAGCGACCTCGGCATGCTCAATACGTACGCGGGCTTGACGGTGCCGTTGATTGCCAGCGCCACAGCGACCTTCCTGTTCCGGCAGTTCTTCCTGACGGTGCCCGATGAACTGGTGGAAGCCTCGCGCATCGACGGCGCCGGCCCGATGCGGTTCTTCAAGGACGTGCTACTGCCACTGTCGACCAGCAGCATCGCCGCGCTTTTTGTCATCCAGTTCATCTACGGCTGGAACCAGTACCTGTGGCCGCTGTTGATGACTACCGAAGAAAGCATGTACCCGGTGGTGATGGGCATCAAACGCATGATCAGTGGCGGCGATGCGGCCACCGAATGGAACGCGGTAATGGCCACGGCCATGCTGGCGATGATTCCGCCGGCGCTGGTGGTGATCTTGATGCAGAAGTGGTTTGTCAAAGGCCTGGTGGACAGCGAAAAATAACTATCGACATGGCCGCCATTTCACTGCGCAAGATCGAGAAGTCCTACAGCCTGGGTGCCAAGGCCAACAAGGTCATCCACGGTGTCGACGCCGAAATCACCGACGGGGAGTTCATCGTCATCGTCGGCCCGAGTGGCTGCGGCAAAAGTACGCTGCTGCGCATGGTGGCGGGGCTGGAGGACATCACCGGAGGTGAGATCCACATCGGAGGCCGCCTGGTGAACCACCTCGAGCCGAGCGAGCGCGACATTGCGATGGTGTTCCAGAACTACGCGCTGTACCCGCACATGAGCGTGTTCGACAACATGGCCTACGGCTTGAAGATCGCAAAGGTTCCGCTGGAGCAGATCAAGCAACGTGTGGACAAGGCCGCGGCGATCCTGCAGCTGGCGCCATACCTTGCGCGCAAGCCGCGCGAGCTGTCGGGCGGCCAACGCCAGCGCGTGGCCATGGGGCGCGCCATCGTGCGTCAGCCGGCGGTGTTCCTGTTCGACGAGCCGCTGTCAAATTTGGACGCCAAGCTGCGCGCGCAGACGCGGCTGGAGATTCAAAAGCTGCACAAAGAGCTTGGCGTGACTTCGCTGTTCGTCACGCATGACCAGGTCGAAGCCATGACGCTGGCTCAACGCATGATCGTGATGAACGCCGGCCGCATCGAGCAGATCGGCACGCCGGAGCAGGTCTACGGTCGGCCGGCATCGACCTTCGTGGCCGGCTTCATCGGCAGCCCACCGATGAACCTGCTGGCCGGCCAGGCCGATGGCTCCCGCTTCACGGTGGACGGCCACACGCTGGTGCTGCCAGCACCGGCGCCGCGCGCCGGCCCGCTGCTGCTGGGCGTGCGGCCCGAGCATGCACAGCTGGGCACCGGCAGCGGCTGGCCGCTGCAGGTCGAGCTGCTGGAGATGCTGGGTGCCGAGCGCCTGGTCTACGGCCGTCTGGGCGGCAAAGACGCTGGCAGCCCCGGCGCCAGCTTCACGCTGCGCATCGACGGCATGCTGAAGCCGCCGCGCCACGGCGACACGTTGCACCTGCAGGTGGCGGCCGAGCAGGTGCACTGGTTCGACCCCGCCAGCGGCCTGCGGGTTTGACGTGGCCGTACGGTGCATCACGTGCCCGGTATTTCGGACGTGCTTGACGTGCACCGCTTTTCTTACGTACGCAAGAAACTCGACAGCGGCTGACGGTGGCGCAGCCTGACGGCGACTGGCCGCTGCCTTTCTGGGTGGCGCACCGCGGCGCCGGCAAGCTGGCGCCGGAGAACACGCTGGCGGCTTTTCGCGCCGGCGCGGCACACGGCTACCGTGCCTTCGAGTGCGACGTCAAGCTCAGCGCCGACGGCGTGCCCTTCCTGCTGCACGACACGACGCTCGATCGCACCACATCGGCCCGTGGCAACGCAGGTGACCGGACCTGGGCCGAGTTGTCGCGGCTGGACGCCGGCGGCTGGCATTCCCGTAGTTATGCCGGTGAGCCGCTGCCGAGCCTGGACACCATCGCAGCCTACGTGCAGCGCAACGGCCTGGCGCTCAACGTCGAGATCAAGCCGACGCCGGGGCAGGAGCGCCAGACCGGCAAGGCCGTCGCCACCGCCTGTGCTGCGCTGTGGAACGTTGTTGCGGATGGCGCGGCGGATGCAACGGCGGATGCAGCGGCGAGCGCGGCAGGTGGTGCGGCCCGCAGAGCGCCGCTGCTGCTCAGCTCCTTCCAGCCCGAGTCTCTGGCCGCTGCGCAGCAAGCCGCGCCAGCGCTCATGCGCGCGCTGCTCGTCGACACGCTGTGGGACGGCTGGTGGGCTGCTGCGCAAGCACTCGGCTGCGTGGCCGTCATCAGCAACTACCGGCTGATGGACGCGGCGTTAATCGCGCAGTTGCATGGCGCCGGCCTGCGCGCGCTGTGCTACACGGTCAACGAGCCGGCCGATGCCGAGCGGTTGCTGGCCCTGGGCATCGACGGGCTGATCACCGACGCGGTGGACCGCTTCGCGCCGGCTGCGCCGCTGGTGTGATCGCGGTCAACCCGCCGGCCGCACATCGGCTTCCAACCCCAGCCATTCCGATTCACGCTCCGCTTCCGGCAGCGTCCGCAGCTCACGGATCAGCGGCAACCGCCAGGCCACCAAGGCCAACAGCAGCGTGATGCCGCCGGCAAAGCCCAGCGTGGCCCGCAGGCTCACCGCTTCTCCGAGCCAGCCGCCGATCAGCGCACCCGGCCCAGCGGCCAACAGCGTGAGCCAGCGCATGGTGGCGGTCATGCGGCCCAACAGCGGCTCGGGCGTTACGGCCTGGCGCAGCGCCAGAAAGTTGATGAAGATGAATACCGCGCCGGTCGTGAACAGCATCAGCATCAGTGCAAAAGCCGCCACGCCCCAGGCGTTGGCCGGTGCCGCGGCCAGCAGCACCCAGGCCGCGCCAGTGATCAGGTAGCCCACCACCAGGCATGGCCCCGGCCCAATGCGGTGGCTGATGCGCCGGCCGTAGACGCTGCCGACGATGGTGCCCACACCCATGCCCATGTAGCAAAGTCCCACGGCCTGCTCGCCCAGGCCCAGCGTGCGCGTGGCAAACAGGATCTGCACCACCAGCGCGGCGTAATGGCACATCTGCCACACGCCCATTAGCACCGCCAACGTCACCAGCAGCCGGTTGGCGACGACGAAGCGCAGGCCCAGCAGCAGGTCGCGGCCGAAGTGCCTGAAGGTGTCGCCCGGGGCCCGCGGCGCGCGCCGCTCATGGATGTGGATGCCGCGCAGGATCAACGCGCTGCCGAACAGCAATGCGGCGTTGACCAGCAGTGCCACCGGCGCGCCGAAGATCTTGATCAACGCGCCGGCCAAGCCCGGGCCGACAACTTCTGCACCCGACGTGGCCAGCGCATTCTTGGCATGGGCCTCCACCAGGCGCTCGCGCGCAACCACCTGCGTCAGCACGATCTGCGCTGCCGTGCCGGCCACCGTGTGCACCAGGCCGATGACAAAGCCGATGGCATACAGCCAGCCCATCGTGAGCCAGCCCAGCCACCAGGCCAGCGGCACGCTGATGGCACACAAGGCCACCAGCGATTCGCCCACCACATAAACCGGCAGCTTGCGCACACGGTCCAGCCACACGCCCGACGGCAGGCTGAAGATCAGGAAAGGCGACAACTCGATGGCTATCAGCAAGCCCATCTGCTTGGGGCTGGCGTTGAGCAGCACCGCCGCTGTCAGCGGCAGCGCCAACATCATCACCTGGTTGCCGAATGAGCTGGTGAGGATCGAGCTCCACAGCCGCAGGTACACCGGGTCGCGAAGCAGGTCGCCTTCAGGCAGGCGAAAGAGGCGGGGCAATCTCAAAGGGGTGCAGCTGCGCCGGCGGGCGCGTGATTGGGGTTGGGTGAGCGAGACACCGAATTGTAGGGAGCAGGCTTCACACCAACGGCCGTTGCACAGGCAAGCGCCGCACTCGGCGCCTGCGTACGCAGCGGTAAGGCGTTGTGTGCAGGCCCTGGGCTGCAACGGCGCAACGACAGCGGGATTCCCCGGTGTCGATGCGATCGACAGACCGTGATCATGGGCGACAGGACGGCGCGGATGGGTTGCGGCCGAAGCGATCCGGGCGCCGCGTACGGTCGAATTCCGCCAGCACAAAAGGCATGTTCGTTACTTTGCTTCGTCATCCGCGTTGCAGCCTTTGTTGGGGGCCCACCCTTCGATGCTTTCGGCCCTCTACGCGTCTTACAGCCGGTAACGTGCAGGTTGTTTCGACACCCGCCATCTCTGTATCGATCACTGCGTTCCACTGCAAAGGAGTCCCCATGACAGCAAGACGTTTTCTCTCCAGTGACTGGCTTCTGTGTTTTGTGCGGCCGCTGGCTGCGGGCCTGGCAGCCGCCAGTGTGTCGACAGCGGCACTGGCCGCGGCAACCAGCGTCTTCGAGTCCAGCGCCGGCAGCGGCTTCTTGCTGGGCACCGCCCAAAGCGCCGGCAGCGTGACCGACAAGACGAGCATCTTCGGCAACCTGCGCGACGGGCGCGGTGGCAATACGCCCAACTTCGTTGACCTGTTCAAGTTCAGTGCCAACCGCGACGGCAACTACTTCTTCAACACCATCGGCGCCTTCGGCTCGACCATCGCCGATCCGGCACTGTTCCTGTTCGATGCGGCCGGCAATGGCCTGTACTGGAACAACGACGTTTCGCTGTCGCCGGCCGACACCGAGTCCGGCTTCGTTCAGTCGCTGTTTGTTGGCGATTACTACCTGGGGGTGGCCTTCTACGGTGCCGAGGCCTACAGCGGCCTGGACGCGATCTTCGACACGCTGGTCAGCAACCAGGGCAGCGCCTCGACCGGCGTCGGCGCGCTGGACAACTGGCAGAACTTCAGCACCTTCAGCAACATCTGGGACGTAAGCGGCTACCAGGTCGACATCAAGGTGCCCGAGCCTTCGGCGCTGGCCCTCGCGGGCCTGGCTTTGGGTCTGATGGGCTGGACATCGCGCCGCCGCGTGCAGGGTTTTCGCGGCTCGGGCAGCCCGGCCTGATCGGCTTCGTCTGCAGCGCTCGGCACCGCCGCGGTGCCCGGCCTTGATCCAGTCACCGCACGACCTGTCTGCCTCGAGGAGAGTCTCTTGTTCAAGCTGAACCCGATTGCTGCTGCTGCTGCTGCTGCCGCTGCTGCTGCCTGTGCCCTGTCGATGGCTGCGCAGGCGCAGTTCGTTGCCGCGCCGGATGTAGCACCCATTGCTGCACCCGCTGACGCCACACCCGCCGCCGCCCCGCTGGCGCCCACGCAGCGTGTCAATGTCATCGCCTACATCGAAGGCGCTTCGCTCGCAGCCGCGCTGACCGCAGCGCGCGCGCCCGGTGCAGCGCGCAAGTCCGTGCCTTGGAGTGCCGACCAGCAGCGCAGTTATGTCGGCCGGCTGATGGCCAGGCAACAGGCGGTCATCAGCGGTGCACAGGCCCTCGGTGCCACCATCGTCGGCCAGTTGACGATGGCCAGCAACGGCGTGCTGATGAGCATCGATGCCGGCCAGTTGGATGCGCTGTCGCGCGTGGTCTCCGTCAGCGGCGTGATGCTGGTCGAAGACGCGCAGCTGGCGCTGGCCACGACCACGGTCTACGTCGGTGCGAATGCGGTGCGCGCCCGCACGCCGTCAGTCGACGGCACGGGGGTGCGCATCGCCATCCTCGACTCCGGCGTCGACCACACGCACTACAACCTGGGCGGCGCGGGCACCCGCGCGGCTTACCTGGCGGCCTACGGCGCGGCCACCTGCCAGGCAACACCGCAGAACACGTCGATGCCGGTGTGGACCAGCAAGGTCGTCGGCGGCTTCGACTTCGTCGGCGAGAACTGGCCCAATGTTGCCGCGCTGCAACCAGACCCGAACCCGATCGATTGCCAGGGCCACGGCAGCCACGTGGCCGACATCGCCGGCGGCCGCAGTGCAGACGGGCTGTGGCAAGGCATGGCGCCAGGGGCGCAGTTGTTTGCAGTCAAAGTCTGCAGCGCCGTGGCCTCCAGCTGCTCGGGCCTGGCCATCCTGCAAGGCCTGGACTACGCGCTGGACCCCAACGGTGACGGCGACCTGAGCGACGCAGTAGACGTCGTCAACATGTCGCTGGGCGCCAACTTTGGCCAGCGCGAGAACCCGAGCTCGGCAGCGACGCAGAACGTCGTTCGCTTCGGCACCGTGGTCTCGGCCTCGGCTGGCAACGGCGGTGACGTGCCCTACATCAACGGCTCGCCTTCGTCGACACCGGAAGCCATCACCGTGGCCCAGACCCAGGTCACCGGCCAGTTTGCTTACCCGCTGATCACGAGCCCCGGCGGCGTCAACGGCAACACCGCTCTGCAGACCTGGTCCCAGCCGCTGGTAGCCAACATCAGCGGCCCGCTGAAGGCCGATCCCAACATCACCGGCACAACCGCCGCCACCGGTGCCGGCTGCAACGCCTACCCGGCCGGCTTCTTCGCCGGTAGTGTGGCGCTGGTCCGCCGCAACGGCTGTGCGGCCAGCATCAAGACGGCCAACGCCACCAACGCCGGTGCGCTGGCGGTGGTGATCGACGACAACGTGGCCGTGGCGGACCCGCCCTCGTTCAGCTTCGGCGGCGGCGGCACGGTCTACAGCACGACCGTGGTGATCACACAGGCCGCGGGCAATGCTTTGCGCAGCGCGCTGACTGCAGGCGCCGTCAACGCCACGCTCGGCTTCAGCGGCCGTATCAGCCTGACCGGCAGCATGGCGGCCACCTCGTCGCGCGGCCCGAACTCGGGTTACTCGTTGATCAAGCCGGACATCGGCGCGCCGGGTGCATCGCTCAGCGCCACCGTGGGCACCGGCAACGCCAACGAAACTTTCGGCGGCACATCCGGCGCTGCGCCGGTGGTCGCCGGTGCTGCGGCGCTGGTGCTGCAGGCTTATCCCAGCCTGATGCCGCACGAGGTCAAGGCCCGCCTGATGGGTGCTGCCGACAACAACGTCACCACCAACCCGGCCCGCCTCCCCGGCGAGCTGGCGCCCATCACGCGCATCGGCGCAGGTGAAGTGCGCGTGGCCGGCGCCATCGACAACAACAGCGTGATGTGGGATGCATCCAACCCGGGCGCCACGTCGCTGTCCTTCGGCTACCAGCCGGCCACCGGCGCGCGGGTGCTGCGCAAGCGCGTGGTCGTGCGCAACTACTCGGCGGTGGCCAAGACCTACAGCATCGGCACCTCGTACCGTTACGCCAACGATGGAGCCAGCGGCGGCGTGACGCTGACCGCACCCGGAAGCGTCAGCGTGCCGGCCAATTCATCGGTGGCTTTCAACCTGCAGATGAACATCAACCCAGCCGGCCTGCCGGTGTGGCAGAGCACGGGCGTGAACGGCGGCATCAACGGCAACAACGGCCCGCTGCTGGCCAGCGTCGAATACGACGGCTATCTGAGCCTCACCGACGGCAGCGAGACGGTGCGCCTGCCCTGGCATGTGTTGCCGCGGCGCTCGCACCAGGGCACGGCTTCCGGCAGCGTGACGCTGGCTGGCGGCAGCGGCGCCATGACGGTCAGCAACCCGGGCGGCGCCACCACGGCCAACGTCGACGTGTTCTCGCTCACCGGCACCAGCCCGCAGCTGCCCTACAGCAGCCTGCCGGGGCCTGGCGACTCGTTCCAGGTCATCGACTTGCGCGCGGCCGGTGTGCGGGGTGTGGACGTTGGCGACGGCGCCAACAGCGGCGTGCAGTTTGCGGTGTCGCGCTTTGACGCCGTCAGCAGCGCCAACATGAACCTCGTCGTGCGCGTGCTGATCGACACCAACGGCGACGGCACCGATGACTGGCAGCTGACCTCATCCCGCTCCACCGGCAACCAGAGTCTGTCCTTCCTGCAAAAGCTCACCGGTTGTGTGCCGGCCACCAACTGCCCGTCGACCGCGTTCTTCTTCACCGATACCGATCTGAACAGCAGCAACTGGATCTTGACCGTGCCGGCGCTGCCCACGTATGCGGGCAGCGTGCAGACGGTGGTCAACCCGGCGGCGCCGTTTCGCTTCCGCGTCGTCGGTGTCGACAACTACTTCACCGGCAACATCACCGACACCATCGGCAGCATGACCTACCAGCTGTCTACGCCCAAGTTTGCGGCAGCAGCGATTGGCCTGGGCTTGCCGGTCGGTGTTTCCGGGCCGCTGGGCATCACCGCGGTACCTGGCGGTGCTGCGGCTTCGCCTTCGCAAACCGGCTTTCTGCTGATGTGGCGCGACGGCATGCCGGGCCGCGAAGCGAGCGTGGTCAACGTCAACTGAGGCGGGTGACGCCGGCTTGCCCGGCGCGCACAGAAAAAAGGCCGTGCAGTGCACGGCCTTTTTGTTGGCGTTGACTTAGTCGGCCCTGCAAATCTCCGCCAGCCCGCGTGAACGCTCGCTCTGCGGGGTGAACGCGAATAGCGCGATCTCTCAGGATTGATTCCAAGCGACATCGGTTCCTGGGAGTTTTGGAGAGCGCATCGATGGCCACTGAGGACTTTTTTCGCGCCCGGCTGGACTCGATGATCGACATGCGCCACCCGCGGCGGTGCTGGCCACGCGCATGCCCTGGGACGCCACCGAAGCCTCGCTGGCCCCGCTGCTGGCGCACAAGGATCGCGATGGTCGTTTGGTCCGAGGTGCCGACCTCTTCGGCCCTACTGCGCAGCTCGCCGGCGCCGGCCTGAGCAACGCCGGGCGCCCGCGCCTGGCTCTGCGCCTGATGGTCGCGCTGCTGTACCTCAAGCACGCCTTCAACTTGAGCGATGAGGAACTCTGCGAACGCTGGAGCGAGAACGTGGTCTGGCAGTTTTTCAGCGGCATGTCGTACTACGAGCCGCGCCTGCCCTGCGACGCCACGCACATCGGCCGCTTTCGCCGCGCATAGGGCGAGGCCGGCGTCGAGCAACTGCTCAAGTCCACCATCGAAGCGTCCGTGTCGATGGGAGTGGTGAAGAAGACCGAGTTCGAGATGATCATCGTGGACACCACGGTGCAAGAGAAGGCCATCGCGCACCCGACCGACAGCCGCTTGCTGGAGATCGCGCGGCACAAGGTCGCCAGTGCCGCCAAGCGCTGCGGCATCGCGCTCAAGCAAACATTCGCCAAGGAAGGCAAGGAGCTGCGGCGCAAGGCCGGTGGCTACGCGCACGCCAAGCAGTTCAAGCGCCTGCGCCGCACGGTCAAGCGCCAGCGCACGATCCTGGGCGCACTCATGCGCAATACACAGCGCGGGCTGGAATCAACTTCGCAGGGAGTTGCCGGGCATGAACCTACCGCCCTGGCGATCACGGAACTGACGATGTGGCTGGAACGCGCCGAGCGAGTCCGCACGCAGGCGCGCCACAGCAAAGACCAGCTCTACGCGCTGCATGCACCCGAGCTCGAATGCATCGGCAAAGGCAAGGCACGCAAGCCCTACGAGTTCGGCGTCAAGGTCAGCCTGGCCGTCACGCACCAGCACGGCTTGATGGTGCGCGCACGGGCCTTCCCCGGCAACCCGTATGACGGCCACACGCTGGCCGAACAACCGGAGCAGACCAACACGCTGCTGCAAGACATCGGTGTGAGGCCCACCACGGCTGTCGTTGACCTCGGGTTCCGCGGCGTGGACGAAGCCTGCGCACCGGTGCAGATCATCCACCGTGGCAAGTTCAAGTTACTGGATGCGCAGCAGCGCAAATGGCTCAAGCGGCGCCAGGCGATCGAGCCGGCCATCGGTCACACCAAGAGCGACAACCGCATGGATCGCTGCTGGCTCGGGGGCAGCAGTGGTGACGCGCTGCATGCTGTGCTGTGCGCTGCAGGGTTCAACATCCGCTGGCTGCTGCGGGCGATCGCCGCCAACGGGCTGGCGGCCCTTCTTTTGGTCTTCTCGCAACTGGCGCTGTATGCGGCTCGCATCGGCAAGCTGCCGCGAACTCCCACACTTGCCATTGGGCGAACAGATCGGCAACTTGACTGCCCTCGCTGGCCGGTCACGTTAAGTCTGACGACAGGGTGACGATGGATTTCGCAGGGCCGACGACTTAAGCGCATCACGGGCGGCTTGGCTTGTAGCTCGATGTGCTGCTTCATGTGCTGCCTCATGTGCAGCGTAGCTTGCAGCATCACGAGCGATGTCGCGCGCCCGACTACGAGCGGTAATCGGCGTTGATGGTCACGTAGTCGTGCGACAGGTCGCAGGTCCAGACGGTGGTCTCGGCCGCGCCGCGGCCCAGCTGCACTCGCACGCCGATCTCGCTCTGTTGCATCACGCGCTGGCCGTCCTCTTCACGGTAGGCGGTGTGGCGGCCACCGCGCGTGACCACATGCACGTCGTCCAGGTGCAATTCGATCAGGCCTTGATCGAGGTCGGCGATGCCGGCATAACCGACGGCGGCCAGGATGCGGCCCAGGTTGGGATCGCTGGCGAAGAAGGCGGTTTTCACCAGCGGCGAGTGCGCGATGGCGTAGGCCACGAGCCGGCACTCGGCTTCGTCACGCCCGCCCTGCACCTGCACGGTGATGAACTTGGTGGCGCCTTCGCCGTCGCGCACGATGGCCTGCGCCAGCTGCTGTGCGACGGCCACCACGGCTTCGCGCAGCGCACGGCCTGCAGCCGAATCCAGCGTGTCGATGGCCGCATGGCCGGCGCGCTGCGTGGCGATCAGCACGAAGCTGTCGTTGGTGGAGGTATCACCGTCGATCGTGATGCGGTTGAAGCTCTGGTCAGCCGCATCGCGCACCAGGTTGTGCAGCAGCGCCGGTGCGATGACCGCATCGGTGGCCACGAAGCCCAGCATCGTGGCCATGTTGGGCCGGATCATGCCGGCGCCTTTGGCGATGCCGGTGACGGTGACCGTGCGCCCGCCAATAGTCAGCTGGCGCGACGCCGCTTTGGGCAGCGTGTCGGTGGTCATGATGCCGTGCGCAGCATCGGCCCAGCCATCGGCTTTGAGCGCTTGCAGCGCCGCCGGCAGGCCGGCCACGATGCGGTCGGCCGGCAGTGTTTCCATGATCACGCCGGTGGAAAACGGCAGCACCTGCTGCGCGTGGCAGCCCATTAAGGCCGCGGCGGCATCGCAGACCTGGCGCGCGCGCAGCAGGCCGTCCGCGCCGGTGCCGGCGTTGGCGTTGCCGGTGTTGATGACCAGCGCACGCATGTCGCTGCGCGCGGCCAGGTGCTGCTGGCCGATCTGTACCGGCGCGGCGCAGAAGCGGTTCTGCGTGAAGACCGCGGCCACCGCGGCGCCTTCGTCCAGCGCCACGACGACCAGATCACGCCGGTTGGCCTTGCGCACGCCGGCCATCGCGGTGCCGATGCGCAAGCCCGCCACCGGGTGCAGCAGCGTGGGGTCCAGGGGTTTCAGATTGACAGGCATCGTGCAGTCTTTCGGGTTCATGCCAAGCCGGGCTCGGCTCGTTTCAGGGGCGGGGCTTCGGCCTTGATCGCGGCAAACATCACCTGCGTGCCCAGCCGCCCTTGCGCATCGCGCTCGTAGTGGCGCAATTCGCCCTCCCGCGTGAAGCCCAGCGCGTGCTGCGCAAAGTGCAGCGCACGCGTGTTGCCCGCTTCGCTGAGCGCCTGCACGCGCACTGCACCCAGATCGAAGGCCAGTTGCACGCAGGCCAGGGCCGCCTCACGCATCAAACCACGGCCGGCGCTGAGCACGTCGCCGACATAGCCGATTTCGCAGCGCGGCACGCTGAAGTCCCAGCTGTGCAGGTCGATACGGCCAACGTAGGCGCCGAGCGCGCTGCTGCCCGCAGGCTGGCGCTCGAAGGCGCAGTAGATGAGGTCTTCGCCGGCGGCAACGTAGTCACGGCCTTTGCTCATGAAGTCGACGCCCCAATTGGCATCGCGCGCCTTTTGTGCCCAGCAGATGTAGCGCAAACCCGGCAGCGAGCGGTTCAGGCTTTCGACGAACAGCGGCCCGAACTCGGGCCGCGGTGCGTGCAAAGTTAGCCGCGCTGTGTGCAGCAGCTCGGGTGCGCGGGACAGGTCGTGCCGGTCCATGCGCGCGGTACCTGCCTCAGGCAAGCCGGCCGTGGCAGGCCTTGAACTTCTTGCCGCTGCCGCAAGGGCAGGGGTCGTTGCGGCCGATCTTGGCAACGCCGCTGGCTTGGGCAGAAGCGCCGCTGGCTTGGGCAGAAGCGCCGCCGAGAAGACCGCGGTCGCCTTCTTGCGTGCTCTCTGAGGAAACGCTGCCGTCCTCGTTGGGGTGCGTGTAGGTCACGTTGGCCAGCTGCGCGGCCTGCTGCTCCAGCGCCAGCGCGGCTTGCGCTACCTGTTCCTGCGACTGCACGCGCACCGTCATCAGCACGCGCGTGACTTCCATCTTGACGACGTCCAGCAACTGGCTGAACAGCTCGAAGGCCTCGCGCTTGTATTCCTGCTTTGGGTTCTTCTGGGCATAACCGCGCAGGTGGATGCCCTGGCGCAGGTAGTCCAGCGCGGCGAGGTGCTCGCGCCAGTGGCTGTCGATGCTCTGCAGCAGCACCATGCGCATGAACGGCGTGAACTGCTCGGCGCCGACCAGGTCGAGCTTGGCTTTGAAAACTGCGTCGGCCACGGCAACCACTTTGACGACGATGTCGTCGTCGGTGGTGGACTCGCTCTTCTCTACATCGCTTTGCAGCGCCACGTCGAGCTGCCACTCATCGCGCAGCGTGCGCTCCAGCGCGGCCAAGTCCCACTGCTCTTCCAGCGTGCCCGGGGGCACGTAGGTGCGCACGACATGGGTCATCGTGCTGTTGCGCAGGTTGTTGATCTGTTCGTCCAGGTTGGCGGCTTCGAGGATCTCGTTGCGCTGCTGGTAGATGACCTTGCGCTGGTCGTTGGCGACGTCGTCGTACTCCAGCAGCTGCTTGCGGACATCGAAGTTGCGCGCTTCGACCTTGCGCTGCGCGCTTTCGATGCTGCGGTTGACGATGCCGGCTTCGATGGCCTCGCCCTCGGGCATCTTGAGCCTGTCCATGATCGCGCGCACGCGGTCACCGGCAAAGATGCGCATCAGCGAATCGTCCAGGCTCAGATAGAAACGGCTGGCACCGGGGTCGCCCTGGCGGCCGGAGCGGCCGCGCAGCTGGTTGTCGATGCGGCGGCTTTCGTGGCGCTCTGTGGCCACGATGCGCAGGCCACCGGCACCCTTGACTTGGTCGTGCAGCGCCTGCCATTCGTCTTTCAACTGCTGCGCGCGGGATTGTTTGTCGGCCTCGGACAAAGCTTCGTTGACTTCCAGGAACTGGACTTGCTTTTCGACGTTGCCACCCAGCACTATGTCGGTGCCACGGCCGGCCATGTTGGTGGCGATGGTGATGACGCCCGGGCGGCCGGCTTGCGCAACGATCTCCGCCTCTTTGGCGTGCTGCTTGGCGTTGAGCACCTGGTGCGGCAGCTTGGCTTTTTTCAGCAGCTCGGAAATTAGCTCGGAGTTTTCGATGCTGGTGGTACCCACCAAAACCGGCTGGCCACGCTCATGGCAATCGCGGATGTCGTCGGTGACGGCGTCGTACTTCTCCTTAGCCGTCTTGTAGATCAGGTCGTTGTCGTCCTTGCGGATGGTCGGCCGGTTGGGCGGGATCACCATCGTTTCCAGGCCGTAGATTTCCTGGAATTCAAAGGCTTCGGTATCGGCAGTGCCGGTCATGCCCGACAGCTTTCCGTACATGCGGAAATAGTTCTGAAACGTGACCGAGGCGAGCGTCTGGTTCTCGCTCTGGATCGCCACGCCTTCCTTCGCTTCCACGGCCTGGTGCAGGCCGTCGCTCCAGCGCCGGCCCGTCATCAGGCGGCCCGTGAACTCGTCGACGATGATGACCTCGGCGTCCTGCACGACGTAGTGCTGGTCGCGGTTGTAAAGGTTGTGCGCGCGCAGCGCCGCATAGACGTGGTGCATCAGCGCGATGTTGGCCGGGTCGTACAGGCTCGCACCTTCGGCCAGCAGGCCGGCCTCTGTCAGCAGCGCTTCGGCCTTTTCGTGACCGGTTTCAGTCAGGAAGACCTGGTGCGTCTTCTCGTCCATCGTGAAGTCACCCGGCTCGATGACGCCTTCACCGGTGCGCAGATCGGCCTCGCCGATCTGCTTTTTCAGGCCCGGGACGATGACGTTGATGCGCACGTACATCTCGGTATGGTCCTCAGCCTGGCCCGAGATGATCAGCGGCGTGCGGGCCTCGTCGATCAGGATCGAGTCGACCTCGTCGACGATCGCGAAGTTCAAGCCACGGGCGACGCGGTCGCGCGTGTCCTGCACCATGTTGTCACGCAGGTAGTCGAAGCCGAATTCGTTGTTGGTGCCGTAGGTGATGTCGGCGGCAAACGCCGCCTGCTTCTCTTCGCGGCCCAGGCCGGCGATGTTGATGCCCACCGTCAGGCCCAGGAAGTTGTAGATGCGGCCCATCCACTCGGCGTCGCGCCGCACGAGATAGTCGTTTACCGTCACCAGATGCACACCCTTGCCGCTGAGTGCGTTCAAGTAGACCGGCAGCGTGGCCATCAGCGTCTTGCCTTCGCCGGTGCGCATCTCGGCGATCTTGCCCTGGTGCAAGGCTATGCCGCCTTGCAGCTGGACGTCGAAGTGGCGCATCTTCAGCGTGCGCTTGCCGGCTTCCCGAACCACGGCAAAGGCTTCGGGTAGCAACGCGTCGAGTTCAGTTCCGGCAGCAAGGCGCTGGCGGAACTCATCGGTCTTGGCGCGCAACTCGGCATCACCGAGCTTCTCGAACTGCGGCTCCAGTGCGTTGACGGCTTCCACAGTACGCCGGTAGGTCTTGAGCAAGCGCTCGTTGCGGCTGCCGAAAAGTTGGGTCAGGACTCTGGGGAACATGCGGCGTCGCGGCTGGGTGGATCGATCGAAGCGGCGCTTGTTCTTAAGCACCTTCGGCGTCTAAAGCAATGCAACTCAATTGCGTCAAGCCTGTGCTGGCGGGCTGGGGGCGTCGGTGCCATCTGCAAGCGCTGACGGCTGAAGTAGCGGTGTGGGCGCGGGGTTTGCAATTCGGAATTCGGGACGCGCGCGCCCTGTGAACACCACAACATCTGCCGGACACTGCGGTGCCGCGTTCAGTAGGGCAAACCCCATCAGCCCAACGCCCACACTCTCGGGCAAAGCGCGCGAGTTTAGCAGCGGGGCCGCCGTTGTTAGAGCGGGTGCGAGGGCCCGCCGCAAGCCCGTATCGCGGCCGTTGCAGGCGAGAAGTCGCGCTCACGTTGGCTCAGCCTCACAAGGCACTTGAGCCAGAGCAGAGCGTTGCAGTGGCTGGGCCGCAGCGGGCCTGTGCAGGGGGACAAGCAGGCTCCTCGTGGCGTGATGAGCGGGCCCGTTCGACAGCCGCTCAGCCGCTCATTGCCTGGTTTGGCGTGCGGCGGCTTCACTGCGGGGCGGCGCGTTGCCGGCCAGGAAGCGTGCCGGATCCTGCGGTACGCCGTGCACCAGCACCTCGAAGTGCAGGTGCGCACCGGTAGACCGGCCTGAGCTGCCGACCTTGGCCACGACCTGCCCGCGCTTGACCAGTGCGCCGAGTGACACGTCGATGCTGGAGCAGTGGGCGTAGCGAGTGACCAGGCCATTGCCGTGGTCGATCTCGAGCAGGTGGCCGTAAGCTGCATGCCACTCGTTGGCGACCACGATGCCGCCCGCGGCAGCCAGGATCGGCGTGCCGCTCTCAGCCGGGAAATCGAGCCCGGTGTGCAGCGCAGCGCGGCCATTGAAGGGATCCGCGCGGAAGCCAAAGCCCGAGCCCACCGGCCCGACCACCGGCCTGGCACTCGGAATCAACAGGGCATTGAGAAGGCTTTCCTGCAAACGCGACTCGAAGTAGGTGAACAGGTCGGTGTGGACGTCGGCGGCTTCGTCCAGGCCGCTGACCAAAGCTTGCAATTGTTCGAGCGACGGTGTGACGGCCGGCACGTACGGGCCGCCGCGGCCCGC
Source organism: Rubrivivax sp. (assembly GCA_026785885.1). Classification (GTDB taxonomy): domain Bacteria; phylum Pseudomonadota; class Gammaproteobacteria; order Burkholderiales; family Burkholderiaceae_C; genus Rubrivivax. Next base: position 26,553 of record JAJAZC010000157.1, read on the forward strand.
CGCGGTACTCGATGGGGGCGGGGCCGTCGGCGCCGTAATCACGCCGGCGCGCTGCAGCGGTTTCAACTCGTCCGCCTTCATGCCGGCCAGGCCGGACACCCGCTCTCCCATGGCTTCGAGCTTGACCAGCTTGGCCTGCATCTCGCCAACCCTTTGTGCCATGGCGTCCAGGTTGTTGCGCATGAAACGCTCACGCGTCGCGACTTCGTCGCGCACCATCAGCCGCACGAGGGGGCTCACCAGCGGCCAGCCTTCACGGGCTGCTTTCAAGAACACGAAGTGGTAGACGGCGCCGGACGTCGCCATCAACAGCGCCGCCAAGCCCAAAGCGCCCAGCACCAGTTGCCAGCGCTGCAGGCGCAAGGCCCGGGTGCGCGCCATGCTGCCGTGGGTGATCAGAAACTGCATCGCTAGACTCCGTTTATGGCGTCAACCGGCCCCTACAACCTGCCCCTGGCCACGGCGCTCGGCCGCAGCGAACCGCTTTCCGACCTGCTGCGGCGGCTGCGTCAATCGCAGGCCCGCCTGGCCCTTGTCACACCACAGCTGCCGTCGGCGCTCCGCCCTTTCGTCAGCGCCGGACCGCTGGACGACCAAGCCTGGGTGCTAATCGCCGCCAACGCCGCAGCAGCGGCCAAACTGCGCCAGTTGGCACCGCAACTAACCGCGGTGCTGCTGGCCAACGGATTCGATGGACCCCCACTCAAGATCAAGGTTGGTTCGCGCGCTTGAAAACACACGACGGGTTTTTGGTGCCGGCTGTCCGAATCGAACGGACGACCTTCCGCTTACAAGGCGGGTGCTCTACCAACTGAGCTAAGCCGGCGCTCCGATGACCCAGGCCACCGTAGGCACATTTTAGGAGCGCTGCAACACCCGTCTGTTACTTGATGCGCTTGAGCGAGGGCCGCGCACCGGGGGGCGGCTGGGCTGGATCAGGAGGCCCATCAGGCGATGTGCCAGGCGGCGTTGTGGGCACGGTATCCAGCGCACCGTTCGGTGCGATGTCGGCTGCCGTGTCACGGGCGACACCGACCTCGGGCCTCCGCGGCGGCTCTGCCTCGGAGCTCGCCAGGCGCAGGCCACGGCCGGGGGCTTGCGGCGCAGCTGCACCCGTTGCTCCAGCAACCACCAACTGCGGGCCTGCAGCAGCACCGGCGTCGGTGGGCACCGGAAACGCCATGCCCTGGCCGTTTTCGCGGGCATAGATGGCCACCACATGATCGATCGGCACAACGATCTCGCGTGTGCTGCCACCGAAGCGGGCCTTGAACTCGATCGCCTCGTTTCCGAGCTTGAGGCCGGACGTGGCCTCAAAGCTGACGTTGAGCACGATCTCGTTGTTCTTCACGTACTCCATCGGCACCTGCACACCGGGCCGCACGTGCACGGCGACGTACGGCGTGAAGCCGTTGTCGGTGCACCAGTCGTGCAGCGCCCGCAGCAGATAGGGGCGGGTCGACGTGCCTTGATTGTCCAAGGGGCCGGCCACGGCAGACTACTTCCGCATGACTTTTTCGGACGGCGTCAGCGCCTCGATGTAAGCAGGGCGCGAGAAAATGCGCTCAGCGTACTTGAGCAGCGGCACCGCGTTCTTGCTCAGGTCGATGCCGTAATAGTCCAGCCGCCACAACAGCGGCGCGATGGCGACGTCCAACATGCTGAAGTCATCACCCAACATGTATTTGTTCTTTAGAAAAATCGGCGCCAACTGCGTCAAGCGGTCGCGGATCTGATCGCGTGCTTTTTCAAGTTGTTTCTCCGTGGCCTTGACGCCGCGGGCTTCAAGCAAATTGACGATGCTGAACAGCTCCTTTTCGAAGTTGAACAGAAACAGCCGCACGCGCGCGCGCGCCACCGGGTCACCCGGCATCAGTTGCGGGTGCGGGAAGCGCTCGTCGATGTACTCATTGATGATGTGGCTCTCATACAGGATGAGGTCACGCTCCACCAGGATGGGCACCTCGTTGTACGGATTCATCAGCGCGATGTCTTCGGGCTTGGCAAAGATATCCACATCGCGGATCTCGAAGTCCATGCCTTTTTCGAAGAGCACAAAACGGCAGCGGTGCGAATAGGGGCAGGTGGTTCCAGAGTACAGCACCATCATGGCGGGGGGGCCTTTCGTTATCTCTTCAACAAGCCAGCTTGAAGGGTGCCCATGCACCTCATTCGATAAAAGACAAACGCAGTGGGTGCTGGACGCCCCCACTGCGCTGCAGACCCCGCTGGCGGCCGGGCCTGACAGGAACGTCTACCTGACGTCCTTCCAAAACGCGGCGTTCAAGCGCCACGCGATGAAAGTGAACACTGCCAGGAACAACAGCACCCACACGCCGATGCGCACGCGGCTGGTCTGCACCGGCTCGGCCATCCACTTCAGGTAGGCCACCAGGTCGGCGACCGCCAGGTTGTACTCAACCTGGTTCATCGTCCCGGGTGTGATTGCCTCGAAACCCTTCAACACCTGCACGGTTTTCTTGGCGTCGTGCGGGTCTTTTTCAACGGCGTACACCGCACGCTGCTGACCTTGCAATTCCCAGAGCACGTGCGGCATACCGACTCCTGGAAAAGCAGCGTTGTTCCACCCAGTGGCCTTTGTGTCGTCGCGATAGTAGGTGCGCAGATAGGTGTAAATGTAGTCAGCGCCGGTACCCTGACCAGCGGCCGAGCGGCTGCGCGCTATCAACGTCAGGTCGGGGGGTACGCCACCAAACCAGTCCTTGGCGTCCTTCGGGTCGAGCGAGACCTTCATAGTTTCGCCGACCTTGGCACCGGTGAAGATCAAGTTGTCGCGAATTTGGTCTTCGGTCAGGCCAATGTCACCCAACCGGTTGTAACGCATGTACGCAGCCGAATGGCAATTGAGGCAGTAATTGGCAAACAGCTTGGCGCCATTTTGCAGCGCCGCCAGATCGGTCACCCGCTTGGCAGGAAACTTGTCCCAGGCGATACCTCCAACGGCTGCCCGGGCTTGGCCCAGCAGTGCAAAAGCCGCCAGCAGGATCAATATCAGTTGTTTCATGGGTGCTTGTCGCCTTGTCTCGCGCCTGTCGCGGCTTCTTGTTGCAGCTGCTGGGCTCGGCCAGTCATTTCCGCAGTTGAGTCGGCTGTCGGATAAGACCCATCAGTGCGGCTGAAAAGTCACGCGGTCCGGCAACGCCTTGAATTCACCGATGCGGCTCCACCACGGCATCAGCAAGAAAAACCCGAAGTAGAACAGCGTCCCCGTTTGCGAAACCAGCGTACCGACGTCCGACGGCGGCTTGATGCCCAGGTAGCCCAACACCGCAAAGTTGAAGACGAAGAGGCCGTAGAGCCACCGGTTCCAACTCGGCCGGTAGCGGATCGACCGCACGGGACTGCGGTCCAGCCAGGGCAGTGGGAACAGAATCATGACAGCCAGCCCCATCACCACGACACCCCAGAACTTGGCGTCGAAGGTCTTGAGCACCACCACGGCCACCAGCGCGCTGATGAGCACGGCGGCCTTGGCCCGGGTGCTGATACCGCCCTTGAGCACGGCCAGCACGGCGCCCAGCGCCACCAGCGCGGCCAGCACGTTCACCATCGGGTCGGTTACCGCGCGCAGCATGCTGTAGAAAGGCGTGAAGTACCAGACAGGCGCAATGTGCGCCGGTGTCTTCAATGGATCGGCCGGAATGAAATTGTTGAACTCGAGGAAATAGCCGCCCATCTCCGGCGCGAAAAACAGAACCGCGCTAAACAAAAACAAGAACACGCCGACACCCATGATGTCGTGCACCGTGTAGTACGGGTGGAAGGGGATGCCGTCCAGCGGGATACCGCGTGCGTCCTTCTTGGCCTTGATCTCAATGCCGTCGGGGTTGTTGGAGCCCACGTCGTGCAGCGCCAGCAGGTGGGCCACCACCAAGCCCATCAGCACCAACGGCACGGCAATCACGTGAAGGGCAAAGAAGCGGTTGAGCGTTGCGTCTCCGACGACGTAGTCGCCACGGATCAACAGCGACAGGTCCTCACCGATAAAAGGTATCGCAGCGAACAGATTAATGATGACCTGCGCGCCCCAGTAACTCATCTGGCCCCAGGGCAGCAGGTAGCCCATGAAAGCTTCGGCCATCAGGCACAGAAAAATCGCACAACCGAAGATCCACACGAGTTCACGCGGCTTTTGATAGCTGCCGTAAATCATGCTGCGGAACATGTGCAAGTACACGACGACGAAAAAGGCGCTGGCGCCCGTGCTGTGCATATAGCGCACCATCCAGCCCCAGGGCACATCTCGCATGATGTACTCGACCGACTCAAAGGCCTTGGCCGCGTCCGGCTTGTAATGCATCACCAGGAAGATGCCGGTGACGATCTGGATCACCAGCACCAGCATGGCCAGCGCGCCGAAGAAATACCAGAAATTGAAGTTCTTCGGCGCGTAGTACTCCGACAGGTGTACGCGATAAGCATCGAACGCGGTCGGAAACCGGCTCTCCGCCCAGGTGGTCAACTTGACACCGAGCGGCGCACCCTCGGGGGCTTCTCTCATTTCAGCCATGATGTCCTCAAACTTCAGGTGTTATGCAATATGGACCGGTTCAATCCGATGTGCAGTGCTCAGGCTTTTTTGTCCTCGCCGATCACCAGCGACGTGTCGGTAACGTACATGTGCGGCGGCACCTCGAGGTTGTCCGGCGCCGGCTTGTTTTTGAACACGCGGCCGGCCATATCGAACGTCGAACCGTGGCAGGGGCATAAAAAACCACCAGTCCAATCATCAGGCAGCGAGGGCTGGGCTCCGGTGCTGAACCGGTCGATCGGGCTGCAGCCCAGATGAGAGCAGATGCCGACACCGACAAAGAACTCGGGCTTGATCGAGCGGAACCCATTCTTGGCGTAGTCCGGTGTCGGGTACGCCGTGCGGGTGGACTGCGGGTCAGCCAGCAGCGGATCGAGCTTCTTCAACGCTTCAAGCTGTTCAGGCGTGCGACGCACGATCCACACCGGCTTGCCGCGCCACTCGACAGTAAGCTTTTCACCGGGCTTGATATTGCTGATATCAACCTCGACGGGTGCACCGGCGGCGCGGGCGCGTTCTGAAGGTGCAAAGCTGCTGATGAAGGGCACCGCCACCTCCGCACCACCAATCGCGCCTGCGCCACAGGTGATGGCGATCCAGGTGCGCCGGCCTCTGTCGACACCATTCGCCGCGGCACTACTCGCGCGCAGACTGTTCGGCAAATCACCGGGCTCGATGCTGTTGTCGATCGTGCCGCTCATGCTGTCCTTCCGCTTGTCGATCTGCTAGGCCCCGGGGTTTCGGGCAACTCCGAATTCTAGCCGAGGCGACTCGGCCGACGGGCTGTGGCGCCTATACACAAGTGCGTTGACGCTGTCACCGAGCGGCCGCTATGGTCCACAAATTCATCAACACCTGAAGGACTCGTTCGAGGGTTTTACATCGGAGTTCAAAGAGTTCGCCCTGAAGGGCAATGTGATCGATCTGGCTGTCGGCGTGATCATCGGCGGTGGTTTCGGCAAGACCGTCGATTCGGTGGTTGGCGACTTGATCATGCCGATCGTCGGCCGCATCTTCGGCGGCCTGGACTTCAACAACTACTTCATCGGACTGGCCGGCCAGCCAGCCAGCCGGGCTCACGCTGCTGGAAGCCGAGAAAGCCGGGGCAGTGTTCGCTTACGGCAGCTTCATCACCATTGCGCTGAACTTCACGATCCTGGCTTTCATCATCTTCCTGATGGTCAAGCAGATGAACCGGCTCAAGCGCAACGCAGCTGTGACGCCGGCCGCACCGACACCCGACAACGTGGTGCTGCTGCCGGAGATTCGCGACAGCCTGCGTTGATAAACGCAGCTGCTAGCGTCTGCTTACACCGGGCCGGTTTGCCCACCAGCACCGACCGGCGTCCGACCGGTGCCTTGCCGCATACTCGCCAGCGGCCCTTTTGGGGCTTGCGCTCCACCCATGAAGCCGAACCCCGTCCACCGCCTGCCTGCCACCCTGGAAGCCGCTGTGCAGCGGCTCAAGCTGGCTGCCCGCGAAGCCGCCGACCGCACTATTGAAAGCCTTGGCCTGGCGGCGCTGGCTGCCACCCACGCTTTCCAGCGCGACGGCCTCCTGGGGGCGCAGTTCGAGCTCAACCGCAAGTCCGCGGTGTTCGTACTGACCTTCAACGACGCGTTCGATGAACGGGTGGTGCGCGAGTTGGTGCCGCGCGTGGCCAGCGGCCATACCGGTGTTGGCAACCTGGGCGGCCTCGGCGGTTTCGGCAGCAGCGTCGGGCCCGGCTCAGCCATCACGCACCCTGCACCACTCACCAGCTGGGACGCGCTGAGCCTCGTCGAGGACCGTGAGGTCGAAGCGCAAATCTCGGCCGAACGCTTTGGCATGGAGATCGCTCACGCCTGCGAGTGGGAGCTGCGCGAGCTGGACGCCTACGTCGCCACGGTGTTGACGGAGGCTGGCGGTGAACGTGAACGCAACCCGCTCAGGCCGGAGATCGTCGGCCAGGCCATGATCCGTGGCATCGAAGCCGTGTCCGACCGCGCCGACGTGCGCAAGGTGCTGTCCTCCGAGCTCAGCCGCTCGTTGAGCGCACTGCTGCGCAGCACCTACCCGGCCATCGTCGCCGACTTTCGCAACGCCGGTGTCAAGCGGGTGGGGCTGACGGTGCGACAGCGCAGCGGTGGTGTTGGCGGGGGGGCAGGCGGTGGTAGTGGCGGTGGCGGTGGCGGCGGTGACAGCAGCCGGGGCGGCGCCGGTGGAGACAGCCTGTACGGCGTCGATGGTGGCACCGGCAGCGCAGGCGGGCCCGGTGCACCGGGTGGCGACGGCGGCTTTAACCTCGGCCCGCTGGCCGACAGCCGGGTGCGGCGTGCCGGTGTGATGGCGTCGCAATCGGGACACGGCAGCAGCGGATTGATCGGCCACGGCGGCTCCGCGGGGCACGGCGGCTTTGGCAGCACCCGCGGCACGATGCTCGGGAATGTGGACCCGGGGCTGATGTCGTTGATCCGCCGGCTGGCTTATGCCGATTTGGTGGCCAGCAGCGGCGCGGGCGGCGCGTTCGGGCCCAGTGGTGCCGGCGCCATGGGTGTTGCCGAATCGGCTGCCTACGGCAATGCCGGCAGTTCCGACGGTCTCGGCACCTACGCCGATCCCGGCATGTACGGCGACCACGGCGAAGCCCTGGCCGGCGCGCAACGCCTGCCGCTGCCCAACCTGATCCACGCCCACCGCGACGAGTTGCGCCAGGCTTCGCGCGGCTCTGTCGACCACATGGTGATCGACGTCATCAGCTTCCTGTTCGACCAGATCCTGGCCGACCCCAAGGTGCCGCCGCAGATGGCGCGCCAGCTGGCGCGGTTGCAGCTGCCGGTGCTGCGCGCAGCACTCGGCGACCCGTCGTTTTTCTCGTCGCGCCGGCACCCGGTGCGGCGCTTCGTCAACCGCATCGCGTCGCTCGGCACGGCTTTCGAGGATTTCAACGAGCTGGCGGCCAAGAACGTGTTGGGCAAGGTGCGGGCCTTGGTGCAGGAGGTCGTCGAGGGCGACTTCGACCAGATCGAGGTCTACCAGCACAAGCTCGCCGCGCTGGAGACCTTCGTCGCCCAGCAAGCCGGGCAGGAGCTGCAGGGCGAAGGCGGCGCAGCCGAGTTGCTGGCCCAGAAGGAAGACGAGCTGCGGCTGCGCCAGATGTACGCCGACCGCCTGGCCGGCGAGTTGAAGGACCTGTCGGCGCCGCAGTTCGTGCGCGACTTCATCAGCCGCGTCTGGAGCCAGGTGCTGCTGCGTGCAGCCAGCCTGGGTAGTGCCGACGGTGCGCAGGCGCAGCGCTTGCGCATGGCCGGACGCGAGCTGGCGCTGAGCGTGCATCCCAAGCCGACACCGGCACACCGCAAAGCCTTTCTGGCCGGCTTGCCGGCGCTGATGCGCGAACTCACCGAGGGCATGAACCTGATCGGCTGGCCCGAGGGGCAACGGCGCGAGTTTTTCGGCCAGCTGATGCCGGCGCATGCCGAAGCGCTGCGCAGCGCTGGCGGCCGCCAGCTCGATCTCAACCTGATGGCGCGGCAGGTCGAAGGCGCTCTGCAGCGCCCGCTGCCGTCACGCGATGAATTGCGCCAGCAGTCCGCATTGCCGGTGCTGAGCGACGAGGTCGAGCTGCCGGCGCTGACTGCTGAAGAAGCGCAGCGCGTGGGCCTGGTCGAAGAATCGGCGGTCGACTGGGACGGCAAGGTCGACATCGAGATCGGTGCCGACAGTGATGCCGACAGTCGCGCCGCGGGCGACCCGGCCGATGCCGCAGATGCAGCCGGCCGGCCGCTGCGCCCGGAGCCGGCCCTGCCCGGCTTGCCGGCCATGACCGAAGCGCCCGAGGCGACGCATGGCCGCGAGCTGGCCGACAACATCCAGATCGGCTTCGCCTACCAGATGCACCTCAACGACAGCTGGCAGAAGGTGCGCCTGTCGCACGTCAGCCCGGGGCGCAGTTTCTTCCTCTTCACGCAGGGTTCGCGCCACAAGAAGACGGTGTCGTTGACGCAGCGCATGCTGCTGCGGCTGTGCGAAACCGGCCGCCTGCGCGCTTTCGAAAACAGCGCGCTGCTCGAGCGCGCCACCGAACGCGCGCGGCGCCAGCTTGCGGCATTGGCCGTGGGGTCGCGCTCGACGCGTTATTGAGTTGGCGTCAAGGGGCTGATGTTGATCCGGCGTTTGTAATCCGGCGTCCGTAGTTCGGCGTCAGTAAGCCGGCGTTATGAAGCCGAACGCGTAAGCCGAATCAGCAAGGCGGCGTCCGGGGCTCCAGGGTTGCAGCGCCGCACAGCTGCCAAGCCATCTGCACCGCCGCAATCAGGCTGGCCGGGTCGGCCAAAGCACGGCCGGCGATGTCGAACGCCGTACCGTGATCGGGACTCGTGCGCACGAAGGGCAGGCCCAGCGTGACGTTGACGCCCTGCTCCACACCCAGGTACTTGACGGGGATGACGCCGTGGTCGTGGACCATCGCGACGACGACATCGAACTCGCCGCGGCGCGCGCGCATGAAGACCGTGTCCGGCGCAAACGGTCCCTGCACGTCCAGCCCGGCGGCGCGCGCTGCTTGCACCGCGGGGGCGATGAAGCGCAGTTCTTCGTCGCCGAACAAGCCGCCTTCGCCGGCGTGCGGGTTGAGCCCGGCTACCGCAATGCGCGGCGGCGCTGCGCCAGCCCGCCCTGCAAAGCGATGCGCGATCTGCACCGTTTGCAGCACGGCATCGAAGTCCAGCGCCTCGATGGCCCGCCGCAGCGCCAGGTGGATGGTCACCAGCACCACGCGCAGCTCGGCATTGGCCAGCATCATGCGCACCGGCGGCGGTGCAGCACCGGGTGCGGTGGCCAGGGCCTGCAGCATCTCGGTGTGGCCGGGGTAAGGCACACCGGCGGCGGCCAGCGCCTCCTTGTGGATGGGCGCAGTGACGATGCCGGATGCGGTGCCTGCCATCACCTGCCGCACCGCAGCTTCGACGCAGCGCGCTGCAGCGCGGCCGTTGCGGCCGTCGATCCGGCCCTGCGGCAGCGCAGCCAGGCCGGCCGGCAAGCCATCGGGCACCCACAGCGGCAGACAGCCGGGCGGCACCATGGCGCCATCGGCCGGCGCGTCCAGCACCGCTGTCATGGCGGCCCCGGCGCGGCGCAGCACGGCCAGGTCGCCGACCACCACACAACCCGCCAGCGCGCCTTGCTCAAAGGCGCGCACGATGATCTCGGGCCCGATGCCGGCCGCATCGCCCATCGTGACGAGCAGCGGCTGGGCGATCGGCTTCAGGCCAGGCTTCATGCCAGGCTTCATGCCGCCGCTCGCAGCGCTCGCGGCCGACATGCAGCGCAAACATGCGCGCAGGCGCGTCTGTGCGTCCTCATGCGGGATTGTCTATTTCTATATGGCGGTGCTGCAGGCCGAGTGCTGCAGCCACATGCGCGGCCACGGCCTGGGCGCCGAAACGCTCGGTTGCGTGGTGCCCGCAGGCCAGGTAAGCCACGCCGGTCTCGCGCGCCAGGTGGGCCTGCGGCTCGGAGATTTCACCGGTGATGAAGGCGTCGGCGCCGGCTGCGATGGCCGGCTCGAAGTAGCCCTGCGCGCCACCGGTGCACCAGGCGATACGGCGCAACGGCCGGCCGTCGCCGGGCACCGTGGTGATGGTGCGGTTCAGCGCTGCGCTGGCCGCGGCACTCAACTTTGCCAGCGTGTCGCAGCCGGCGGCATCACCGATGAAACCCAGGTTTTGCTCGCCGAAACGTGCATCGGCGCGCAGCCCCAGGCGCAATCCCAACTGCGCGTTGTTGCCCAATTCGTCATGGGCGTCCAGGGGCAGGTGGTAAGCAAAAAGATTGACGCCAGCGTTCATCAAACGCCGCACCCGCGCGGCCAGCCAGCCTGTCAACCGCCCGTCCTGTCCGCGCCAAAACAGGCCGTGGTGCACCAGCAGCGTGTCGGCGCCGGCGTCGATGGCAGCATCGATAAAAGCCAGGCTCGCGGTGACGCCGGACACCAGCAGCCGCAACTCCGGCCGGCCTTCGACCTGCAGACCGTTCGGCCCATAATCCTTGAACAACTCCGGCCGCAGCAAAAGTTGCAAGCGGTTCTCGAGTTCCTGCCGGTGCGCCATGGCACCCATTTTGCCTTGCCGGGCGACCGCGCTGCGGTCAGTTGCCCCACCCCAAACGGCCCACATGGGCCCTGATGATGCGCAGAACCTGGCTCGTCTTTTCACAGGCCGTCGCCGTGGCTGTGGCGGTGCTGTTCGTGCTGCTGACCTTCCAGCCGGACTGGTTGCCTGGGTCGATGCAGGGCGGCCGTGGTGGCTTGCGCGGCTTGCCGCTGCCGACGCTGCAGCAGGCGCCGCCAGCGCAGGCGCTGGGCAGCACCGGCGCAGCAGGCCAGGCCGGCGCCAGCGGCTTTGCGGTGGCTGCACGGCTGGCAGCGCCAGCGGTGGTCAGCGTCACGGCCACCAAGGTGGCGCGGCGCAATCCGCACACCGACGACCCGCGCTTTCGCTTCTTCTTCGGTGAGCGCCCGCAGGGGCAGGCGCAGGTCGGTCTGGGCTCGGGCGTGATCGTCTCGCCCGAGGGCTACCTGTTGACCAACCACCACGTCGTCGAAGACGCCAACGACATCGAAGTGCAACTGGCCGACGGCCGCAGCACCCGCGCCACCGTGGTCGGCAGCGACCCCGAGACCGACATTGCGCTGCTGAAGATCGAGCTCGGCAACCTGCCCGTGGTGACGCTGGGCAACGTGCGCGCGCTGCAGGTGGGCGATGCGGTACTGGCCATCGGCAACCCGTTCAACGTCGGCCAAACCGTGACCGCCGGCATCGTCAGCGCGCTGGACCGCACGCAGGCCGGCGCTTCGCAATTTCAAAATTTCATCCAGACCGACGCGGCCATCAACCCCGGTAATTCCGGCGGCGCGCTGGTCGACGCGGCGGGGCATTTGGTGGGCATCAACACCGCGATCTTCTCCCGCACCGGCGGCAGCCTGGGCATCGGCTTTGCGGTGCCGGTGGACACCGCGCGGCACGTCATGGATGCGCTGATCCAGGGCGGCAGCGTCAAGCGCGGCTGGATCGGCATCGAGCCCAAGGAACTCACCGCCGAACTGGCTGAAAGCTTGGCGCTGCCGGTAAAGAGCGGCGTGCTGATCACCGGCGTTTTGCAGGACGGCCCGGCCGCGCGCGGCGGCCTGCGCCCCGGCGCCGTGGTGGTGCGTGTCGGCGACCGGCCGGTGGCCAGCAACGGTGACCTGTTTGCTGCGGTGGCCGCGTTGAAGCCGGCCAGCACCGGGCCTATCGGCGTGCAGCGCGGTGCGCAGGCGCTCAACGTCAAGGTCACGGTCGGTGAGCGCCCGCGGGTACAGACGGCTGCACCGCAACCCGGGCGTTAGGAGCCTAGGCGCTGCAGCGGCTGGACGCTGGGCCGTGGCACGCTTGAATCTCTGCATCGCCCGAACGCCCGAACGCCCGAACGCCCGAACGCCCGAACGCCGAACGCCGAACGCCCAAAACGCCCGAGCGCAGACGCGACCCGCCCGCCCGCGCGGCTACAGCATCAACACCAGCCGCTCCACGATCAGCACCGCGAAGAAGCCGAAGGCCGCGATCACGGTCCACTTGACGATCACGATGCCGCGCTGCCGCCACACCACCTGCCCGGTGCCGGCGTACAGCGCAAAGCTGAGCAGGCCGCAGACCAGCAGCAAGCCGAAAACCAGGCGAAACATCACCATGCCGGCTTGGCTTTCAGTGCGCGTTCAACAGGGCCCATTACCAATTACCAGGCCGGCGCAAGTGCGGCAAAGCCGCTGGGCGCATCGGCATCAACTTCGAAGCTGACTACCTCGTATGCGCTCTCGTCGGCCAGCAGCCGGCGCAGCAACTGGTTGTTCAAGGCGTGGCCGCTTTTATAGGCGGTGTAGCTGGCCAACAGCGGTTTGCCGGCGATGTGCAGGTCACCGATAGCGTCGAGGATTTTGTGTTTAACAAACTCGTCGTCGTAGCGCAGGCCGTCGCTGTTGAGCACGCGGTAGTCGTCGACGACGATCACGTTGTCCATGTTGCCGCCCAGGCCGAGCCCGCGCGATCGCATCAGCTCCACGTCCTTCGTGAAGCCGAAGGTGCGGGCTCGCGCAATGTCGCGCCTGTAGATGCCGTGCGAAAAGTCGAACTCGACGCGGCTGCCGGTGGCGTCCACTGCCGGGTGGTTGAAGTCGATCTCGAAGCTTAGCTTGTAGCCGTGGTAGGGCTCCAGCCGTGCCACTTCAGCGCTGCGCCCTCACCTTCACGCACCTCCACGGTTTTGAGCACGCGCAGGAAGCGCTTGGGTGCGTCCTGCAGCGCGATGCCGGCGCTTTGCAACAGGAAGACGAAGCTGGCCGCGCTGCCGTCGAGGATGGGCACCTCTTCGGCCGTGATGTCGACCTGCAGGTTGTCGATGCCCAGGCCCGCACAGGCCGACATCAGGTGCTCGATGGTCTGCACCTTGGGCGCGCCGGGGTCGCCGCCGGCGCTGATGGTGCTGGCCATGCGTGTGTCGCTGACCGCCAGCGCATTGACATGAATCGTCACCGGCACCGGCAGGTCGGTGCGGCGAAAGCTCACGCCGCTGTCGGGCGGCGCGGGGCGCAGCGTCAACTCGACCTTGTGGCCGCTGTGCACACCCACGCCGACGGCGCGGGTCAGGGCTTTGATCGTGCGTTGTCTGACCATGCCGCGATTGTCGGCGACACGGCTTCAGTGCACTGCTGCCGTGGCCTTGGCCCGAGCCTGGGCCTGAGCGAGCAGTGCGCGGTGCACTGGGTGCATGTGCAGGAAGCCGTGGCGCAGCGGCTCGGGCACCTCGGTCTCGGCGGTGGTGTGCAGCCACTGCACGGCGCGCTGCAGCAGCGTGTCAGCGCGCGGTGGGTCCAGCACGGCCAGCAGTTCGATGGCCACCGCGTCCAGCTCCAGCGCCGGCAGCTGATCGGTCGTGTAGCCCTGCTCGCGCAGCGACAGCGCGGTGGCAATGTGCTCACTGGCCTTGGCCCCGGCGCCCTCGGCCAGCAGTGCCCGCGCCAGCAGCGCATGCGCGGCCGACTCCATGCCGCGC
>JAJAZC010000158.1 GCA_026785885.1 Rubrivivax sp.
CGATATGAGCGGGCCCCTAAACCGAGACTCTTGGCGCGCCTGCGGCGTCGGCGCTTCGCGCCCCAAAAAGTGTTCGGTGGGAATAAGGTCTGTCGGGCATCGCTTGGGAACTGGCCCCGCTGTAAATCGCTCAACACCCTGTCGGGACTGTGCAAGTTTGGTAGCTCGCCTCGAACCCGAGGAATATGGTCTGTCGGAACTTGTAACAGACCCGGATCAGATCGATTTCCAGCCACGTACGGCGACCTTCGACGTCGAAATCTGTGCACGCTGAGCAGCCGGGTCTTGACAACGCTCGAATGCCACCGGGTCGTCACCTTTCCCGAACAGCACCTGCCAAACCGCGCCGCCGACCAGCCAACGCCGACTTCTCGCACCGTGACGCGTCCGCGCCATCGGCTCGAGTGACCCGAGCGGGCAGGCAGCGACTCTCCCGACGTGGGGAGCGCGACGTCATTTCCCCCTGATGAGCATCAGCCGAACTCCCTGAGTAGCCCGTACCATCCTCAAAACTAGAGGAAAAGATGGCCAATGCTCAGGCCTTACAGGCCGAATCGCGTGTCGCTGTACTGGTGGACTGCGACAACACCAGCCCGGAGGTGCTGGAACACGCACTCCGCGTCGTAGCGCAGTTCGGCCGAGTCGTCCTGCGCCGCGGCTACGGCAACCACACCACGCTGGCCAACAAGTGGCAGGAGGCGCTGGTCCGCCTGGCCTTCACGCCCTGCCTGCAGTACCAGTACGCCTCGGGCAAGAACACGTCCGACATCGCACTGGCCCTGGACGCCATGGAGGCGCTGTTCGACGACCGCGCCGACACCTTCTGCCTGGTCACCAGCGATTCCGACTTCGCCTACCTGTGCCGCAAGCTGCGCGAGCGTGGCGCCACCGTGCACATCGTCGGCGAGGCGAAGACGCCTGACGCGCTGCGCAATGCCAGCGACCAGTTCTTCGAGTGGGTGAAGCCCGCCAGCACGCCCGAGCCTGCGCCCAGTGGCGCGACACTGGCGCAAAAGCCAACCGATGCAAAGCCCCCCGCGCCCAAGCCCGAAGCTGCCAAGCCCGCCCCAAAGCGTCGGCCGCTGATGGTGGTGGAAGCCGTGAAGCTGATGGCGGCTGACACCGCCGAGGGCAAGGTCCACCTCGGCCCCCTGGGGCAATACCTCAAGCGCACCGACCCCGCCTTCTCGCCCCAAACCTACGGCCACTCCGGCCTGCTGGACATGCTGCGCACCTACGACCTGCTGACCGTGCAGCAGGAGGCCGGCAACTACTGGACTGTGCGCTTGGCGCCGCCGGCCGAAGCCGCAGCGGCCACCACCAACCTCACCGCATCGAACCCCGACTGAACCCGACCCATGGCGATCAAGAAATCAGACCTCTACTCCTCGCTCTGGGCCAGCTGCGATGAACTGCGCGGCGGCATGGATGCCAGCCAGTACAAGGACTACGTCCTGTTCATGCTGTTCATCAAATACATCAGCGACAAGTACGGCAACAGCGACGACTTCGCCCCGCCGGTGGTCATCCCCAAGGGCGCCAGCTTCAAGGACATGGTGGCGCTGAAAGGCAAGGCCGACATCGGCGACAAGATCAACACCCAGGTCATCCAGCCGCTGATCGACGCCAACAGCCGCCTGGCGCGCAGCGACTTCCCCGACTTCAACGACCCCAACAAGCTGGGCGAAGGCTCGGCCATGGTCGAACGCCTGAGCAACCTGGTCGGCATCTTCCAGAAGCCCGAGCTCGACTTCTCGGGCCACCGCGCCGAGAACGACGACATCCTGGGCGACGCCTACGAATACCTGATGCGGCACTTCGCCACCGAGAGTGGCAAGAGCAAAGGCCAGTTCTACACGCCGTCCGAGGTCAGCCGCGTCATCGCCCAGGTCATCGGCATCTCACAGGCCAACGCCAAGGCATCGACCACCGCCTACGACCCGACCTGCGGCTCGGGCTCGCTGCTGCTGAAGGTGGCCGCGCAAGCCGGCACGCGCATCACGCTGGAAGGCCAGGAGATGGACGTGAGCACCGCCGGCTTGGCGCGCATGAACATGATCCTGCACGTCCCGACTTCCGCGCTTTTTCGCTGCTGATCGCAGTCGCTCATAGGAAGCTTCTGAGAATCCGGTTTTGTAGTGCCTAGTACTGCGTTACTACCGATGGCGTCGATGCCCGTTCCCGCCTACCGTTGGGCTTGTGTTCATACGCGTGAAGTCCACTTCCAACTCGCCTCGACGCAGCGTTCAGGTGGTGGAGTCGGTGCGCAGTGCCGATGCGGTGCGCCAACGCATCGTGCGTCATATGGGCATCGCGCTGGACGCTGACGAAGAAGCCAAGCTGCGCGCCATGGGCGATGAGTTCATCGCCCGCGAGACGGCCGCGCGCTTGAACAAGGACGCGCTGTTCGAGGTGGACGCCGCCTCCGTGCCCCGCCGTCCGGGCCGCCCCGCGCGCCAGACGCTGGCCTCGGTGGCCGGCGTTGACGAGGTACGGCTTGCCGATCTGCGCGAGGTGGCCCGCCGCGTGGAGGGCCCCCACGAGGTGCTGGCCCCGCTGTTCGACTACCTGCGCTTTGACCGCGTGCTGGACGGGCGCGGTACGGCCATGCTGCGCGACCTCGTCATCGCCCGCGTCATGGCCCCGGGCTCCAAGCGCAGCAGCGCCGAGCAGTTGGACTTGCACTATGGCCGCACTCATTCGCTGGACAGCGTGTACCGGCTGATGGACACGTTGCACAAGCGGCTGGACGAGCTCAAGAAGATCGTGCTGGAGGCCACCGCCAGCCTCACCGGGGGCTCGGTGCAGATGATGCTGTTCGACGTGACCACGCTGTACTTCGAGAGCGTGGATGTCGATGATCTGCGCACCTTCGGTTACTCCAAGGACCAGAAGTACCACTGCACGCAGGTGGTGCTGGCGCTGGCCACCAACGAGGACGGGCTACCCATCGGCTACGAGCTGTTCCCGGGCAACACCGCCGAGGTCAAGACGCTGCTGGCGTGCATGAAGTCCTGGCAGGCGCAGTTGCCAGCCGGCCAGGTGAGCTTCGTGGCCGACCGCGCGCTGTGCAGCCGTGCCAACCTGGCCGCACTGGAGGCTGCACCCTGGAACTACGTGGTGGCCATGCCGCTGCGGCGCAGTCTGGCTGCAGCGCAGCAAGCGCAGGTGCTGAACACCGCCATCGCCGCGCCGATGGAGCTTGACGGCGAACTGGTGTGGGTGCGCGAGTTCGACTGGCAGGGCCGCCGGCTTGTTGTCAGCTACAGCTCGCGCCGTGCGCACAAGGACCAGGCCGACCGCCAGGCGCTGCTGGCACGGCTGCAGGCCAAGCTCGCAGCCAAGAAGCCCCGGGTGGACAAGACAACAGGCGAGATCAAGCAGCCCGCCAACGCCAAGAAGCTCATCACCAACTCGGGCTACCTGCGCTACATCGAGAACGCAGACCAGGGCGGGGTGTTCGTGCTGGACGAGGACAAGGTGCTGGCCGACGCGGCCTGGGACGGGCTGCATGCCATCGTCACCAACGACCGCACCTCAAGCGCCAGCCAGTTGCTGGCGCAGTACCGCAGGCTGTGGGTGATCGAGGAGTCCTTCCGCACGATCAAGCACGGCCTGGCGGTGCGCCCGATCTACCACTTCAAGCCCGAGCGCATTCAGGCCCACATCGCGCTGTGCTATCTGGCCTTCGCACTCACGCGCCACGCCCAGCAGCGCATCAAGCTGGCGCAGCAGGCCATGAGTGTGGAGCGCATCCGCGCGGCGCTGCACGGCGTGCAGGCCAGCATCTTGGAACACACCAAGACCAAGGCGAAGTACCGCATGCCCAGCGCATTCGGGCATGACGCCACGCGCATCTACAAGGCCTTCGGGATGACCCGCGCGCTGTCCCCCAGCGTCGATACGGGCTGAACTTCGGCGGCCGACTCAACACCAGCGAAACGCAAACGATGCAGGAAAAATAACGTAGTGCCCGACGCGGCTAAGTTGTTGATTACAGGAGCATCACAGGCTCGGAACGGGTCAAAAGCGCGGAAATCGGGACTATCTATCAGTCCATTGTCACCACGACCGGCGCCGAGGAGGGGGCGCGATCGGGCAGACCGACCCCGCCCCTCACTCCACCGTCACGCTCTTGGCCAAATTGCGCGGTTTGTCGACATCCGTGCCGCGCGCGCAGGCTGTGTGATAGGCCAGCAACTGCAGCGGCACGACGTGCAGGATGGGCGACAGCGCGCCGTAGTGCTCCGGCATGCGGATGACGTGCACGCCGGGCTCACTTTCGATGTGCGTGTCGCCATCGGCAAAGACATACAGCTGGCCGCCGCGGGCGCGCACTTCCTGCAGGTTGCTCTTGAGCTTTTCCACCAGCGCGTCGTTGGGTGCCACGGTGACCACCGGCATCTGCTCCGTCACCAGCGCCAGCGGGCCGTGCTTCAACTCACCGGCCGGGTAGGCCTCGGCGTGGATGTAGCTGATTTCCTTGAGCTTGAGCGCACCTTCCATCGCGATCGGGTAATGCAAACCGCGGCCCAGGAACAGCGCGTTCTCCTTGCGTGCGAAATCTTCGCTCCACGCGATGATTTGCGGCTCCAGTGCCAGCACGGCCTGCAATGCGACGGGCAGGTGGCGCAGCGCTTTGAGGTGCTCGGCCTCCTGTGCGTCGGTCAAGCGCCCGCGCACCTGCGCCAGCGCCAGCGTCAGCAGATACAGCCCGGCCAATTGCGTCGTGAAAGCTTTGGTGCTGGCCACGCCGATTTCCACGCCGGCGCGTGTGATGTAGGCCAGCTTGCATTCGCGCACCATGGCGCTGGTGGCCACGTTGCAGATGGTCAGCGTGTGCTGCATGCCCAGGCTGCGCGCGTGTTTCAGCGCCGCCAGCGTGTCGGCCGTCTCGCCGCTTTGGCTGATGGTGACGACCAACGTGCGCGGGTCGGGCACGCTGTCGCGGTAGCGGTACTCGCTGGCTACTTCCACCGTGGTCGGAATGCCGGCGATGCCCTCCAGCCAGTAACGCGCTGTCGAGCCCGCATAAAAGCTGGTGCCGCAGGCCAGGATCAGCACGCGATCCACGTCTTTGAAGACGCGGTAAGCACCATCGCCGAACAGCTCGGGGCTGATGCCTTCCACGCCCTCCAGCGTGTCGGCCAGCGCGCGCGGCTGCTCGAAGATCTCCTTTTGCATGTAGTGGCGGTAGGGGCCCAGCTCGGCCGCACCGCTGTGTGCGTGCACGGTGCGCACGGGGCGCTCCACCGGCAGGTAGCGTGTCAGGCCGCCGGCGCTGCCGGCCGCGGCGTGCGGGTGGGCGTGGGCGTGGGCGTGGGCGTTGGCGTTGGCGTTGGCGTTGGCACCATCGGCCGCGGTGATCCAGTAGCGGCCCAGCTGCAGGTCGACCACGTCGCCTTCTTCGAGGTAGACGATCTGATCGGTCACGCCGGCCAGCGCCATGGCGTCGCTGGCCAGGAAATTTTCGCCCGAGCCCGGCGCACCGACGCCCAGCACCAGCGGCGAGCCCTGGCGTGCGCCGACCACGCGCAGCGGCTCGTCACGGCAGAACACCGCGATCGCGTAGGCCCCGCGCAGCCGCGGCAATGCACGCTGCACGGCCTCCAGCAGATCGCCGTCGTACTGGCTGTGCACGAGGTGCGCGATGACCTCGGTGTCGGTCTGGCTCGTGAAGACGTAGCCGCGCTGGCGCAAATCCGCCCGCAGTTCGTCGTGGTTTTCGATGATGCCGTTGTGCACCAGGGCCACGCGGCCGCTCTGGCCGCTCTGGCCGCTCTGGCCGCTCTGGCCGCTTTGGCCGCTTTGGCCGCTCTCAGCTGACTGACCGCTCTGCCCGCTGGCGGCTTGCTTCGCACCCGGCCCGGCCGAGAAGTGCGGATGCGCGTTGTGCAGCGCCGGCGCGCCGTGTGTGGCCCAGCGGGTGTGCGCAATGCCGATGCTGGCGCTGATGCCGTCGGCCGCGACGCTGGCTTGCAGCTCCGACACGCGCGACGTGCTGCGCGCGCGCCGCAGTTCGCCGTCTTGGTGTACGGCCACGCCGCAGGAGTCGTAGCCGCGGTACTCGAGCCGTTTCAAGCCCTCCAGCAGGATCGGGACGATGTTGCGCGTGCTGACGGCGCCGACGATGCCACACATGGTTTGGTGTCCTGGGTTTTGTGAATGGGCGAATAGCGGCGATGCTAGGTCAGCGGGCTTGATGATTTACGTCAAAAATGGACAGCTCATTGATCGATTTGCACATTGCCGGGGCGCGGCGGCACAAAGTTTCATTGGAAGCATCGATACGGCTTAGGATTTCGTCATGAACCTCGACGCCACCGATCTGCGCTTGCTGGAACTACTGCAAGCCGACGCTTCGCTGTCCAACCAGGACCTCGCCGCGCGCGCCCACACGTCGCCGGCCACCGCGCTGCGGCGTGTGCGGCGGCTCTTGAGCAGCGGTGTCATCGAGCGCCGCGTGGCCATCGTCAACGCGCAGCGGTTAAGCCAGGGCGAAGGGCTCACTGCACTGGTCGAAATTACGCTGGACCGCCAGGGCGCCGAGCATTTGCAGGCGTTTGAGGCCCACGCCGTGGCCGAGGCCGCCGTGCAGCAGGTCTACCGCGTCTCGCCGGGGCCGGACTTCGTGCTCGTGCTGCACGTGGCCGACATGCCGGCCTATCACGCGCTGGTGCAGCGCCTGTTTACGCAAGACGCCAACGTGCGCAACGTCAAGGCGTTTTTCAGCGTTAAGCGTGCCAAGTTCGACCCGCGGGTGGTGCTGCCCGCTGTGCCGGCTGTGCCTGTTGGAGCCTCTTCGACTTCTTCAGCTTTTGCGGCCTCCGCGGCCGGCGTGCGCCTCAAGCCGACTTGAGGATGGCCAGCCCCTTCAGGTACTCGCCCTCGGGGAAGCGCATCGTGCTCGGGTGATCACAAGCGGCTTCCAGCCGCTGCAGGATCGCGCCGTCAGCCGGTACATCGGCCGCCGCGCCGGCCACGATCTTGTGAAACAGGTCGGCGCTGATACCGCCGCTGCAGCTGAACGTCATCAACAGCCCGCCCGGTGCCAGCAGCTTGAATGCCAGGCGGTTGATGTCTTTGTAGGCGCGGGCTGCGCGTTCGGCGTGCGCTGCCGTGGGCGCGAGCTTGGGTGGATCGAGCACGATGGCGTCGAAGCGTCGGCCAGCTTCAAGGCTCGAACGCAGGAAGGCGTTCACGTCGGCCTCGTGGCAGTGGCTGCGGCTGTCGTCGAAGCCGTTGAGCCGCACATGCGCCTGCACCTGCGCCAGCGCCGGGCCCGACGAATCGACGCTGGTGACCTGCTGCGCGCCGCCGGCCAGGGCCGCCACCGTGAAGCCGCCCGTGTAGCAGTAAGCGTTGAGCACCTCGCAAAGGCCGAGCCGTTGCACCCAGCCGGCCAGCGCAGCGCGGTTGTCGCGCTGGTCCAGGTAGAAGCCGGTCTTGTGGCCCTGCCCCACGTCCAGCGTCAGCTGCCAGCCGTGCTCGGTGATGGCCACGGTGGTGTCGCCTTGACCGCGCAGCCAGCCGGTCTGCGGCGGCAGGCCTTCCAGACTGCGCACACCGGCGTCGCTGCGCTCGTACAGCCGCGCCGCGCCGGTGGCGGCCATCAAGGCATCGGCTATTGCGTCCTTCCAGCGCTCGCTGCCGGTAAAGGAAAACTGCGCGCAGAGCAGGTCGCCATAGCGGTCGACGATCAAGCCCGGCAGGCCATCGGCCTCACCGTGGATCAGCCGCCGCCCGCTGCTCGGGATGGCCAGGCGCTCGCGCAGCGCCACCGCCTGCCCGATGCGGCGCTGGAAAAAGGCCGCGTCGATGCGCTCCGCTTCATCGAAGCTCCAGACCCGCACCCGGATGCTGCTGGCCGGGCTGTACGCGCCCCAGGCCAGGAAGCTGCCGTCGGCGGCTTCCACCCGCACGGTCTCGCCGGCATCGGCTTTGCCGTGGCCCACGCTGCCGGCGAAGACCCAGGGGTGGCAGCGCTGCAGTGAACGTTCTTTGCCGGGCACGAGTCGGATCGATTTCATGGCCGGGATTCTGGCCGGTGGACTTGGCGTGCAGGCCCGTGAATAGCGGGCTTCGCGGTGACGTTGGGTCGGCCAGCGAAGCGTTCGGTGGGGAGTCGGGTGTGATCGTCAAGCCATTGCAAGTTCGTCACATCGCAGCCGCTGGCGCGGTGTTGCTGTTGTTGACTGCCGCCACGCCGTCGGCGCCCGACCGCACGGCACGCGCGCCCGTGCTGGTGGGTTATGGGCAGCTCAGCTGGCCCATCACCACCACGTCAATGCAGGCGCAGCAGCTGTTTGTGCAGGGCGTGCTGCAGGCCTACGCTTTTAACGAAACGGAGGCCGTGCGCAGCTTCAAGGCCGCGCTGGCGCAAGACCCGGACTGCGCACTGTGCGCCTGGGGCGTAGCCTGGCAGCTCGGGCCCAACATCAACAACCACAGCCGCGCACAGGAAGGGCAAGCGCTGCGCTACACCGCCTTGGCCGTGAGCCATATCGAGCGCACGACGCCGCGCGAGAAGGCGCTGATCGAGGCCATGGCCCTGCGCTACGGCCACGCCAGCCAGGCGCGTGAAACGGCGCCGCTGATGGCTGCGCGCTGCGGGCCGAAGTCGGGCGCCGGGGCTGGCGGTTCTGGTGCTGGTGCAAGTACCGGCGCTGGTACCGGCGCTGGTACCGGCGCTGGTACCGGCGCTGATGCTGATGCTGGTGCTGGTGCTGCTACTGGTGCCGGCGCCGGCGCCGTCATCAGCTCCGGCAGCACCACCGCCACCGACGACAGCCGTGACGTCAGCAACACCGAAGCCGTGCACCCGCTGGACCAGGCCTACGCCGACCGCCTGCGCCGGCTCGTCGATGCCACGCCCGGCGACGCCGATCTGCTGACGCTGTATGCCGAGGCCGAGTTGATCGCCACCCCAGGCGCGTGGTGGCACCCGCGCAGCGGCCAGCCGCAGGGCCGCATCGGTGCGCTGATGTCCCGCCTCGAAGCGGCGCTGAAAACGCAGCCGCAGCACACCGGCCTGAACCACTACCTCGTGCATGCAGCCGATGCGCCGGCGGCCGCGCAGCGTGCCGTGGCCGCCGCCGACCGGCTGGCCGTGCTGGCGCCGGCTGCGGCGCACCTGGTGCACATGCCGTCGCACATCTACGTGCGCTTGGGCCGGTACGCGGACGCCACGGCCGTCAACCAAGCCGCTGTGGCCGCCGACCGGGCTTTCTTCGAGACGCTCAAAACGCAGGGCTTCGATGTCAGCAAGGACTGGCGTGACCACAACCAGAGCTTCCTGTGGTTTGCTGCGCTGATGCAGGGCCGCGGTGACCTGGCTGTGGCCACCGCGCGTGATGTGGCCAGCCGCGCCACTGGCGACCACGCTTATGCGGAGTACCAGCGCAGCCTGCCGCTGCTGGCGCTGCAGCGGCTGGAGCGTTGGGAAGCCCTGCTCGCCGAGGCTGTGCCCGGCGGCAGCCGCGGCCTGGCGCAGGCTTTCGGCGAAGCGGCGCGCGGCGTGGCGCAGCTGCGCAGCGGCCGTGCCGAAGAAGCACGTGCTTCGCTGCAGCGCGCGCAAGCAGGCGCTGCCACGCTGGCCACGGCCCACGCCGCCGCCAAGGGCGAAGACCAGGTGCTGCGCGATATGGCCAGCAGCGCGCTGGATCGCCTGCGTGCCGAGATCGCCGCAGCCGAAGGCCGCCACGCCGACGCGTTGAAGCTGCAAGCCCAAGCCGTGGCCGCTGCGCAGCACGCCGACAGCAGTGAGCCGCCGATGCTGGCCGCGGGTGCGCGCCTGGCGTTGGGCGATATGCAACTGCGCGCCGGCCGCGCCGCCGAGGCCGAGAAGACTTTCCGCGCCGACCTGGCAGCGCAGCCTGGCAGCGGCTGGGCGCTGGCCGGCCTGACGCGCGCACTGCAGGCGCAAGGCCGCACGAAAGAACTGGCGCCGCTGCAGGCGCAGTTGCAGGCCGCCTGGGCCAACGCTGATGCGGCGCTGCTGGCGCGCCGTTGAGGGCGCCGTTGGGGGCGCCCGCGCGGCGTGGATGCGGCGTGGATGCGACGTCAGTGCGACGTCATTGCGACGTCATTGCGTCTGTGCGACGTCCGTGCGACGTCGGTGCGAAGTCGTTGCTTCGTCAGTGCGGCATCAGCGCAACGTCACCGCAGCTTTGTGAAGCGTCCGGGCGACATGCCGTCGGCGTCCATGACGCCTCAAGGCGGCGCGCCTGACAGCATCTGCTCGCGCCAGCGCATCGCGTGGTGGATCCGGGTGCGCGTGGCGGGGTGGGTGAAGAAGATGAACTCCTCCAGCCCCGCGGGCTCGGGCTTGCGGTACTCGGTGAGCTTGAGCAGCGCCTCGGCCTCGCCATGCGGCTCACGCGCCAGGTTCAGCCCGAAGAGGTCAGCCTCGGTCTCCTGCGTGCGCGTGATGGTGTTGAGCACCGGCGTGGCCAGCAGCAGATAGGTGCTGAACACGGCGGCCAACAGCGGCAGGCTCGCCACATCGGCCACGCCGAGCTCGGGCCGCAGCCGCCAGCGCGCGCCGTAACGTTGCAGCAGCCGGCGCATCGCCCATTGCGAGAGCAAAAAACCGACCATCGCCACGCCGGTCAACATGATCAGCGTTTTCGGGATGTGGTTCATCGCGTAGTGGCCGATCTCGTGCGCCATCACGGCGCGAATCTCGGCCTCGCTGCTGCGCTCCAAAAGGTTGTCGTTCAGGCGGATCGCCGCGGTGCCGAACAGGCCCGACACGTTGGCGCTGACCCGCGTGGTTTGGCGCGACGCGTCGAAGACGTAGACGTTGTCCACCGGCACGCCGTTGGCCCGCGCCATGGCCAGCACCGCGGTCTTCACCGGCCCATCGGGCACCGGCCGGTAGGTGTTGAAGAGCGGCTCGATCCACACCGGCGCGATCACGATGGTCAGCGTCACGAAGGCCATCGTGACACCGGTGCCCCACAGCCACCATTGCGCGCCGGCGCGGCGCAGCACCGCGTACAGCGCAGCCACCAGCAGCGCGCCGGCCACCACGGCGACGCCCAGGCCCATCAACTGCTCACCGAACCAGGCGCCGAGACTTTGCGTCGCCATGCCGTAGGCGTGTTCGCGCACGAAGCCCTGGTACACGGCCAGCGGCAGTGTCAGCAACCAGCCTGCCGCGCTATAGGCCGCGCCGTATGCGGCATCACGCAACGGCGCCCACTTCAATCGCCGTTCGGCCCAGTCGCGCAGCGCCGTCGATGGCCGGGTGGCCAGCAGCAGCAGCGCCACCGCCAGGCCGGCCAGCCAGTTCTACAGCTGCAGCCAATAGCCGCCTTCGTAGTAGGCGTCGGAGCGCGCCACCACGTCGGCGGGCAGGCGGTCCAGGTAGGCCTGCGTGGCGGCCTGGGCATCGCGTGGCAGCGCGGCGCGCCAGGCGTCGTCGACCGGGCGAATGCGAAAGGCGCTGCTGGCGGCGGGCGCGGCCGCCGTCACCACCGCAGCCGCTGCGGCGGGCGCCGCGGCCGATGCTGCAGTGGGCGGCGACGTAGCCGATGTGGCAACAGCCGGCGCCGCAGCCTGTGCCAGGGCTGACCCGTCCGCTGTCGCCAAGCCGACGACCGCAGCCGCTGCCAGCACAACACCGCGGCATGCGCGCACAACAGCCTGGCTCTTCATCCCGTTTCCCCATCCTGCGCTTTGCGCGCCTTGAGCTTGGCGCGCGGGTGCGCCGCGTCGTAGACCTTGGCCAGGTGCTGGTGGTCCAGCTTGGTGTAGACCTGCGTCGTGCTGATGCTGGCGTGGCCCAGCAGCTCCTGCACGGCGCGCAGGTCGCCGCTGCTTTGCAGCAGATGGCTTGCGTAGCTGTGGCGCAGCATGTGCGGGTGCACGCGCGTGGGCAGGCCGCATTGCTGCGCCGACTGCTGCAGCCGCAGCCGCAACTGGTTGACCGACAGCCGCGTGCCGCGCTGGCTGACGAACAGCGCCCGTTCACCGACGCCCGCCACCAACGGCCGCTGCGCCAGCCAATCCTGCAGCGCCTGCAGTGCCGGGCGGCCGACCGGCACGCTGCGGTGTTTGCTGCCCTTGCCCAGCACATGCGCGGTGGCATCTGCAACATCGACCCAGCCGCGTGCCGGGGCGGCTGTGCCGACGCCGGCATCGAGGTCCAACCCGGTCAGCTCGCCGATGCGCAGACCGCAGCCGTACAACAGCTCGGCAATGGCGTGATCGCGCGCGGCCAATGCGGGCGCGGTGTCGTCGCGCTGGTGCTCGGCCAGTGCCACCGCCTGCTGCACCGACAGCGCCTTGGGCAGCGGCTTGGCAGCCTTGGGCGCGCGGATGCCGTCCACCGGGTTGGCCCGCACCAGGCCCTGCTGCCCCCACCAGCGGTACAAGCCGCGCCAGGCCGACAGCTCAATGGCGATGCTGCGCGGCGCCAACCCGCGCAGCCGTAACTGTGCTGCCCAGTGCCGCACATGCAAAGGTTGCGCGGCCTGCAACGGCACACCCGACACGGCGGCCGCCGCCTGCAGACGCAGCAGCGCGGCGGTGGTCATGGCCAGCGTGCGCTCGGCCAGTCGCTTTTCTACACGCAGGTGCTGCAGGTGGCGCTGCAACTCGGCGTCCAGCGGTTGCAGCGCTGGCTTTGTTGGCTGTGCTGGCTGTGCTGGCTGCGCTTGCATGGGCAGCGTGCGCCTCGGCGCGTCAGGCCACGGCCACGCGCAGCCGCGACAGCGCTGCGCTGGCCGTCTCGGCGATGCGGATCAGAAAGTCGGTGCCCATGTCGGCGGCGTAACGCGTGGGGTCGGGCGAGCCCAGCACCAACAGACCGAAGCAGTGATCGCCCTGGCGCAGCGGCAACATGGCCAGCGACGTCACGGTGCCTGCATCGTCCAGCCAACCGGCCGCTTCGAAGCCGGAGTTGATGCCGCAGTACGGCATCGTCAGGCTGGTGGCAAAGCTCATCGCGTCGTCGCTGACGCCTTGCGCAAAAGCCAGGTCGGCGTACACCGGGCCGATGTTCCACAACCGCAGCGCCGCCTGCGGAATCATGAACTCGTGTTTGAGCGTGTCGACCAAGCGGCCAGGCAGCAGCGCCGGGTCGGCCGTAACCAACAGGCGCCGTGTCGTGCGGTGCAGGCGGTCACTGATGGCCAGGTTGTCCTGCCCGTGGCGGATCATCTCGACGATGCGCAGCTCCAGGCCTTTGATGCGCTCGCGGAGCATCTCCATCTGCCGCTCCTGCAGCGACACCGCACGGTGGCCGTGCGGGCTGGTCAGCTGCACGGCCGACAGCAGCTCGGCGTGGCGCTCGAAGAAGCCGGGCGTGTTGGCCAGGTAGTTGGCGATGTCGGCCTCGGTGATTCCTTGGATGCCTTGTGGGCCTTGCGGGCCATGGGTCGTCGTCACAGTTCGATCTCTCCTTCAAAAACGGTTTCAGCCGGGCCCGTCATCAGCACGCTGCCCTCGTCGTGCGGCCATTCGATCTGCAGCGTACCGCCGTGCGTGTGCACGTCGACCACGCGGTCCAGCCAGCCGAGCCGGATGCCGGCGACCACCGCGGCGCAGGCGCCCGTGCCGCAGGCCAGCGTCTCGCCCGCGTCGCGCTCGTGCACGCGCAACCGCACCGCGTTGCGCGACAGCGGCTGCACAAAGCCGACATTGACGCGGCGCGGAAAGTGCGGGTCGCACTCGATCTGCGGGCCGAGCACGGCCACCGGTGCTGCATCGACATCGGCCACGCGCAGCACCGCGTGCGGGTTGCCCATCGACAGCACGGCGAGCTCCACACCGGCCAGCGGCCAGAGCTCGAATTCACTCCTGCCATCCTGCCCACGCCGCGGCTGCAAACCGGCCGTGTCGAAGGGCAGCGCCGCGTGATCGAAGCGCGGCTTGTTCATGTCCACCGTGACGCGGCCGTCATCGCGTAGCTGCAGCTGCAGCACGTTGTTGACGGTCTGCACGCGCACCGTGCGTTTGTCGGTGAGGCCGCGGGCGTGCACATAGCGCACGAAGCAGCGCGCACCGTTGCCGCAATGTTCGACCTCATCGCCGCTGGCGCCGTTGAAGATGCGGTAGCGAAAGTCGATGCCCGGCGTGCTGCTGCGCTCGACCGCCAGGATCTGGTCGGCGCCGACACCGAAACGGCGGTCACCCAGGCGCTGCAACTGCGCCGGCGTCAGATCGATGGCGCCGCGCGTGGCGTCAAGCACGATGAAATCGTTGCCCGCGCCTTGCATCTTGGTGAAGGGCAATCGCATCGGCGGATTATTGATGTCACGGCGACGTGTTCATAGCGTAGCGATGCAGGAGCGACGCTGTAAGACAGACAGAAGTGCGAACCAAGGGGATAGCAATCAATGCTGGAGGAGCGGATGCTGCGCGGACGCATCGTGCACTTAAAAGACGCAACGGAAATTGAAACGCGAGTAGAGATTAAGCGCAGCGGGCGGAGCGAGTACTTTGACGAGCGCGAACCGCTGAATAGAAGCGACGCAATCACCGTCTTCAACAAACGGAGTCCCACATGGTCAACCGGTGATTTCCTCTCCTCCAACTGGTTTTCCTGCTTCTCGTATCAGCTTCGACGCTGCCAAAGGCTCAACAAGGGCCTCCGTCCAGCGTTGTAGCAACAGTACCGGCTGCAGGAGGATCTGTCGTACTGCCTGGTACTGGCGCTGCGATATTTCCTGCTGGCGCCTTCGTGGTCGGTACACCGATGACGCTGCGCATAACTTATGATCCCAAAGCGGCCGCAAATTTTATTGAGTTTGCCGCGATGTTCCGGCCTGCGAGCCGAATGTCATACGGGTTGCGCGTAATCATGGGAGCGTCGCCTCCTGTGTCCGACACGGCAGGTATTCTAATTGTAGTTCCGGACACCTTGCTTGCGGCTGTTCCGCCAGGCTATCAACTCGAACTTTTCTCCTAGTTACCGATTAAGGCAGAAGAATCAGCAGATATCTTCGAACTTGTTCCGTCGACTCATAATTTGACGACAAAATCCTTGAGGTAAATTTACCAACCTCATTTTTCTCGATCAATCGAAGCAGTAAAGAAAATTACGAAGCTATTCGTACGATAGCCGCTACTCCAGAAGTCAACCGCGGGTTACGACAAAGCTCCGATTCCCTAGGCGAATTCGAATTGAACTCCCCTTCGAATGCAACGCCAGCAACCTCACGATGCCAAACAACTTCGATCGCCTGTCCCCTTGCTGTCGGCTGTGTAGTAACGAGCCCCTTCGCCCCAGCTCGCAAACACCCGTTAACCGGAGTAACACAACCACATCTGGGCGTTGACTATTGGGCGCCACGCGGTTCCATCGTCGTCGCGGCTAATAATGGCGTCATTGGACGCTCCTACACTTCTACTTCTTATGGTGAAACGATTGTTCTGCGACATGATAATGGATCGGCAACCTTATCTGCGCATTTAAGCAACTGGTCGTTTGGCGCAGGCGCAGTCGTGCTGCGAAATCAAGAAATTGGGCGGTCTGGCAGCACCGGACTATCGAGCGGGCCCCATATACATTTCGAGTATGTTCCCAGTGGAGCACTTATTCAGTCGAAAAGCCGTATCGATCCTAACGCTTGCATAGGCGCTCAACTGACAGGAAGCATTACGGTTCGAGGCAATGGAAATATTGCCGACAACGCATTTGAAGTGTTCATAGATGGCGTAAAGGTCGGTGCTACCTCAATTGGTGGCTCCAACACGCTGGCTGTCAATAATTTGCTGCGCGGTGCCCACTCAATCACCATTACAGCAATAGTCGCACCGGATAATGTTGGTACATACGAGATACGACTAAATGACGGACTCAGGTTTGCAGACGGAATTACTATCGAATCTGGAATTATCACCCAGTTCGCATCCGTTTCATTCGTGTTCCTTGTGCCGTGAAATTATTCGCTTTTTCCAAGATCGTCTGTTTCGAAAGCTGGTGCCGCCGCGGTCGTCGATGGCATCTTAAAGCACTATCGGCGACCTCTGTTCTGGCGCTTAACTTGTGTGCAGTAGCGGACGTAAACAGTTATGACGCCGCTTTAGACACGGGTAGCAAAAGCCGGTTCACCTGCTTGCCATCACGGGTTAAAACCCGCGACGTACTAACACTTAATTTCGGTTCAGCGCGCGCCTCGGAACTGATCATTATTACCCCGGCGAACGATTACTTTTTTATTGCGCAACGTCGCTTGCCGGGAGCGTCGCGATCAGGCGGGATGCCAAGCGAGATTCTCACCGGAATTGCCCAAATGCGCCTCTCGTTAAATCTTTTCAAAGCGCGGAAGTACCATGCCGACGCAGCGAATGTAGAGCTGGTGTTTAGTGCACCCGGAACGTACAAGTTCTTGTATGGCGACGTGCTTGAGTCGGAACTTGTCGGTAATACCCAAGAATGCAAAGTACGAGTTATCGAGTAGCTTGTACTGCAAAGAATGACGCGTTGGATAAAAAAGTACGTCAGCCGTAAAGCGAAGGCTCGCCTGGCGGCCGTGTCTTGAAGCGTTTGTGCACCCACAGGTACTGGGCCGGGCAGCGGCGCACTTCCTGCTCGATCCAGCGGTTCATGCGCGCTGCGTCGGCCACCGGGTCGTCGGTGGGCCAATCGGTCCACGGCTCCTGGAACTGCACGCGCCAGCCCTGGCCGCCGGGCAGGATGTGCGCGACCACCGGCTGCACGACCATGCCCAGGCTGCGTGCCAGCCGCGAAGGCGCTAGGAGCGTTGCCGCCTGCTGGCCGAAGAAGGGCACGAAGGCGGCATCACGTAGGCCGAAGTCCATGTCGCAGGGGTTGAAGAAAGCCCAGCCTTTGCGCACCGCGCGCACGATCGGGCGCGCGCCATCGCTGCGCTTGTAGAACTCGGCCGTGCCGAAGCGCTTGCGGCCGCGCAGCAGCGCCGCATCCAGCACCTTGTTGCTCTGTTCTGCATACACGTCGAAGGCGGGGTGGCTCTGCAGCAGTTGCAGCGCGGTGCCGGCCACGTCGACGGCCAGAAAGTGCGGCACTAGCCACATCACCGGGCGCTCGCTGCGCGCGGCGAAGTGAATGTCGCCTTCGACGTGGATCAACCGCTTGACACGCTCAGCACTCGCGTACCACAACAGGCTGCGCTCCAGCAGGCTGCGCGCCAGCCACTGAAAGTGCTTGCGCACGAGCAGGCGGCGCTCGGGCTCGGGAAGCTCGGGCAGGCACAGCTCGACGTTGCGCAGCGCCACGCGCCGGCGCGCGCCGCCCAGCAGGTGTAGCACCCGCCCCAGGCCGCGGCCCAGCGCCGCCTGCACGCCCAGCGGTAGCAGGTGCAACAGCCACACGGCGCCCAGCAGCAGGTACGCCAGCCAATTCATTACAACGCCACCCCGGCAGCGACGCTGCGCGGTTGCTTGTAGCGGTGGTAGCCCCACAGGTACTGCTCGGGCCGCTGCGCGATGACGGCTTCCATGCTGCGGTTGATGCAGGCGGCGGCCTGCGCCATCCAGTGCTCTTCATCGGCGCCCCTGCCGGGCGGTGACGGCGATAACGGCGGCAGCGACTCGGCCAGCGGCTGCAGGCCGACGCGGTAACCGCTGCCGCGCGGCAGCCGCTCGGCCCAGATCAGCAGCACCACGGCGCCCTGCTGCTGCGCCAACCGTGCGGCCAGCGTCATCGTGTACGCCGGCTGGCCGAAAAACGGCGCCCACACACCCATGCCGTCGGGCGGCACCTGATCCGGCAGCATGCCCAGCGTCTGGCCCTGGCGCAGCGCGCGCATCAGCTGGCGCACACCGGCCAGGTTGGCCGGCGCGGTGGCCAGCGCTGGGCGCGCGCGCGCGGTTTCCTCGAGCTCGCGCAGCCAGCGCTGGCGCGCCGGGCGGTACAGCACCGTGATCGGCTGGCGCGCGCCGAAGCGCTCGGCGTAGGCCTGCGCGGCCACTTCGAAGCTGCCCATGTGCGGCGTCAGCAGGATCAGCCCACGGCCGGCATCCAGCGCCTGCTCGATCAGCTCTGCGCGATGCCACTGCACCGGGTCGTCGATGGTGCGGCCGGGCGGCCGCAGCCACAGCCGCGGCAGCTCCATCACCAGCTTGCCGGCCTCGGCCACCGACTGCCGGCGTTGCACGTCAGGCACGCCGGCTAACGCGGCATTGGTGCGCAGCCGGCGGCGGTAGCTGGGCGACGCGAGATACGCGGCCCAGCCCAACGCCGCGCCCAACGCGTGCAGTTGCCGCAAGGGGCGGCGTGCGAGCCAGGGCAACAGCGGGGTCATCAGAAAGGGCGTTTGTATACTGGCCGCATCGCCGAGTTAAAGGACAACTTGCGGGGCGATGCGGACCTGAGGATACGCAGGCACCGCCGGGCTGATGGGTGGCGCTGTTGCGGCCACACGTCGGTTCAACAAAACCGCTAAAGCGTTCGCCGCGGACCCAGGTTTCTGAGCAGCGACGACGCAAGGTCAGTCACCGCAACCCACTGGAGCCCGCCATGGCGAACGATTTCCTTTTCACGTCCGAATCCGTCTCTGAAGGCCACCCCGACAAGGTCGCCGACCAGATCTCGGACGCCATCCTCGACGCCATCTTCAAGCAGGATCCGCGCAGCCGCGTAGCCGCCGAGACACTGTGCAACACCGGCCTCGTGGTGCTGGCCGGCGAGATCACGACCAACGCGCATGTCGACTACATCCAGGTCGCGCGCGACACCATCAAGCGGATCGGCTACGACAACACCGAATACGGCATCGACTACAAGGGCTGCGCGGTGATGGTCTGCTACGACAAGCAGAGCAACGACATCGCGCAAGGTGTGGACCACGCGAGTGACGACCACCTCAACACCGGGGCCGGCGACCAG
>JAJAZC010000159.1 GCA_026785885.1 Rubrivivax sp.
AGTCCTAGTCCTAGTCCTAGTCCTAGTCCTAGTCCTAGTCCTAGTCCTAGTCCTAGTCCTAGTCCTAGTCCTAGTCCTAGTCCTAGTCCTAGTCCAAGCCTTGCCTTGCCTTGCCGCCCGAACGGATCCCAGCCCAGCCTGACCAAGCTTAGCTATTTGCCGCAGTCGGCATGTCTACCGAGCTTGTCTAGCCAAGTACCGAGTCTTAAGCTTTAGAAGCGGAACAGATAGCCCACGCTGGTGATGTCCACGTCCTGTCGGCCCTTGCCCGGGTAGGTGAACTCGGTGCGGTCCCACTGCAGCACGAGGCCGGAAGTCGGCGTGATGTCGAAGCCGACACCAGCGCCGTACGACGCACCCCAGCCCCGCTTCTTGCCCGATGGCACGTTGGACAGCAAGCCCGTGGAGACACGCGTTTCGCCGTAGGTCCCGCCAGCTTTACCGAACACGTTGAAGGCACCCAACGGCAGCTTGAATACCGCGCTCAAGTTGACGCCTTGTGATCGGGTACTGCCGCCGGCCCGGTCTGCGCGGCCGGTGTTGAGATAGCCCAATTCGGCTCCGAGCCAATCGTTGACCATGCCGCCGGTGTACAGCTGGAGGGAAGCGTCCGGGTCATCACAGCCATAAAAGACGCCGCAATCGGCCTTCAGTTCTGGACGGCCGACATTGATGCCGACATAGCCGCGGCGCGTGAAGGGCAGCAGCGAGTAAGCATCGGCTCCACCGCCATAAGTCGGCGTGCTGCTCGCGGCGGCCATGCGGACAATGCTGCCGCCCGCTGGCGTGCCGTAGACACCGGAGCCGCTCGTGCTGCCGCCGGTGCTGCTGCCGGTGCCGGTGCCCATGCCACCCGAAGCACCGATGCCACTGTCGGTGGTTGGGCTGGTCGAGGGCGACGTGCGCGGCGTGCGGGGATCGGTGGTGGTCTGGGCCTGCACGCCAGCGCAAGCTGCCGCAAGTGCCAGGCTGCTCAACGCCAGCTGGTGATATCGAAGAGTCTTGTTCATGGGTCCGGCCCTGGTTAGTTGAGAGGACCCCGGCTCATGAAGAGCTAGGGATGACGCTACCCAGGCAAACCCGATACCAGCAGCCGCAAAGGGGATTTGGGCACGAGCATTGCTCTCTCCCTTTTTGCCCCTGGACGGGTGCGGCACAGCTCTGACCCTTCCGCCCCATGCTCGTTTCGATCCGATCCCGTCTACTGACTTTGGTACTGGCCGTGTTGCTGCCGGGCCTGCTTGGCGCAGCGTGGCTGGTTGGCCGCACTTTTCAGGCCGAGCGCGATGCGCACGAGCGCACGCTGCGCGAGACCTCGCGCGCGCTGTCGCAGGTGATCGACGCCGAGCTCACACGCCGCGCCACCCTGGCCCGAGTGCTGGCCCAATCGCCGCAACTGGCCAACACCGCAGCGCTGTCCCGCGACGACCTGGTCGCCTTCGAAGCCCAGGCTCGGCGTGCACTGGAGGGGCTGGACGGCTGGATCGAGTTGCGCGCGCCGCACGGCGTGTTGCTGGACACCCGGGTGGGGCTGGGCCGACTGGCGCCAGTGCTGTTTCAGCAACAGGCCCCGCCACAACCGCGTCAACCGCCTCAGTCGCCGCAGGCCCCACAGCCGCCGCAGTTGCCGCAGTTGCCACAGCAGCCGCCGCCGGCGGTCCGGGGTGCGGCCGTTGCAGACCTGCTGTTGGAGGTGCCGGTGGTGCAACCGCTGCGCCGCGCCAGCGATCCCGACAACGCCCACGCCGCGATCGTGCAACCGGTGCAGCGCGATGGGCGCACCGTCTACAACCTGGTGATCACCGTGCGTCCGCTGGAGTTGCAGCGCATCGTCGACCGGCAGCGCCTGCCGAAGGATTGGGTCGGCGCCGTGCTGGACAACCTCGGTGTCATCGTCGCTCGGGTGCCGGGCGGCCTGCAGCATGTGGGTGCCCGGGGCACGCCGGACGAGCTGGCGGCGATAGCGCGCAGCAACGAAGGGCTGTTCCTGTCGGTCACTCTGGACGGGCATGAGGCGGCCGGTTTTTTCAGCACTGCGCCCAATGGCTGGAGCTTCGTCATCGCAATGCCACGTGCGCAGTACGACGGCTGGATGTCGTCGGCGGTGATCGAGGTGGCCGTTGGTGCGCTGCTGTTGCTGGGGCTGGCGGTGGCGGGCGCCATGTGGGTCGCACGCAGCATCGTCGGGCCGGTGCAGGCGTTGAAGCTGTCGGCCCAGCGGCTGCAGGCGGGCCGGCCGGTGGAATACCTGCACAGCGGCATTGCCGAGTGCGACGCCGTCAGCCGCACGCTCAGCGAAGCCGCACTCACGCTGCAACGCAGCCGCGCCGAGCTGGAGCACCAGGTCGGGCAAGCCGTAGCCCGCACGCGGCAGGCCGAGCAGCGCGTGGCGCAGAGCCAGCGCGTGGAAGCACTGGGCCGGCTGACAGGTGGTGTGGCGCACGACTTCAACAACCTGCTGGGCGTCATCAGCAACAGCGCGCATTTGATCGAGCGCCACGCCAAAGGCCCTGAGCTGCAGGTGCCGGTGGCCGCCACGCTGCGCGCGGTGGAAGTAGGCAGCCGGCTCACGCAGCACCTGCTGCGTTTCGCCGGCCGCCGGCCGCTGCAACCGCAGGTGCTGCAATTGGCGCGTTACCTGCAGGAGGTGCAAGAGCTGATGAAGAGCGTGCTGGGCCGCCAGGTCGTGCTGTCGGTGCAGGTGGCGCCGGACACGCGCGCCGTGCATGTCGACGCCAGCGAGCTGGAGCTGGCGTTAATCAATCTGGCGCTCAACGCGCGCGACGTGATGGCCGAACGCGGCGGCGAACTGCGGCTGCGCGCACGCAATGCCTTGCCCGAGGAGTGCGACGCGCTGGAGCCGGGGCCGTATGTGCTGATCACCGTGGGCGACGACGGGCCCGGCATGCCGGCCGAGTCGATGGATCGTGTCTTCGAACCCTTTTTCACCACCAAGGGCGTCGGCAAGGGCACGGGCCTGGGCTTGAGCCAGGTGCACGGCTTTGCGGTGCAGGCCGGCGGCACGGCGCGGCTGGACAGCACGCCGGGAATCGGCACCACGGTGTCGATGTTGCTGCCCGCGGCGGTAGCCGAGGCAGCGGACGGCGCCGCTCCATTGCCCACCGCCACAGCCCAACCACTGCCGTCATCACCTTCATGGCCGTCAACGTCTTCAACGACTCCGGCGCCAACAGGTCGCACGTCGGGCCCTGCGTCCGGCACGGTGCACACGGCGGCTGCAGCCAGCGCTGCCTTGAGCGGCACACGCGTGCTGCTGGTGGAGGACAACGACGAGTTGGCCGGTGTCACCGTCGGGCTGCTGCGGTCGCACGGCGCGGCGGTTCAGCGTGCGGCTGAAGCGGCCGAAGCGTTGGTGCTGTTGGGCTTGCAGGAGCGCTTCGACATCGTGCTGTCGGACGTTGTCATGCCCGGCACGATGGATGGCGTGGCATTGGCGCGCCAGCTGTGGCGCGAGCGGCCGGAGCTGCCTGTGGTGTTGATCAGCGGCTACGGCGCCAGCGACGCCGCGCGCGAGGAATTCACCGTGCTGCGCAAGCCTTGCGCGCCGGATGAGCTGTTGTCGACACTGCAGGCGGCGCTGGCCTCCAGCACCGCGCGCAACAGGGCTGCTGCCGTTAGCAGCAGCAGCACGCCGGCGGCTTGAGTCGATAGGTTCGGGGTTGAAGCCGGGCTGAAACCTGGCGGATGCTGCAGGCGCTGCGCACGGCCGACGGCAGGCACACCAACTGCCGGCAACGGAGCAGCCCACCGCAAGCCGCAAGCGGTTTTGCAGGTGCCTAGCCCCGCCAATCCATAGGAAGCTTTGCCATGTCCAACGACGACACCATCGATACCCTTAATGACCTGATCGAAACCTCCAAGGACGGCGAGTACGGCTTTCGCACGTCGGCCGAGCAATTGAAGAACAGTGAAGCCAGGCAGCTGTTCATGCAACGCGCCGACGAATGCAACAAAGCCGCTGCGCAGCTGCAGGCGTTGGTGGTGCAAATGGGTGGCTCGGCCGAAGACAGCGGCAGCGCCGCCGGTGCCATGCACCGCGGCTGGGTCGCCGTGAAGAGCACGCTGACCGGCTACACCGACAAGGCCGTGTTCGAGGAAGTCGAGCGCGGTGAAGATAGCGCCATGGAAAGCTACCGCAAGGCGCTGGCCAGTGACCTGCCGCCGGCGGTGCTCGACGTGGTGGAGCGCCAGTTCGAAGGGGTCAAGCGAAACCACGTCCAGGTGCGCGCCCTGCGCGACCAGGCACGTGCGATGGACGCCTGATCGCGTCCACGCCGATCGTTTTAACCTGTTGTACCCGGGCCGCGTCGATGCGGCCCTTTTTACGCCCGGGTTGCGCCCGGGTTGCGCCCGGGCCATACCTTGCGGCCCCGGTACCAGCGCGCGGCACGAGGACGTTGCCAAGGTGGCCACAAACGCGCCCCACGCGGTCTGGGTCGCCGTCGGACGGCACGACACGACACGACACGACATCGTCTGCCCACCGGCCGCAAGACGCGGCCTTTCGTTGCAATCAGGCTGCGCAGAGCGCCTGTCGTGCACCACGAGCCGTACTCAAGGCCTCTTTCCTTATTTGAGCCTCGCCGGCTTGTCTGAACCATGCTGACCCCGACCCTTTTGCTCTTCGGTGGTGTGCTGTTGACGCTGTCGTTGGCCGACCGCCATGTGCGGCGCTTGCCGTTGTCGCCGGCGGTGATCTACCTCATCGTCGGCTTCGTTGCAGGCGCTTTGCTCGGTGCACCGGATGCCCGCGCGCTGATGGGCCAGGCGTCGCCGATCGTCATCGCCACCGAGGCGGCGGTGCTGGTGTCGCTGTTAGCTGTCGGCCTGCGGTTGCGCGTGCCACCGACATTGCGCGCCTGGCGTGAAGCGCTGCTGATGGCCGGGCCCGGCATGGTGGTCACCATCGTGCTTGGCGCGGTTGCCGCGGTCTTGCTGCTGGGGCTGCCCTGGCCCGCTGCGTTGCTGCTGGGCTCCATCATGGCGCCCACCGATCCGGTGCGGGCTTCGGAGGTGCAGATACGCCATGAGGAAGACCGCGACGCCGTGCGGCTGTCGCTCACGGCCGAGGGCGGCCTCAACGACGGCACGGCCTTGCCGGCTGTGATGTTGGCTCTGGGCCTGCTGGGCCTGCACACGTTGGGCGAAAACGGCTCGCGTTGGTGGTGGGCCGACCTGGCTTGGCCCATTGGCGGCGGTGCGGTGATCGGCGTGGCCGTGGGCCTGCTG
>JAJAZC010000160.1 GCA_026785885.1 Rubrivivax sp.
CCCATGCTGCGTGCTGCGTGCTGCGTGCTGCGTGCGGCGGGCGGCGGGCGGCGGGCGGCGGGCGGCGGCCGCAACATCGATCGCCTTCGCATGTGTGGACAGCCCGGCTGGCAAGTCGTAGCATCTGCTTCACGATAAGAAGCAATTGCTCAAAACATGTTCGCTGCCCTGATCCTCACACTGCCCAGCCAGCCCAACGCCGTGCGCTTGCGCATCTGGCGCGGCTTGAAAGCCCTGGGCTGTGCTGCTTTGCGCGACGGCACGTACCTGTTGCCGCAGGCGCAGGCGGCGCGGCTGGAGCCGCTGGCACAAGAGGTGCTGGCGCACGGCGGCAGCGCCGGCATCTGGGCCATGACCCCGAGCGACCCCGGGCAGGTGCAGGCCGTGCTGGCGCTGTTCGACCGCAGCGCGGCTTACGCGCAATGGCAGGCCAGCCAGCAGTTGCTCTTGCAGGCACTCTCGACGTTGGCCGAGGTCGAATCACGCCGCGCTTGGCGCACGCTGAACGACACGCTGCAGGCGCTGCTCGCCATCGACTACTACCCCGGCGCTGCTGCTGTGCAGGCGGCCGAAGAACTGCAAGCGTTGCGTAGAGCCATCGACGCGCGCTTCTCGCGGGGCGAGCCGGCTGCCGCTGCTGCGCACGACATCGCGCGTCTGAAAGCAAGCCAGTTCAGCGGCAAGCGCTGGGCGACACGCGCGCGGCCCTGGGTCGACCGGCTGGCCTGCGCGTGGGTGATCCGCCGCTTCATCGATACCGAGGCGCGCTTCCTCTGGCTGCGCGATCCGGCCGGTGCCACACCGCCACCGCGCGGCGCGATCGGCTTCCATTTCGATGGCGCGCGCTTCAGCCACGCCGGCAGCCGCGTCAGCGTGGAGGTGCTGGCCGCCAGCTTCGGGCTGGATGCGGACACGCGGCTGCAGCGCATCCTGCGTTCGGTGCATGTGCTGGATGTCGGCGGCATCCCGGTTGCCGAAGCCGCCGGGCTGGAAGCGGTTTTGGCCGGCCTGCGTGAAGTGCATGCCGACGACGACCGGTTGACCGATGCGGCCTGCGCTGTGTTCGAGGCGTTGTACGCGGCGCCGCAGGCGGCCGCATGAGCACGCCAGCAGCGCCGCGACCGGCGGCAGAAGCGGCAGCAAAAGCAGCAGCAAAGGCGGCACCCACCGCAGTCAGCTTCAGCGAGGCGCTGCGTTTCTGGCTCAAGCTCGGCTTCATCGGCTTCGGCGGCCCGGCGGGCCAGATTGCCATCATGCACAGCGAGCTCGTCGAACGCCGGCGCTGGATCAGCGAGCGGCGCTTCCTGCACGCGCTCAACTACTGCATGGTGCTGCCGGGCCCGGAGGCGCAGCAACTGGCCACCTACATCGGCTGGCTGCTGCACCGCACGTGGGGCGGCATTGCGGCCGGTGTGCTGTTTGTGCTGCCGTCGCTGGCGATCCTGATTGCGCTGTCGTGGATCTACCTGCGCTTTGGTGATGTGCCAGTGGTGGCCGGCATCTTTTACGGCATCAAGCCGGCCGTGACGGCGCTGGCGCTGCACGCAGCGCACCGCATCGGCACGCGGGCTTTGAGAAACCGGTGGCTGTGGTGCATTGCTGCGGCTGCATTCGTGGCGATCTATTTCTTCGACACGCCCTTTCCGGCCATCGTGCTGGCAGCGGCATTGATCGGCCTGGCCGGCGCGCGGCTGGCGCCTGCTGTCTTCGCGCCGGGCGCGAATTTGGACCCCGCTGCAAGCAGCGGGAATGTGGACCCCGCCGCGCGCAGCGGAAGCAAAAGCTACGGGCCGGCTTTGATCGACGACCACACACCGACGCCGCAGCACGCGCGCGCATCACGGTCGCGCCTGCTGTGGGTGCTGGGCATCGGCATCGGCCTGTGGCTGGTGGGCATGGCGGTGCTGCTGGCCACGCAGGGGCTGGAC
This sequence comes from Rubrivivax sp., assembly GCA_026785885.1. Lineage (GTDB taxonomy): Bacteria > Pseudomonadota > Gammaproteobacteria > Burkholderiales > Burkholderiaceae_C > Rubrivivax. Next base: position 1,929 of record JAJAZC010000160.1, read on the forward strand.
GGCACGTTGACGCAGATGGCCTGGTTCTTCACCAAAGCTGCGCTGCTGACATTCGGCGGCGCGTATGCCGTGCTGCCTTACGTCTACCAGGGTGCAGTGGAGCACCACCAGTGGATCAGCGGGCCGCAGATGATCGACGGCCTGGCGCTCGGTGAAACGACGCCCGGCCCGCTGATCATGGTGGTGGCCTTTGTCGGCTTCGTCGGCGGTTGGCTCAAGCAGGTGCTGGGCCCCGATGCGCTTTTTCTGGGCGGTGCACTGGCTGCGGTGGTGGTGACCTTCTTCACCTTCCTGCCGTCCTTCGTCTTCATCCTGGCCGGCGGGCCGCTGGTCGAAGCCACGCATGGCCGGCTCGCCTTCACCGCGCCCTTGACGGCGGTGACGGCTGCAGTGGTTGGCGTGATCGTCAACCTGGCGCTGTTCTTCGCGGCGCATGTGCTGTGGCCGGACGGTGTCGGCGGCCGCTTCGATGCCGTCGCCGCGTTGATTGCCGCGGCCGCGGCGGTGGCGCTGTTCAGATTCAAGGTCGGCGTGCTGCCGCTGCTGGCGGCCTGTGCAGCGGCTGGCCTAACTGTCACGTTGCGTGGCCACTGGCTGCTTTGAAAGAAGTGGTTCATGAAGCTGCCTGAGAACGATTTGAACGGCCCTGCGATGGCCGCGGCTTCTGTGGGCCGCGACGGCTCGATGATCCAAGCGCCGATGCAGCCGCCAATGCTGCTGGCGCTGCAGGCAGGCTTCGGCGGCATCGATGCCTGGCAGCAGGACTTTGCCGCCACGGCAGCCGGCGGCGCCCGCTGGAAGTGGCTGGACTTCGACACCCGCCTGGGCCGGCCGGTCAACCGCAGCAGCGACGCGGCCACACCCATCCCCAGCGGCGCCGTGCCGTTGTTGGCGCTGGACTGCCAGGCGCAGCCCGCCGGCAGCAACCCTGGCGCACCCATGCACACCACCGTCGATTCCTTCTTGCAGCAAGTCGACTGGGCCGGCGTCTACACGCGCTACCAGGCCGCGGTGCACGACGCGACAGAAGCCATCGGCCTGGATGCTGCCGATCTGCCGACCGCGTTGACGGGCGCCACGCTGCTGGACGTGCGCCGCGCCGGTGCCTTCTTGGAAGCCACGGCGATGCTGCAGGAGGCCCATTGGCGCGACCCGGCAGCCGTCGCGCAGTGGGCCACCGCACTGCCGCGCGCACGACCCGTCGTCGTCTACTGCGTCTATGGCCACGAGGTCAGCCGCGCCACTGCACTGCAGCTTCGGGCGGCCGGGCTGGACGCACGCTTCCTGCGCGGCGGCATCGACGGCTGGCAGCGCGCCGGCCTGGCCGTGGTGGCCAAGATCAGTGGCCACAGCACGGCGGCGGGCGCGCCATGAAGCGCCTGCAAAAGCCGCGCGTTCATGCCGTTGCGATGGTCTTGCTCGTGCTGCCACACAGGCGCCCTTGGGGAGCGCAAAAGGTGCCTCCGCCGTAAGCCGTGAGTGCGTGGCGCTGCTGGGATGAAACCGATGCGGGATTCTTCCTTCTCGGCCATGAGCCGCGCGGGCGTGGCGCTGCTTTATCCCGGCGGTCCGGGCGACCGTGCAGCAAGCAGCCGCGCTGATCCTGCGCAGGTTGCCGCGCACAGCCGCTTCGCCGCGCTTTTCGATGCCCTGGCAGCGGCCGGTGTGCAGGCGCAGCCCGCCGTTCATCACGATGACGTTGCCGACGAGGTGCAGGCCCAGCTGCTCGCCGTGGATGTCGTGCTGGTGTGGTGCAACCCGATCGAAGGTGGGCGGCGCCACGACCGACTGGACGCCATGCTGCGCACGGTGGCAGCGCGCTGGCTGGCTCCGCGCTGGCCGGCGGTGCTGCACTGTGGTGGCTGCGCAAACCGGCCGCTGGCCGCGGGCTCACGCCGTCGACACTGGCGGTGCTGCCCTTCAAGCCGATTGCCAGCAACGACCGCGACGAGTTGCTGGAAGTCGGCCGGGCGGGACTGCGGCATGCCCCGCTGCGGCCGGTCTACCCGTGTCGTCATCGGCGGCCAGCCAGACGCTGGACTTCCTGACCAGCCCGCTGCCGGCACGCGGCTGGCTGACACAACCGAGCCCGTCTGCACTTGCGGACATGCCGCCACGAATGCGCCGCCATGAATGCACCGCCATAACAAGCGGAACCGATCTCCCGCACCCGCAGTCAATGCTTCAACTTCAAAGGCCCACCATGACCGCACGTGTACTCATCATTGCCACTTCCCACACCCGCCTGGGCAACACCGGCAAACCCACCGGCGTGTTTGCCGAGGAGCTTGTCGTGCCGTATTACCAGCTCATCGACGCCGGCGCGACGGTCGAGATCGCGACAACCCAGGGCGGCCCGCTGGCCTTCGATCCGGCCAGCATCAAGGCCGCTGGCTCCAACGATGCGCTGATCGAGCGCTTTCTGGCCGACCCTGAAGCGCAGGCCTTGGCCCAAGCCACGCAGCCGGTTGCAGCGCTGGACGCAGCGGGCTTCGACGCCGTGTTCCTGCCGGGTGGCCACGGCACGATGTGGGACTTGCCCACCGACGCCGGTGTGACCCGCGCGGTTGAAGCGGCGTTTGCAAAAGGTGCGCTGATCGCTTCGGTGTGCCACGGCGCAGCGGGCCTCGTGACCGCCCGGCGCGCCGACGGCAAACCGATTGTCGAAGGCCGGCGCATCAATGCCTTCACCGACGCCGAAGAAGACGCCGTCGGCCTGGCCGGCGTGGTGCCGTTCCAGCTGGAGACACGCTTGCGCGAACTCGGCGCCGAGTTCGTGGGTGCGCCCAACTGGCAGGCTTTCGCCGTGCGCGACGGTCAGTTCATCACCGGGCAGAACCCGCAGTCGTCCGGCCTGGTGGCGCAGCACCTGGTCGATGCGCTCGGGTTGACAGCGGGCCAGCAAGCCGCCTGATAAGCCAGGCGCTGCAAGCGACGCCCCTCAAGTTCCGCGCTGCAGCCGCGCCGCTACAACGCACCCCGGCAACCCACCGCGCCGCACTGGCAGCGCAAGCGGCCTTCGTGGTGCGTCTGGCCGTAGTCCACCGTAATCTCTTCGCCGGCAACGATCGCGCGTGCGGCGTAGAACTCGACGCGGCCATTGCGAATCACGAGCCGCGCATTGGGCTGGCAGCTGTGGTTGGTGAAGCGCATCGGGTCGCTGCTGTGGCTGAAGTCGATGGCCTTCTTCGGCGACAGCTCGACGATCATGATGCGCTCGTGCCTTGTCGCGCGGATGCGTGCTTCGGCCACGCTGATGCTCTGGCCGCGGATCTCACCGATCTTGCGGCGCTGGGGCACCGCCTCGGCAGCAAAAGCGCCCTGGCCGTCGATAGCGCTGGCGCCCACGCGCACCGCAAATTTTTGATACGCGGGGCGCTGCGTTTGGAGCCCTTGCGCCGGTTGTTCATCGCGCATCGCTTGCGCCCCGATCAGGTTGGCTCAGCCGGCAGCACCACCGCGGGCGCCGGCTTCCAGCCCTTCTTGCGGTGCTCGACCGTCACGAAAGTGCGTATGCCGCCGCGCACAAACCAGTCTGCATGCAGCCGCACGAAGCGTGGTGCGATGGCCTCGACCAGATCGTCGACGATGCGGTTGCTGACCTTCTCGTGAAAGGCACCTTCGTTGCGGTAGCTCCAGAAGTACTGCTTCAGGCTTTTGGTTTCGACGCACAGCTTGTCGGCCACGATCGTTATGGTGAAGTGCGCAAAGTCGGGCTGGCCGGTCAGCGGGCACAGGCAGGTGAACTCGGGCACGTCGAAGCGGATGACGTAATCGCGCGCGAGTGCCGGGTTGGCAAAGGCCTGCAGATGGCGGCTCGGCGCGCTGGGCGGCACGGCCGGCGCCAGACGCTGATTGAGGGGGTTCCTGGCCATGGGCGCTGCGCTGGTTTCGGGGGGCGCGATGCTATCATCCAGGCCCATTTGCGCCCCAAGCCGGAGCGCTTTTTCTTAATTGAATCAAGCACTTGCGCGCGCCTCACCGGCCGCGTGGCGGGGGCCCGAAGAACCGATGCGCCTCACCCAGATCAAGCTCTCGGGCTTCAAGTCCTTTGCCGACCCGACGACCTTCCAGCTGCCGGGGCAACTGGTCGGCGTGGTCGGGCCCAACGGCTGCGGCAAGAGCAACATCATGGACGCCGTGCGCTGGGTGCTCGGCGAAAGCAAGGCCAGTGAGCTGCGCGGCGAATCGATGCAGGACGTCATCTTCAACGGCAGTGGGCAGCGCAAGCCGGCCAGCCGCGCCAGCGTGGAGCTGGTGTTCGACAACACGCTGGCGCGCGCCGGCGGCCAGTGGAATTCGTTTGCCGAGATCGCCGTCAAGCGCACGTTGACGCGTGACGGCACCAGCAGCTACTACATCAACAACCAGCCGGTGCGCCGGCGTGATGTGCAGGACGTGTTTCTCGGCACGGGCCTCGGCCCGCGGGCCTACGCGATCATCGGCCAGGGCACCATTAGCCGCATCATCGAATCGCGCCCCGAAGAGCTGCGGCTGTTTCTGGAAGAAGCCGCCGGTGTCTCCAAATACAAAGAGCGGCGCCGCGAAACCGAAAACCGGCTCAAGGACACGCGCGAGAACCTGACGCGTGTCGACGACATCCTGCGTGAGCTCAACAGCAACCTCGACAAGCTGGAAAAGCAGGCCGAGGTCGCCACGCTGTACCGCCAATTGCAGGACGACGGCAGCACCAAGCTGCACCAGCTGTGGTTCTTGAAGCACCGTGACGCGGCCAGCGAAGAAGCGCGCGTGGCCGCCGCTGCAGGCGCCGCCGCCACGGCTCTGGAATCGCGCATGGCCGACTTGCGCCACGTCGAAGCGCAGCTGGAGCAGGTGCGCCAGGCGCACTACGCGGCCAACGACGTGCTGCACAGCAAACAGGGCTGGCTGGCCGAGGCCGCGCTGGAAGTCAGTCGGCTGGAAGAACGCATTCGCTACGTCGTCGAAGGCCGCAACCGCGCACAAGCCCGGCTGGCCGAACTGAACGCACAAAACGCGCAATGGGCCGAGCGCCAGCAGGCCGCTGCGGCCGAGTTGGACGGCACCGCAGGGCAGATCGTCGCGGCCGAAGAACAGGCCGCTCTGCTGCACGCCAAGGCCGAAGAGCAGGGCCAGGCGCTGCCCGATGCCGAAGACGCCGTGCGCAGCGCGCAGGCCGCCAGCAACCAGCAGCGCGGCGCGGTGGCGCAGGTGCAGCAGCAGATCCAGGTACTGGCCTCAGACAGCCGCAACGTCGAGGAGCAATCACGCGGCCTGAAGAGCCGGCGCGAGCGGCTGGCCGGTGAACGGCAGGGCCTGCAGGCACCTGACCTGGCGCGACTGGAATCGCTCAAAAGCGATCGAGCTGCAGCTTCCGATACCCGCGACATCAACGATGCGCGCCTGCATGAATTGAACGAGCAGCTGCCGCAGCTGGACGAACAACGCCGCGCGGCGCAGGAGGCCGTCAATCGCGAATCGGGGCGGCTGGCCGACATTGCCGCACGGCTCGAGGCACTGCGCTCGCTGCAGGCCAAGGTGCAAACCGAAGGCAAGCTCAAGCCCTGGCTAGACAAGCACGGCCTGACGGGGTTGCAGGGCCTTTGGACGCAGCTGCACATAGAGCCTGGCTGGGAGACGGCGCTGGAGGCCGCGCTGCGCGAGCGCCTGAGCGCCTTGAGCGTCGGCCGGCTCGACACCGTGCGTGCGTTTGCCACCGACGCACCGCCGGCCCGGTTGGCCTTCTACGCGCTGCCTACGAGCGCCACGGGTGCCGCGGCCAGCACGCACCGCAGGCTGCCGCGGTTGTCCGATCTACTGCGCCTGGGTCATCTGCAAGAGACAGCCGCACTGAAGGCGCTGTTGTCCGACTGGCTCGAAGGTGTCTACACCGCCGGCTCCATCGACGAGGCGCTGGCCCAACGCAGCCAGCTGACGCAGGGCGAAGTCATCATGACCCGCGAAGGCCACGCGGTAAGCCCGCACGCAGTGGCCTTTTACGCGCCGGACAGTGCGCAGGCGGGCCTGCTGGCGCGTGCGCAGGAGATAGAAAACCTCGATCTTCAGCAGCGCGCGCAATTGCTGATCGCCGACGACACACGCAGCGCGTCGGTGCGGCTGGAAGCGGCTTACACCGATGCCTCGCAGCGACTGCTAGTCGCGCGCCGCGAGGCTGCAGACGCGCAAAACCGAGCGCACACGCTGCACGTCGAGCTGCTGCGTCTGTCGCAACAGGCCGAAGCCGCGACCACGCGCCGTGAACAGTTGGCTGAAGAGCTGGCCGAGATCGACGCGCAGCTCGAAGCGCTGGAAGAGCGCAAAGCCACCGGCGAAGCGCGCTTCGAAGAGCTGGACATGGCTCTCGGCACCACGCAGGAGCGGCACGCCGAGCTCGACGACGCGGTCATCGCGGCCGAGCGGCAGCTGGCCGACGCCCGCGAGCAGCAACGTGCGCTGGAGCGCCAGGCGCAGGAGACGCGCTTCCAGGCCCGCACGCTGGCCGCGCGGCAGGCTGAGCTGCAGCGCAGCATCGAGACCGCGGCCGTGCAGCGCGCGGCCAATGTGCAGGCCGGTGAGCAGTTGCAGCTGGAGCTGGCCGGCTTTGACGACGCCGCGGCGCACAGCGGCTTGGAGGCGGCGCTGGCGATCAAGATCGATCGCGAACAGGCGCTGGGCCAGGCGCGCAGCGCGTACGACGACTTGAGCGCGCAGCTCAAGCGCGCCGAGGAGCAGAAAATGGGCTTTGAGCACAGCCTGCAGCCGCTGCGCGAGCAGATCGGCAAGCTGCAGCTGGAGCTGCAGGCCGCGCAGCTGGGCGGCGCGCAGTACCTGGAGCAACTGGCCGCAGCCGCGGTCGACGTCGTGGCGCTGGCGGACGGCATAAAAGACGGCATAGCAGACGGCATGGAAGCTGGCGGTGTGAAGCCGGCGTTGTCGGTGAAGGGCTTGCAGGCCGACATCGACCGCATAACCCGCGAGATCAATGCCTTGGGTGCCGTCAATCTGGCGGCGCTGGACGAGCTGAGCGCCAGCCGTGAGCGCAAGATGTTTCTGGACGCGCAGAACGCCGATCTGCTCGAAGCCATGGCGACGCTGGAAGACGCGATCCGCAAGATTGATCTTGAAACGCGTGACCTTCTGGCCAGCACCTTCAACCAGGTCAACGACCATTTCGGCCGCATGTTTCCAAGCCTGTTCGGCGGCGGCAATGCGCGCTTGGTGATGACGGGCGCGGAGATTCTGGACAGCGGCGTGCAGGTGATGGCGCAGCCGCCGGGCAAGAAAAACAGCAGCATCCACCTGCTCAGCGGCGGCGAAAAAGCGCTGACCGCCATTGCGCTGGTGTTTGCGATCTTCCAGCTCAACCCGGCGCCGTTTTGTTTGCTCGACGAAGTCGACGCGCCGCTGGACGACGCCAACACCGAGCGCTACAAAAATTTGGTCATCGAGATGAGCCGCGGCACGCAATTCCTCTTCATCAGCCACAACAAGATCGCAATGGAGATGGCTGAGCAGCTGATCGGCGTGACGATGCAGGAGCAAGGGGTTTCGCGCATCGTGACGGTGGACATGCAGGCCGCACTCAGTCTGGCTGAGGCAGCCTGAAATGGCCCGCACGCCACGCAACGCGCATTGACGCCATGACACTGAGTACAGCCCTGGCCATCCTCGGCGCCGTGGTGCTGCTGGCGCTGGCGCTGCACACCTGGTGGCGGCTACGCCGCGCGGCGCCCAAGCAGAGCCTGGACCCGGTGCCGGACAACGACCGCGTCGAGCCGGCGCTCGGCGCTGCCGACCTGCCGCCGGCCGACGCGCTGGCAACCCCGCCCACGCCGCGTGTGCAGCCG
>JAJAZC010000161.1 GCA_026785885.1 Rubrivivax sp.
GCCGAGGTCTGGTGGCTGCAGCGCGATCACTTCTGGGTCGAGGACATGTCCGGCATCGACTGGCCCGCGGTGCGCGAGCGCTACGCGCCGCTGCTGCCGCGCGTGGCCACCCGCGGTGAGCTGTCCGATCTGATCTAGAAGCTGCAGGGCGAGCTCGGCACCTCGCACGCCTACGAGATAGGCGGGGACCACCGCCGCCCGCCGGCTGTCGCGCTGGGCCACCTGGCGGCCGCGCTGCGCGCAGTGGCCGCCGAAAATGGCGGCGGCTGGCGCATCCTGCGCACGGTGCAGGGCGACGCCTGGGACAGCACGGCCGATTCACCGCTCAACGCCATCGGCGTGGCAGTGCAAACCGGTGAGCAGGGCGAGCGCATCGTCGCCTTCGGGCGGTCAGCCGCTGCTGGCCACGCTGCCGCCGCAGGCGCTGCTGGTGCACCAAGCCGGCAGCAAGGTGGCGTTGACGTTGGCCGATGCACAAGGCACGGGCCGCGAGGTGCTGATCACGGCCTTGGCCGACGAGATTCCGGCGCGTTATCGCGAATGGGTCGAGCGCAACCGTGCCTGGGTGCGCCAGGCCAGCGGCGGCCGCGTGGGCTACCTGCACCTGCCCGACATGATGAGCGCCGGCTTCGCCGAATTTCACCGCTACTTCGGCAGCGAGCGCGACCGCGATGCGCTGCTGGTCGACGTGCGCTACAACCGCGGCGGCCACGTCAGCCAGTTGCTGCTGGAGAAGGTCGCGCGCCGGCGCATCGCCTGGATGACCGCGCACTGGGGCCAGCCCACCAGCTACCCCGATGAAGCGCCGGCCGGCCCGGTGGTCGCGCTGACCATCGAACACGCCGGCTCGGACGGCGACATTTTCAGCCACGGCTTCAAGTTGATGGGCATCGGCACGCTGGTGGGCCAGCGCACCTGGGGCGGCGTGATCGGCATCTGGCCGCGCCACAAACTGGCTGACGGGACAGAGACGACGCAGCCCGAGTACAGCTTGTGGTTTCAGGACGTCGGCTGGGCGGTGGAAAACTTCGGCACCGCGCCGCAAGTCGAGGTCGCCAACGCGCCGCAGGACGATGTCTTCAACGCGCCCGAACGCAACCGGCAATTGAGCCTGGCGATGAACGAAGCGCTGGCCGCCGTGCAGCGTAACGAGCCGACGCGGCCGCTGTTCGGGCCGCGGCCGGGGCTGGGATAGCACGGCCATGTTCGTACCGCGTTCGCGCCGCGGTAGCTGATGTCTGTCGCGCCTGGGGTTTCCGGGCACTGCGTTTCACTCGTTAGCTTTGTGGATGCCACTTTGCGCCCGTCGATCGATCATGCCGCTTCAATGGAAAGAAGCCCGCCATGCAGATCAATCTTCCCGGCGTTGCCGTCGACGGCACCGTTGATGTCGTCGGGCCTACCGTGCGCTTTGCCTTCGAACACCGCGGCCAAGCCTTCGTACGCATGCGGGTGTCCTGGGACATCGACAAGCCGCCGATCGTCCATCCGTTTCCCAGCGGAACGGCGGGCCAACCCCAGCCGCGCACCCTAGCGCCTGGGCGTTACCTGGTGTCGGTGCGCGTGCATGCCACCGATTTGCCAGGTTTGCCGAACGCCAGCATCAATAGCAACTTATCGATTAACGGCAAACGGGTTCTCGTCGTCACTGGCAAGGTCCCTGAGCAGGACCCGAAAGTCGACATTGACGGTCGACTGTTTTTTCTCATCGTGTCTTGAGCCAGCGTCTGGAGACCCACATGCCCTACTACACCGTTCGCTCGGCTTCGGCTGTCTGCGCGCTGCTCGTTGCCGCATCCGCGGCTGCACAGGGCACGATCAAGGACTACCTGTTTGCGCCCAACGCGGGGCCGGTGGCGGCCAACGACGTGATCGGTGTTTCCAAGGGCGTCAGTTCCGACCTGCAGACGCCGCGGGATCTCGCTTTGTCGCTTGGCAATATTGGCGACCGCGATACGCAAAAAGGGTTCGGCATTTCCATCACGCCAGCACGTAGCGGCTTCGACGCCGTGGCTGTGGCGGCTGACAAGTATCGCGAAGGCGACGTGTTGCGCCGCATCTGGGGCGGCACAACGTTCAGCTATGCGCAGAACCGCAAGAAGATTGGCGCTGCCGAATTTGACCAATCGGCATTGGCGGTTAGTGCATCGTTCCTGATCGACCCCGAAGACGATCCGATCGTCATTGCCTATCGCGCACTCGGTGATACATCAGAGGCGGGTGTCTGCCGCAACGGGCTGCAGGCCCTGGAGGCTTCGGAACGAAGCCTGGAAGAAGTCCAGCGCAGCCTGGTGGCACAAGAGACGATAAAGCTGGGCCGTGCGCCCAATCTCGACGAGCTGACGGCCATTGCCGAGAAGGCTTCCCACGAGAAGACCCAGGCGTCGAGCAAGTTTGCGGCGGTCCGGGTCTGTGCACAGAAGGCGGCTGCGGACATCGCCAAGAAGTGGAATTCGCATCGGGTGCAAATACTTCTGGGCCGCGGCTGGATCGAACCCGCCACCGGTGAGCGCAGCCGTCTTCGACTGGCGACTCACCTCAAGGTGTCGGCAGCTTTGGGCGTGGGCGCCGACGGTTTGGCCAACCTCACCTGGCGCCGCGCTGATGACGAGCTGGACCTGACGACGCTGGGCAGAACGGCCGCATTTAAAAGCACAAACAGCGCCGGATTTCGCTACACGTACAAGGCCTCGAAAAAAGCAGACATGTTTGCCATCGCCGAAGTCAGCAGCGTCAAGGGCCGCACCCTCACCGCATCGCAGACGGACTTTAAGCAGGCGTTGGGCATTGACAAGAGGGTCGCCCCTGGCCTGTGGCTGGAGTTCCGTTATGGGCGGGCCCGTTCGGCGGTCGGCACCAGCCTGGAGAACAAGGCGCTGTTCGCCTTGAAGTTTTCGGAAGACACCTCACTGGACAAACAAACCAAGTGAGTGCCGCAAGTCCCGGGCTGCTTGTCCCAAAGCTCTTGCCACGCCGCTACAGCGCCCGCGCGCTCGCCGCCGCCAGATAAAACCACTCGTGCCCCGGCTGCGCCGAGACGTCGGGGAAGACGATGTAGCCGGCCTCCGGTGCCCGCACTTCGCTGCCGTCGGCGCGCAGCGCGATCAGCTCGCCTTCGGCCAGCGCATCGAAGCTGGTCCACGGCTTGATGAAGTGGTCGCCCTCGGCATGGCGGTCGATGACGTCGGTCAGTGCCAGGCACTCGAAAGGCCGTGCCGGCGGCTGCAGCGGCAGCTCGGCCAGGCCCAGCAGAGCCAACGTCTGGCGGATGGCGTGGTGCGCTACGTCTTCGCCATCGGGGTCGTCGTGCTGGCCGCATTCGAGTGTGATGCCGTAACCGCCCTGGCCGCCCGCGCCCAGGCTGCGCATGGTCTCGGTGGTGCCCACGCCGTAGCTCGGGTCCTCGTGCACGGCGCCCGGCGTCAGGCCGCGCAGCTGGCGCCGCGCCACGCCGGCCGCATAGACGCCCATCCAGCCTTCGACGATGCGACTCGGGCCCGCGTGCGCGGCCAGTTGCGCCTCGGCGGCGGCGTGCGCAAAGGGCTCCAGCGTGCCGCGGTTGTCGGGCGGGCCGCGCATCACGAAGGGCTGGCCCGGGCTTCTGAAGCTGTGCAGATCCAGCAGCACGTCGTGCTCTGCAAACCAGCCACAGAGGACACGCGCGATGCGGTCTTCGTTGTCCTGCGGCACGGCGCTCGGCTGCAGCCGCCGGTTGAGGTTGCGCTCACCCATGCGGCGCAGATTGTTGTAGGCCAGCGGGTTGCACACCGGCACGAAGGTCACGCTGCCGCGCAGGATTTCGATCTCGCCGTGGTCCATCTCATCCAGCACCCGGCGGATGCCTTTGGTGCCCGCGACTTCGTTGCCGTGCACGGCGCCGGTGACGATCAGCCGCGGCCCGGGTTGCAGGCCGGTGATGCGGTGGGCGCGCAGGTTGTGGTTGCTGATCATGGTGCGGCCCTCATGTGCACAGCAGCTGCTGCGCGTGTGCGTAACGTTCTTGAATACCGGCAATTACCGTGGCCGGCAAGTCCAGCGCGGCTTGCTCAGTGCCACCGGTGACACCGGTGCTGGCCAGCCAGTCGCGCAGCGGCTGTTTGTCCAAAGCGACGATGCGGCCCTGGCGCAAGTCATCCGCCAGCCAGAAGCGCGACGAGTCCGGCGTCAGCGCTTCGTCCATCAGCGTCAGGCGGCCGACATCATCCAGGCCGAACTCGAACTTGGTGTCGGCAATCACGATGCCGCGTGTCAGCGCGTGCGCACTGGCAACCCGAAACAGCCGCAGCGCTGTCTCACGCAACTCGGCCGCGCGTGCGGCGCCAAGCAAAGCTTCGAGCGCATCAAAGCGGATGTTCTCGTCGTGCGCACCCGCTGCGGCCTTGGTGGCCGGCGTGAAGATCGGCTCGGCCAGCGGCTGCGTGGGCGCCAGGCCAGGTGGCAGCGGCAGGCCGCAGACGCTGCCGGTCTCCGCGTACGCCTTCCAGCCCGAGCCGGCGATATAGCCGCGCACCACGGCCTCGCAAAGCAGTGGCTGCAGGCGCTTGACGAGCATCGCGCGGCCTTCGATCAGCGGGTGCTCACTGGCAGCGACCACGCTCTGCGGCGCCTCGCCCGTCAGGTGGGTGGGCACGAAGTGCTGCAGCCGCTCGAACCAGAACAGCGCCATCTGCGTCAGCAGCCGGCCCTTGCCCGGCACCGGGTCCTTCATCACCACGTCGAAGGCGCTGAGGCGGTCGCTGGCCACCAGCAGCAAGCGGTCGCTGCCCACGGCGTAGATGTCGCGCACCTTGCCGCGGGCGAGCAGCGGCAGCGATTGCAGGGTGGCAGGCATGGCGGGCATCGTGGCAGGCATGGCGGGCATCGTGGCAGTCGGCAGTGTGTGGGCGGCTTTGCATTCTCGCGTGCAGGCCGCTGTCGGATGCGGCCTACGCGATCGCAGCACCGTGGCCGGCTGCAAGCGATGCAGCCCGCCCTGACCATCCACGCATCTGCCACTCTTATCTCCGTACCGCCATGGATTCGATCAATCGCAACCAGCCCGAAGACAACCACGAAGACCTGAGCGGCCATGCCGCCGTCCAGCGCATCAAGGCGGTGGTGGACAAGACGAAGACCTGTTTCTTCTGCACCGAAATGGCCAAAGGCCCGTCAGCCGCCACGCGGCCGATGAGCGTGCGCAAGGTCGACGACAACGGCCACCTGTGGTTTCTGAGCGCCGACGACAGCAGCAAGAACCAGGAACTATCGGAATCCTCGCGCGTGGACTTGTTCTTCCAGGGTTCGGAGCACGCCGATTTTCTGCACCTGCACGGCACGGCCAGCATCTCGCGCGATAAACAGCGCATCAAAGAGCTGTGGGAGCCGATGATCAAGACCTGGTTCACCGGCGGTGTCGACGACCCGCGCATCACCGTGATCCGCGTGGCGCCCGAGTCCGGCTATTACTGGGACAACAAACACGGCAGCCTGGTGGCCGGCGTGAAGATGATGATCGGCGCGGCGGTCGGCAAGACGCTGGATGACTCGATCGAGGGCCGGCTCGGCTTTCGCTGATACCAGCGTTCTTTAGCCCGGCACATCCAGCACCACGGGCAGCCCCAGCAGCAACGGCCGGTTGGGTGTGCCGTGGCCAGCGGGCCAGCCGCTGAGCAAAGGTTTGCCGTGACGCTGGCAGATGGGCAGCAGCGTCTGCTGCAGCAGCGCCAGTGGCGCTTCGCCTTCAGTGAAGCTGCCAATTACGAAGCCGGCCGCGGCGTCGAGCACACCGGCCAGCCGCAGCTGCGTCAGCAAGCGGTCGACGCGGTAGACCTGCTCACTCACGTCTTCGAGAAACAGAATTGCGCCCTGAACCGGCACGGCCCAGGGCGTGCCAAGCAATGCAGCCACCAGGCTCAGGTTGCCGCCGATCAACCGGCCCGCGGCCCGGCCCGGGTACCGCAGCGCAATGCTATCTGTGGCCAGCGCCGCGCCGGCATCCACAGCGGCACCGCCGGCCAGCCCCTGGTGCAACAGCGCAAACAGCGCCGCTTCGTCGGCGTCACGGCCGGGCAGGATCAGGTCGGACGCCGGCATCGGCGCGTGGATGCAAGTAATGCCCTGCTGCAGCCACAGCGCGTGCAGCGCGGTGATGTCGCTGTAGCCGATCAGCGGCTTGCGCGCTTGCCGCACCAGCGCTGGGTCGATGCGGTCCAGCAAGCGCATCGCGCCGTAGCCGCCTCGCAGGCAGTGGATGGCGGCGACCTCGGGGTCGGCCAGCGCGGCATGCAGATCGGCCAGCCGCAGATCGTCGTCGCCGGCAAGGTAGCCGGTGTTGACGCCACATCCCGGGTGCAGCCGCGCACGGTGGCCATGGCGCGCGTACAGCGCCTGCACGGCCGGCAGCACCGCAGAAGCGTCAGCCACCGGGCCCGCGGGCGCGATGACCGCGACAACGCTGCCGCCGCGCGCATCCAGCACCGGCGGCAAAGCAAAGCCGGCCTGCAGCCGCAGCGCCGGGGCCGCGCCCTTCACGCCAGCGACTGCACGATGCGGTGTACCGCAGCACCGAGGGCCGGCAGCCGCCAGGTAGTCGCGCATTTCTCGTGCGGCGCGTAGCGGCTGCCCAGGTTGGTCAGCACCGCGACGACGTAGTGCACCGACGCGGTCTTCACGATGCCGGCATCGGACGCGTAGTTCTCGGTCGTGCCGGTCTTGTGCGCAAAAACCGGTGCGTCCGGCAGCCCCGGCACCCAGCCCGGCACGCCACGCAAGCGGCCCGACGACAGGATCTCATCCAGCTGCTGCTGCGCCAGCACGCTGCGCAAGCGGCCGCGTGTGGCCGGTGCCAGCCGCAGTGCAGCGGGTGCCAGCCACGGTGCTGCCGGTGCATCGGCGTCCAGCAGCCACAACAGCCGCGCCGTGTCCCAGGCCGTCATGTGGATGTGGCCGACGCCTGCGCCGTCGCCGTTGCGCCAGCCGCCGGCCGCGGTGGTGTTGTTGAGCTGCAGCGTGCGCAAGCCCCAGGCGGCGAGCTGGCGGTTCAGCGTGTCGACCATGCCGACGCGGTGCAGCAGCGCGACGCACTGGTCGGTGGCTTCGTTGTCGCTGACGACGAGCATCGGCTCCAGCGCGGCGGGCCAGTCGCAGCGGCCGGCATCCACCGCCAAGCCCACGCCCACCGCGACCATCAGCTTCAGCAGCGAGGCCGGGTACGGCGCCACAAAGCGCGGCGGCGCCTGATCTTGCAGATGGGCCTGCAGCGGTTTGAAGGGCAGCGTGGCCCAGTCGGCGCCAGGCAGCCAAGCGGCAGAGCGGCCTTGCGCGTTCTGCAAGTCGGCATCGAAGCGCAGATGCCGCACGACGCCAGCGTGCGCGCCGGTATCGGCCACCCAGCCTTGCGGGTGCTCACGCGAGAACAGCACGTTGGCCCAGCGCGGTGCTTGCTGCGGCGTGAAGACCACCAGCGCCAGGTCGATGCTCGGGTGCACCTGCACCGGCTGGCCGCCGCGCATGGCGTCGGCTGTGCTGACGAAGTCCTGCTCGCGCACGGCGTGGGTCAACTCGTGGGCCAGGGCGGTGTTCATACAGGTCGGGAGTTAGGCATTCAGCGTTGGACGGCGGTTGCATCGACCGTTTCAGTGACCGTGGGTTCGGCCGTGTGATTGGCCGCGGGTTCGGCTGTCTGATCGGCTGTCCGTTCGGCAAAGTGGCAGGCCACCAGCCGCCCTTGGATATCGCGCAGCGCCGGCGGCTCGGTGCGGCATCGTGCCTGCGCCAGCGGGCAGCGGGTATGAAAAGTGCAACCGGGCGGCGGGGCCAGCGGGCTGGGTGTCTCACCGATCAACGGTATGTGCACGCGGCGGTCGGCTGGCTTCAACACCGGCACCGCGGCCAGCAAGGCGCGTGTGTACGGATGCAGCGGCGTTTTCAACACGGCGGCTTTGGGGCCGTGCTCCACCGCGCGGCCCAGGTACATCACCATCACCGCGTGCGCCACGTGCTCGACCACCGCCAGGTTGTGGCTGATGAAGACGTAGGCCGTGCCGGTGCTGTCCTGCAGATCCATGAACAGGTTGAGGATCTGCGCCTGGATGCTGACGTCCAGCGCCGACGTCGGCTCATCGGCCACCACCAGCGCCGGCTGCAACATCATCGCGCGCGCCACCGCCACACGCTGGCGCTGGCCGCCGCTGAACATATGCGGATAGCGCGCCGCATGCTCCGGGCGCAGGCCTACGCGCTCGATCATTTGCATCACGCGCTCGGCGCGCGCGGCCTTGCTCAACACCGTGTTGATGCGCAGCGGCTCGGCCAGCGCCGCGGCAATGGTCTTGCGCGGATTGAGTGATGCATACGGGTTTTGAAACACCATCTGCACGCGCTGGCGCAGCGCTTTCAGTGTGCGCGGGTCGGCCTGCGCAGCATCACGCTGATCGATGAACAGCGCGCCCGAGGTCGGCGGCTCGATCAGCGTCAGCTGCCGCGCCAGCGTGCTTTTGCCGCAGCCCGATTCACCCACCACCGCCAGCGTGCGGCCGGCCTGCAGCGTGAAGCTCACGCCATCCAGCGCCTTGACGGTTGCGGCCGTGCGCAACAGGCCGCGCCCGACGCGGTAGTGGCGCGCCAGATCCTGTGCTTGGAGCACGACGGCGGTCATCGTGTGTTCATCACGTGTTCATCCGCTAGGCAGCCCGGCGGGTGCCGGCTCGGTGCCGGCCTCCCAGGCAGCCACCGGGTAAAAACACCGCACGCCTTGCGACATGGAGAACGACAGCGCCGGCCGCTCGCTCTGGCAACGCGGCTGCACACGCGCGCAGCGGGGCGCCAGCAGGCAGCCGGCCGGCCGGTCGTCGCGGCCGGGCACGATGCCGGGTAGCGC
>JAJAZC010000162.1 GCA_026785885.1 Rubrivivax sp.
GCCGACACCACGATCGGCAGCGACGGCTGCGGCGCGACGACGACGCTCGGCGGCGCCGGGCTAACTGCCGCGTTGGGCGGCGGGCCGGCAGCCGGCCTGGGCGGCGGTGCACGCAGCAACCACCAGATCACCACGCCAAGACCGAGCAGCAGCAAGGCGCCCATCAACAGCGCCGGCAGCCAGCGCTCACGCTCGCGCGGCGGTGGCCGCAGAACGTCGGCCTGCGCGGCCAGGCCGGGCACGGCGCCCTGCTGCCTTTCGGCATCGGCACGGCGCAGGGCGTCGAGGATGTAGGACATCGTCAGCGCACGCCGGCGTCGGCCAGGCGGGGTTCGTCGACAGCGCTGCTGCGGTTGAGCTGCATCAACGTCACCGGCCCGACCCGGCCATCCACCGGCAAACCTTGCGCGGTCTGAAAAGCCGTCACCCGCTCACGAAAGGCCGTGCTGTCCTGCGCTGCTGCAGCAGCCGCTTCCTTGAGCAGGCGCTGGTCCACCCAGGCCCGCACGGAAGCCGGCGGGTTGCCTTCTGCGCCAGCGCGCCAGCCCGGCGGCGTGCGCCAGAAGGTCGCGAACTCGCCGCGCCACACCGCGGCCAGCGCCGGCAGGCTCAACTCGTAGCGCTGGCGGCCGACCTGCAAGGTGGCGCGGTTGTCGTCCAGCGCCACCAGCAGCGCGTGCACGCGCAGGCCGCCGTCACGCCGCAGCGCCAGCAGCGCCGGCCGCGCCAGTGCGCGCAGCTGCTGCAAGCCGCCGGTGGCACTGCGGTAGCAGGCCATCTGCGCGCGTGCGGCCACCACGCAGGGCTCGCCTTCGCCGATGGCGATGTTCCAGCGCAGCCCCAGTTCACGCCAGGCCAGTGATTCGTCGGCATAGGCTGCGGCCAACAACGCGTTGGGGTCATCGCTGGGCGGCGCTGCTGCCTGTGCAGCGGCCGGCGCTGCGGTCGACAAGCCCGCTGACGCTGCGGCTGTCGGCGACGCGGGCGACGCCGCCGTGGGCCCAGCAGCCCCCTAACCTCGCGCCGCTGACGCCACCGACGCAGCACCTGCGCCCGGTGCGTTCGCGGTGCGCAGCCAGCCCCAAGCCGCCAGGCCCAGGCCGGCGGCCACCAGCACACCCAGCGAAGCCGCCAGCCAGCGCTCGCGCCGGCGCTGCGACTTGCGGCCGCGCGGGTCGAAGACTTCGCGCGCGGCCTGCAGCACCATTGCCGCATCGATGTGCCGTTTGCGCCGGCCATAGGCGCCCAGCATCGCGCGGTCAGCCAACAGGTTGATGCGGCGTGGCACACCGCCCGTCAACCGGTGCAAGCGTTTAAGCGCCCGCGGCTCGAAGGGCATCGCGGTGTGCGGCCCCGCCACCTGCAGCCGGTGCTGCACGTAGTGCTGCGTCTCACTGGCCGACAGCGGCCCCAGGTGATACCGCGCGACGACACGCTGCGCCAGTTGCTCCATGCCCGGCTTCCCGATGACGTCGCGCAGCTCGGGCTGGCCGATCAGCATGATCTGCAGCAGCTTGCGCTCGGCCGTTTCCAGGTTGGTCAACAAGCGCAGCTGCTCCAGGAGCGGGGGCGGCAGCGTCTGCGCTTCGTCGATCACGAGCAGCGCGTGGCGGCCCTGCGCATGGGCCTGCAGCAAAAAGCTGTTGAGCGCCTCGACATGCTCGCGCACGGTGGCCTTGAGCGGCAGCTTGGGCAGGCCGAATTCGCTGCACACGGTCTGCAGCAGCTCGATGGCACTCAGGCAGGGGTTGAAGATGTACGCCACCACGCAGTGCTCGGGCAGCTGCTCTAGAAAGCAGCGCGCGACGGTGGTCTTGCCGGCGCCGATCTCACCGGTCAACAGCACGAAGCCGCCGCCACCGCGCACGCCATACAGCAGGTGCGCCAAGGCCTCACGGTGGCGCTCGCTCATGTAGAGAAAGCGCGGGTCAGGGGCAAGCGAGAAGGGTTCGCGGCTGAGGCCGAAGTACGGCGCGTACATGATGCCTAGGATAGCTGTGGCTCGGCTACGGCAAGCTTCGATCAAGTACAGCCTTGCATGACTCAACTCGCCGCAATGGCACCGGCCCGGCAGCGCCAGCAGCCCTCACGCGTGAAATCGCGTTCGGGCCTTCGCGTAGCGGGCGAGCCCTTCCGGGCTCTCACGTCCACGCTCAGCGGACGGCTCTGTCGGGACGCAGCGAGCGTTGACGAGCGTGCGGGCTCAGGTTGTCCAGATGCGCGGTGGCGCCGCAGTCAGGCCCCAGGCGGCCTGCCGCCAGGCGGCGCGCACAGCGGCCAGCAGCTGCATCGCCGGCTCGACACCATGGCTCAACACGCGCAGCAGCACCAGCGGCGCCTGCGGCGACGTGGCTCCTGCGGTGGCGGCCAGCGGGCTGGTGGTGATGGCGGCACGCGCGCCGTCCAGCAGCGCTTCGCGCAGCGCCTGGGGCAGCGCGCTGCCGGCTGCAAACCAGGCCGTGCCCAGCACGCTGTGGCCGGCCAGGCCGGCGCCGCCATCGCGCAGCACGGTATCTGCAGCGGCTATGCAGCCGCGCTCCAGCCACACGCCGGGAAGCTGCAGCTGCTGCGTGAACCGGCCCGCCGCAAAAGGCCGGCCTGCCGCCGGCAAGCCCAGCGCCAGCAGATCCCAGCCGATCATCTGCGCGGCCGGCGCCAGCGTCATCTGCACGGCGCTGGCAGCGATGCAGCCGCTGTAGGCGATGGCTTCCATCGGCAGCCATTCCAGCCGCGATGCGCCGTGCAGAGCCAGCTGCACCTGCTGCTGCGCCGGCGCACCTTCGCTGCGGTAAAAACGCGTCGCGCCCGGTGTCGTGATCAACGCATGGCAGCCGTCGGCCAGCTCGGCGCCGAGGTGCAGCGTGTCGCCGCCGACGACACCGCCCGGCGGGTGCACGACGACGTGGTGACAGATGCCCGGGCCTTCCGGGTACAGCGGCTGCAGCACGCGCAGCGGGCCTTCATGCAGGTCGTGCGCGATGCAGCGCTCACCGTCACGCCGGTAGCGCAGCGTCAGCTGCGCGTGCCAGCCGCGCTCGCTCATGCGCTGTCTCTCATGCGCTGTTTTTCATGCGCAATTACTGACGCGCCATCACTCATGCGCTGTCACTCAATCGCTAGCACTCATCCGCCATCACTCATTCGCTATCACTCATTCGCCGACGCTCACTCGCCGACGCTCATTCGCCGACCGTCATGCGCCCTGCGATCCGCGGTGCGCCCAGCCGGTGGTGCGCTTCTCTATCCAGCTGAACAGCTCGTACATCGCCATCGCCATCGCGCCGATGGTCACCAGGCCGGCAAAGGCCAGCGACATCCGCTGCTGGCTGCCCGCGGTCTGCATCAGGTAGCCGATGCCGGAGTCGCCGGCCGTCATCTCGGCCAGCACAGTGCCGACGAAAGCCAGCGTGATGGCGATCTTCAGGCTGCCGTAAAAGTACGGCATCGAGCGCGGCAGGCCGACCTTGATGAGCACATCCCAGCGCCGCGCGCCCAGCACCCTCAGCACGTCTTCCAGCTCCGGCTCCAGCGTGGCCAGGCCGGTGGCGATGTTGACGGTGATCGGGAAGAAGCTGATCAAAAACGCCGTCAGCACACCGGGGCCCAGGCCGATGCCGAACCAGACCACCAGGATCGGCACCACCGCGGCTTTGGGCACCGCGTTGAAGGCCACCATCAGCGGGTACAGCGCGGTGTAGGCCAGCCGGCTGCTGCCGATCAGAAAGCCCAGCATCACACCGACGACGATGCTGATGGCAAAGCCCAGCATCGTGACCCAAAAGGTCTTCCACGCGGCTTGCAGCAACGGGCCTTTGAACTCGACGAACTGCGCGGCGATCTGCGTCGGGCTCGGGAAGATGAACTCCGGAATGCTGAACAGCACCACGATCAACTGCCACAGCACGAGCGCCGCGGCCAGCACGATCAGCGGCGACCAGCGTTCGACGTTCTTCGAGACTTTCATCGCGGCACTCCGGTATCGCTTGTGCCGCTTGTGCCGCTTGTGCCGCTTGTGCCGTTATTGCCGCCAGTGCCGCTTGTAGCGTTCGTGCCGCTAGTGGCGGCTGCACCAGCCTGCCCTGCGGTCTTGCGGAATGCCCCGATGTGGCCCCGCAGCTCGTGCACGATGTCAGTGAAAGCTGGGGTGTAGGTCAGCTCCAGATCGCGGGGCTGCGGCAACTCG
Source organism: Rubrivivax sp. (assembly GCA_026785885.1). Taxonomy (GTDB): domain Bacteria; phylum Pseudomonadota; class Gammaproteobacteria; order Burkholderiales; family Burkholderiaceae_C; genus Rubrivivax. Next base: position 4,184 of record JAJAZC010000162.1, read on the forward strand.
ATCTGGCGTTTGACGACGATGCGGCCGGGGCTTTTGCTCATCACGTAGACCGTATCGGCCAGAAAGACGCTTTCGCGCAGATCGTGCGTGACCAGGATGACGTTGAACTTCTGCGCCGCCTGCAAATCGCGCAGCGTGCACCACAGCTCTTCGCGCGTGAAGGCGTCGAGCGCGCCGAAGGGTTCATCCAGCAGCAGCATCTTGGGCTCGTGCACCAGCGCGCGGCAGATGCTGGCGCGTTGCTGCATACCGCCGCTGAGCTGCCACGGATACTTGTCGGCATAGCCGGCCAGGCCTACGCTGTCGAGCAGCCGGCGCGCCTTATCCGCAAACTCGGCGCGGCGGCTGCGGAACTGGCTGCGGTAGGGCTCGACGATCTCCAGCGGCAGCAGCACGTTGTCCAGCGTCGTGCGCCAGGGCAGCAGGCTCGGCGCCTGAAAGGCCATGCCGCTGATCTTGAGCGGCCCGGTGACCGGCTGGCCGCCGACGTGGATGCTGCCCTTGCTGGGCATCTTCAGCCCCGTGGTCAGCTTCATGAACGTGCTCTTGCCGCAGCCGCTGGGGCCGACGATGGCAATGAATTCGCCCTGCTGCACCTGCAGGCTGATGTCCTCGACGGCATAGTGGCTCTGCGCCAGCAGCTCGTCGTTGTAGGCCAGCCAGACGTTGCGGAAATCGACGAAAGGCTGCATGCAGGCCGGGTGCTTAGCGTGACAGGGTGCGGCCTGGGGCCATGGGGATGCGCTTGGTGCCGTCTCGGACACCGTTTTCGACGCCATCTTCGGTGCTGTCCTTAACGCCGTCCTCGCGGCCGTTGCTGGTGCGGTCTGTGTCGCGGTCCGCCGCACGCGGCGCCTCGAAGCGGACCACCGAGCGCAGCGCCTCGCGGTAGAGCGCGGGCACCTGGCTGTGAAGCCGGCTGTGATGGCCGCCTTCGATTTCGATCCAGCGCACACCGGGCGGCGCGGCGTCGCGCAGGCGGCGGCCCAGCGCGATCGGCACGGTGGTGTCGGCGCGGCCGTGCAGCATCAATATCGGCGCGTCGACGCGGGCTATGCGTGACAGCGAATCGAAGGACAGCGTGGTGGCCGCCGCTGCGCTGCGGCCCCAGAAGCCGGCCGCCGCGGCGACATCCGGCAGGCGGGTGAAGGTCGACTCCAACACCAGCGCGGCGTAGTCACCGACCGGCGCACCGACCGGCGCACCGACCGGCACACCGACCGGCACACCGACCCGCGCACCGACCCGCGCACCAGCCGGTGCGCCTGACGTCGCATCGACGGTGCTGTCCGCCCGGCGGCTGGCCTTCAACGTGCTGGCCAGCCGTACGGCCACCGCGCCGCCCATCGAGTGGCCGTAGATCACGCGCCGCGCGGCCAGCGGCTGGCGGCGCTGCAGTTCGGCCCAGGCCTGCGCTGCGTCGGCGGTGATGGTGGCCTCGCTCGGCACGATGCTGGTGCTGTCGCCCCAGCCGCGGTAGTCCACCGCCAGCACGGCAAAGCCCGCTTCGCGCAGTGCGTTGATCTTGGGCAGGTTCTGGTACAGGTTGCGAAAGGTGCCGTGCAGGTACAGCAACGCCGGGGCTGCCGGGTCGGGCTGCGGCAGCCACCACAGGGCCAGCTGCTGAGGCGGCGCGCCCCGCGCGGCGTGCGAAGTGGCGTTTGATGTGGCGTTTGATGTGTCGTTCGATGCGGCGTTGCGCACAGCGTTGGCCGCAAATGCGGGCACAGCCGCCAGCCAGCGTTCGTCGCCGGGGCGGAACAGCTGCTCATCGGGCGCCAGGCCAGCTGGGCGGCCGGCTGTTGGGCGCAGCGCCAGACGCGCCTCGTGCATGTCGAGCCAGGCACAGCCGCTCAAGGCCGGCAGGTTTGCTGCCAGCAGCAGGATGGTCAGCGACCTCAAGCGCAGCCCACGCTGGCTGAAGCCGTTGGTAAGCCGCTTCAACGCTGGGCGACCGGGGCTTTTCTCAACCATGCGGGACCACCCCGCTGCGACAATTCCCTGCATGTTGTCGATGCAGATCAAGCGGCCCCTGGGGGCCGTTTTTATTTCCGCCGCCGTGCTCGTTGCGGCGGGCGGTGCCCAGGCGCAGGACACCAGCGGCACGCCGGCCGGCCCAAGCCTGGTAGGCAGCGCCTGGAGCCGCGTCACCAGCGCCGACGCTTGGCAACAGCCGGGCATCTGGCGGCTGAATGTGGCGCCGTTTTCCCACCACTTCCGTTACAGCGAAGAGCACCGTTATGTGTGGGCCGTCGGCGCTGAACGACAGTCCGCTGACGACTGGCTGGCCGGCGCTTCCTTTTTTAGAAACTCCTTTGGCCAACCCAGCGCCTACGCCTACATCGGCCGCCGCTTCCCTGGCCTGCTGGGGCAACCGCAGCTGTTCGGCCAGGTCTCTGCCGGGGTGCTGTATGGCTACGTCGGCAAGTACAAGAACAAGGTGCCCCTGAACGTCGGCGGCTTTTCGCCGGGCGCGCTGGTGTCGCTGGGCTGGCAGTTCGACGCGCGCACTTCGGCCTCTGTGCACCTGCTGGGCGACGCCGGCTTCATGGTGCAGCTGTCCTGGGACTGGCGCTGACACGGCGCTCAAGCCGCGGCTCTACTTACGGCCGGCTGGCGGCAGCACGTTGAGCTCGGCCCGGGGCGGCAGCATCGTGTCGGTCCACACCGCATTCGGATCGACGCGGGTTTTGGTGCCGAAAGCATCCGACACCTGCGATGCCATCAGCGCCAGCCGCCCCGGCACGACGACGCCAAAGCCCTCGGCCCGCGCGTCGGGGCTGGCCACCACGGCGTCGATGGCCATGCGCAGGCGGCGCTTCTCGAGCGCCACATCGATGATGCCGTCGCGTGCCTTGACGTAGTCGATGGCCGGGTCCGGGTTGGCCATCACTTCCTTGGCGCCTTTGACAAAAGCGCTGAGGAAGGCTTTCACCGCAGCCGGGTTCTCCTTCAGCATCTTCGGCGTCGCGATGACAACGTTGCCGTAGAGCTTGACGCCGTGCGCCGGATACGGCAGCACGACGATGTCCTCTGTCTTGACGCCGCGCGCTTCAAGGTTGAGCAGGCTCGTGAAGCTGAAGCCGGTGATGGCGTCGATGTCGCCACGCACCAGCATCGTTTCGCGCAGCGGCGGGTCCATGCTGGTCCAGGTGACACCGCTGATGCCGTTGGCCTTGGCGAAGATCGGGAAGGCCTTGCGCCCGGCGTCGAAGCCGGGTGCGCCAAGCTTCTTGCCATTCAGATCGGTCGGCTTGGTGATGCCGCTCTTCTTGAGCGCCAGCACCGCGGCCGGCGTGTTGTTGTAGACCACCATCACCGCCACCGGCTTGTTGGGCGCGTCGGGGTTGTTGGCGTGGAATTCCATCAACGCCGCCATGTCGGCAAATCCCATGTCGTAGGTGCCGCTGGCCACCCGCGTCACCGTGCCGCCGCTGCCGTTGCCGGCGTCGATGGTCACGTCCAAACCCGCGGCCTTGTAGTAGCCCTTGGCTTGCGACGCGAGAAACACCGCGGCCGGGCCTTCGAAGCGCCAGTCGAGCTGAAATTTCACGGGCGTTTGCGCCCAGGCCAGCACGGGGGCGGCCAACAGGCTGGCGGCGGCCAGCAGGGCGCGGCGCTTGAAAGGGGTCAGCAGCGGGTTCATCGTCAGGGCTCCGTGGGGTGATTTCGGTTTGGGGTCTTCTGCGGTGTGGACGAAGCGCCAGCACGGCTCTAATTTTGCAAGTTCCATGCTCGCCTGGCTGTGCGGCTTTGCACCAGGATGTGGCGTCCCGCTTAAGCTTGCGGCGGCTCAGGTGCGCAGCAGGTCCAACAACGTGCGCGCAATCACCTTGGTGGCGCCGCGCAGGTCGTCCAAGCGCACATGTTCGTCGGCGCGCTTGGCGTTGCTCTCCAGCACCGTGCGCGGGCCGGCGCCGTAGATCACCGCCGGCACGCCGTAAGCGCCGTACAGGCGCACATCGGTGTACAGCGGCGAGCCGCTCTCGGCGATCGGCTCACCGAACACCGCTTGCGCATGCTGCTGAATCGCAGCCACCAGCGGCCGGTTGCCGGGCAGCGGCTGCAGCGGCACGGCCAGCAGCAGGCGCTTGATATGCAGCGTGATGCCGGGGCTGGCGGCCACCGTGCGCTCGATCAACGTGCGCACCTCGGCCTCCACCGCTGCCGGGTCTTCTTCGGGGATCATGCGGCGGTCCAGTTTGAGCACCACCTTGCCCGGCACGACGTTGGTGTTGCTGCCGCCCTCGATGCGCCCGACGTTCAGGTAAGGGTGCGTGATGCCCGCGATCTGCGAGCAGCGCTGCTTCAGCACACCGTTGTAGGCATACAGCGCCGTGAGCAGGCGGTTGGCGGCTTGCAGCGCATCGACGCCCGTCTGCGGATACGCCGCATGCGAAGCCAGCCCCTGCAGCGTGAGCTCCAACTGCAGGCAGCCGTTGTGCGCGGTCACGACCTGGTAACTGAAGCCGGCGGCGATCAGCAGATCGGGCTTTGTCAGCCCGTGCGCCAGCAGCCAGCCCGGGCCCAGCGCACCGCCAAACTCCTCGTCGTAGGTGATGTGCAGCTCGATGCCGCCCTTAAGCGGCACGCCTAACGATTCGAGTGCGCGGGTGGCAAAGGTGAAGCTGGCGATGTCGCTCTTGCTCACCGCCGCTGCGCGGCCGTAGAGTTTGCCGTCGACGACCGCGCCCGAGTAGGGGCCGTGTGTCCAGCCTTCGCCCGGTGGCACGACGTCGCCGTGGGCGTTGAGTGCGATCAGCGAGCCACCATCGCCATAGTGCCGGCGCACGATCAGGTTGGTGATGGACTGCAAGCCGTGCGCCTTGACCTCGGCGTCCGGCACCGCATGCCGCTCGGCGCCCAAGCCCATGGCCTGCAGCAGCTCGGCGGTGCGCTCGGCATGCGGCGTGTTGTTGCCGGGCGGCGTGTCGGTGGGGCACTGCACCAGGGCCTGCAGAAAGCGCACCTCGTCGTCGAAGTGCTGGTCGACCCAGTGGTCCAGCGCAGTGTGGGCACCCGCACGGGCGCTGCCGTCGGCGCTGTCATGGGCGCTGTCGTTGGCGCCGTCATCGACGTTCTTATCGACATTCATTCGGCGGCCAGGCCTTCCAGCAAGTGCATGAAAGCCGCCACGCACAGCTCGGCGTCGTCGGCGGTGACGGTCTCCAGCGGGTTGTGGCTGATGCCCGAATTGCCGCCGCGCACAAACAGCATCGCCTGCGGCATGACCTCGTGCAGCTTCATCGCGTCGTGCCCGGCGCCGCTGGGCATGCGGTGTACCGGCAGGCCGAGTGCAGCCACCGCACGCTCCCAGCGCTGCTGCCAGGCTGCGTCACTGGGCGCAGCGTGGGCCACCAGCGTCGGCTCCAGCGTGTACTGCAAGCCGCGCCGCGCGGTGATGGCCGCCAGCGCGGCGCGCACATCCGCACCCAGCGCATCGCGCGCGGCGTTGGTGGTGGCGCGCAAGTCCAGGCTGAAGCTGCAGCGGCCGGGCACGACGTTGATCGAGCCGGCCGGCACCTGCAACAGGCCCACCGTGCCAACGACATCGGGCACCGCGGCGGCGCGCTGCTCGACCGCCAGCACCAGCTCGGCTGCGGCGCAGGCGGCGTCACGGCGGCGATCCATCGGCGTGGTGCCGGCGTGGCTGGCCTGGCCGGTGACTTCGCCCACGTAGCGCAGGCTGCCGTTGATCGACGTCACGACGCCCAGCGGCAAATCCAGCCCGTTGAGCACCGGGCCTTGTTCGATGTGCACCTCGACGAAACCGAGGTAGCGCGCGGGGTCGCGCCGGAGTGCGGTGATGGCGCTCATGGCGCTCATGTCGCTCATGTCGCTCATGCTGCTCATGCCACCCAGATCACTCATGCCGCTCATGTCGGCAGTCAGGCTGGCAGGCAGGCAGGCGGTCGACCCGGCAGTCAGTCCGGCGGTGCGCATCGCGTCGACCATGCGAATGCCGTTGGCGTCGCGTTGCTCCAGCCAGGCCGGGTCGAAGTGGCCGGTGAGCGCGCCGCTGCCGAGAAAGGTGGCCTTGTAGCGCTGGCCTTCTTCTTCGGCGAAGCCGACGACCTCGATGCCGAACGGCAGCCGCCGGCCTTGCGCGGCCAGCGCCTGCACCAGCACCATCGGCACCAGGATGCCCAGCCGGCCGTCGTACTTGCCACCGTTGCGCACGGTGTCGTAGTGGCTGCCGGTCAACAGGCGCGGCACGGTGGCATCTTTGCCTTCGTACGTGCCTTCGTTTGTGCCTTCGTACACACCGACGACGTTGCCCACCGCGTCCAGCGTCACGCTGTCGAAGCCACACGCGTGCATCCAGCGCTGCAGCTGCGCGGCAACTGCCTGGTGCGCATCGGTGAGGTAGGTCACGGTCAGCTCGCCGCGGGCCTTGTATTCGGGGTCGCTGTGCTGCGCCAGCTGCTCGGCCCAGTCCCACACCTGCTGGCCGCGCGTGGAAACAAAACCGAGCTTGTCGTTGAGCCGAATTTCGGCAATGCGGTGGATGTTGCGCAGCGCCTCCGCGCGCTCGAAGTCGGGCGGGCCGGCCAGGCGTCGCTCGAAGGTGTTGATGATGTCGGCGCGGCTCAAACCTGCACCGTCTCGGGCCGCGTTGGGGCCGCGCACCGCCAGGATGAAAGGCCAGCCGAAGCGGGCGTTGTACTCGGCATTGAGCTGCTGGATACGCGCATATTCTTCGGGCGTGCAGTCGGCTAGCCCGGCGCTGGTTTGCTCTTGATCGCTCTCAGCCGTCAAGCTGCGGCTGATCATGGCTTTGCCGGCGAGCTCAGGGTGGGCGCGTATCAAGCGCTCCTGCGCCGCGACACCGGCGTTGCGCACGGCGGCCACCAGCGCCAGCTTCAGCGCTGCCAGCGTGGCGAAGGGCCGCGCAGCAGCGGCCGCTTCGGCCACCCAGGGCGAGTGTTCGTAGGTGCCGTCCAGCAGCGCCACGAAGTCGGCTGCACTGGCGGCGTTGAGCTGTTCGAGCGTCAGCATGGATCCTGCTTTCACTGCCACACGAAAGCCGTGGCCGGGTCGAAGGGGTGCACGACTGTCCAGTGCCGCGCGATGTCGATGCGGCGGCAGACCCAGACCCGCTCATGGCGGCCGATGTGATCGAGAAAGCGCTGCAGCGAGCCGATGCGCCCAGGCTTGCCCAGCAACCTGCTGTGCATGCCAACGCTCATCATCTTGGGCGCCAATTCGCCTTCCGCATACAGCGCATCGAAGGCGTCGCGCAGGTAGCTGAAGAAGTGCTCACCGGTGTTGAAACCCTGGGCCTGCACGAAGCGCATGTCGTTGGTATCGAGTGCGTACGGCACCACCAGATGTGGCACCAGGCGCGGCACCTGATGCGGCACCCGATGCAGTTCCCCATCGCCGCTGCCGGTCTGCACCTGCAACCAGAACGGCAAATCGTCGCCGTAGTAGTCGCTGTCGTAGTCGTAGCCACCCTGCTCGACCACCAGGCGGCGCGTGTTGGGGCTGTCGCGGCCGGTGTACCAGCCGGTGCAGGCCGCGATGGTGGAGCCGCCGCCGGCGGCGTCGTTGTTAGCGTTGCTGCCAGCGGCTTGCTGCAGCAGCGTTTGCATCAGCGCGGTGGCGGTGGCGATCTGCTCACGCTCCTGTTCGGCCGGCATGGCCTGGTGGGCAATCCAACGCAGGCCGTGGTTGGCGATCTCGTCGCCGCGCGCGATGAAATGCTGCAGCAGCTGCGGGTAGCGCTGCAGTGCGGTGACGACGCCGAAGATCGTCAACGGCAAGCCGCGCGCGTCGAATTCGCGCAGGATGCGCCAGACGCCGACGCGCGGGCCGTACTCGTACATCGACTCCATCGACATGTGGCGGTTGGCGTAGGCCTGGGCCCCGACGATTTCGCTCAAGAAGGTCTCGCTGGTGGCGTCGCCGTGTAGCGGGTTGTTCTCGCCGCCCTCCTCCACGTTGAGGACGAATTGCACCGCCACGCGCGCGCCGCCTGGCCACTGCGCGTGCGGCGGTTGGCGGCCGCGGCCACGCAGGTCGCGCGCATAGTCGGGATGTTTCATCGGGTGCTTCGCGGGGCGGCCGGGTCAGCGCGCTTGCAGCCGCTGCGCGAAATCGCCGGTGCGCGGCTGGTGCTGCAAGTTGTGATGCACGTTGCCGAGGTGGCTTTGCATCAGCCGCGCCGCGGTGCGTGTGTCGCGGCGCGCAATGGCGTCGACGATGGTCACGTGCTCGGCTGCCGAATGCTCGGCGCTGTGGGCGCTTTGGTACATCAGCGCGATCAGTGAACAGCGGCTGAGCAGATCGGCCAGCAGCTGCGCCAGCACCTCGTTGCCGAGCAACCGAGCCAGCAGCACGTGAAAGTCGGCCAAGAGCCGCGTGCGGCCGCTGACGTCGGTGCGCGCCAGCGCAGCGGCCTCCTGCGCCAGGTGGGCGCGCAGTTGCGCCAGCTGCGGCGCGGTGATCTGCTTGCACAGCTGCCGCACCATCTGCGCCTCGATCATCTGGCGCACCGCAAAGACCTGCTGCGCTTCGTCGACGCTGGGCTGTGCGACAAAGGCGCCGCGCGCCGGGGCCAGCGTCACCAGATGATCCCGGCTCAGGCGGTTGAGCGCCTGGCGCACCAGCGTGCGGCTGACCTTGAAGATGTCGGCAATGGGCTGCTCCGCGAGCTTGGTGCCGGGCATCAGCCGGCGCTCGACGATGGCGGTGGTGATGGCGTCGACGATGCGCTGCGTGGTGGTGTCGTGGGCGCTCTTCTCGCCGCGGTGCGGCACGGCACGAAGCGGTTTTGCCGTCACCGCCGGCCCCGCCTGCTTCACCTGTCCCACACGCGCCGCCTGCGCGGCCTGCGCCACCCGCGCAACAGCCGACACTTTCAGTGGCCGGATGACACGAAGGGCGGCGGTGCTGCGCGACATGGGCGGGTGGCGAAGGGCCGGCTGCACAACAGCCGTGGCTTGACGTGTATTCAGAAGTGTATACAGTTTGTCGGCATCGGCCAACGTGCCATATCCGATCGATCCACGGCATGGGCCAACTCAGTACGCACGTTCTCGACACCGCGCACGGTTGCCCCGCAGCCGGCATGGTCGTGACGCTGCAACGGCTGGACGCACAAGGCGCGCAGCACACGCTGAAGACGCTGCAACTCAACGAGGACGGCCGCGCCGACGGCCCGCTGCTCGATGCCGCCGCCATGGCCGCCGGCCGCTACCGCTTGCTGTTTGCCGTGGCCGACTATTTCCGCAATCGCGGGCTCGTGCTGCCGGAGCCGCCTTTCATCGACACCGTGGTGCTGGACTTCGGCATCGCAGACGCCGCTGGCCGCTACCACGTGCCCTTGCTCGTCAGCCCCTACAGCTACAGCACCTACCGCGGCAGTTGAGCGGCTTCGCGATGGACGCCACCTACCTGCTCGACTGGGCCAACCTCCTGCTGCGCTGGGCCCATGTAGTCGTGGCCATTGCGTGGATCGGCTCGTCTTTCTACTTCGTGTTTCTGGACAGCAGCCTGACGCCGCCGAGCGACCCAACGCTGCTAGCCAAAGGTGTCGACGGCGAGCTGTGGGCCGTGCACGGTGGGGGCTTCTACAACCCGCAGAAGTACCTGATGGCGCCCAAGACGCTACCCGACCACCTGCACTGGTTTTTTTGGGAAAGTTACTCGACCTGGCTCACCGGCTTTGCGCTGTTCACGCTGATGTACCTGGTGAACGCGCGTACCTTTCTGATCGACGTCAACGTGCACGCGTGGGCGTCGCCGCTGGCTGCGGTGGCTGCCGCGCTGGTGATGCTGCTGGCCTTTTGGATCGTCTACGACTGCATCTGCCGCTGGGCCGGTGAAAGGCAAGGCCAGGTCGGTGCTGACGCGCGGGTGGGCCTGCTGTTGCTGCTGGTGGTGGCGGCGGCGTCGTGGCTGGCGTGCCAGCTGTTTGCAGGCCGCGCGGCGTTTCTGATCGTCGGCGCCATGCTGGCCACCGCGATGAGCGCCAATGTGCTGTTCTGGATCATCCCGGGGCAAAAGAAAGTCATCGCGCAGATGAAGGCCGGCTTGGCCGTGCAGGCCATTCACGGCCAGCGCGCCAAGCAGCGCAGTGTGCACAACACCTACTTCACGCTGCCGGTGTTGATCGCGATGCTGTCCAACCATTACGGCTGGCTTTATCAGGGCCGCCACAACTGGCTGGTGCTGATGCTGTTGATGCTGGCTGGCGCGCTGATCCGCCACAGCTTCGTGGCCCGCCACAAGGCGCTGGCGCAGGGCCGGCGCGTGCCCTGGGAACATGCCGCGGTGGGCTGCGTGCTGCTGCTGGGCCTGGCGATATGGCTGGCGCCGGCGCCGCAACCCAGCGTGGCTGCCGGCACGCCGGCGCCTGGCTTTGCGCAGGTGCAAGCCATCATCGAGCAGCGCTGCCTGGGCTGCCATAACGCGCAGGTGCAGCAGAAGAACGTGGCTCTGCACACGCCGGCGCTGGTTCGTCAGCACGCGCAGGCGGTTTATCAGCAGACGGCGGTGCTCAAGCTGATGCCGATGAACAACGCGACGCAGATCACCGAAGCCGAGCGCCTGCTGATCGCGCGCTGGTTTGAGGCCGGCGCAGAATAAAACGCAGGGCGATAGCAGCCGCTGAACCCGGGCGTTCGGGCACGGCGCCTGCCGGAGCCGCGTTGAACAACAAGGAGACTGCCATGCCCCACCGCGCCTTGCGTTTTCGTCGCCACACCGTGGCCACCGCCGTCCTCAGCGCGGCCTTGCTCGCCGGCTGCGGCACCAAGGTCGTCAACCCGGTCACCGGCCAGACCGAGCGCACGGTGATGAGCGAAGCCGATGAGATCGCCGAGGGCAAGAAGGCCCACCAGCAGGTGCTGCAGGAGTACGGCGTCTACGACAACGCGGCCGTACAGGGCCTGATGAATGAGATCGGCCAGCGGCTGGCCAAGCAGTCGCACCGCGCCAACCTGCAGTGGACTTTTACGGTACTGGACAGCCCCGAGATCAACGCCTTTGCGCTGCCCGGCGGCTACATCTACGTCACGCGCGGGATCATGGCCTACATGGCCAGCGAGGCCGATCTGGCCGGTGTCGTCGGCCACGAGATCGGCCACGTCACCGCCCGCCACGGCGCGCAGCGCGCCACCCGCGCGCAGAACGCGGGCCTCGGCGTGCTGGCCGCCACGGTGCTGGGCGCGGTGCTGGAGAGCAGCGGCGTCGGCGGCGCCACGCAGGCCGTGGGGCAACTGTCGCAGACGGCGGCGGCAGGCTACGTCGCGCGCTACAGCCGCGAGCAGGAATCGCAAGCCGACGCGCTGGGCGCGGAGTACCTGCAACGCAACCGCTACGACCCGCGCAACATGGTCGACGTGATCCGGCTGCTGCTCAACCAGGAGCGTTTTGCCGCCGACGCCGCGCGCGCCGAAGGCCGCACGCCGCGCAGCGGCAACGACTGGCTGGCCTCGCACCCGGCCAACGAACAGCGGCTGGCCGATATCGAGCGCATCGCCGCCAAGTACACCGGCAGTTATGCCGACGACGGCACTCAGCGTTTCATGAAGGCGATCGAGGGCATGGCCTTTGGCGAAGACGCAGACCAGGGCCTGACGCGGGGGCGCAACTTCTATCACGCACCGCTGGGCATCGCGCTGACCGCACCCGCCGGCTGGAAGGTGCAGAACAGCGCCGAGGCGGTGACGCTGGTGAATGCCGCCGGTGACGCCGGCCTGGTGCTGCGCGCTGTGCCGGCGCAGGCTGGCGGCACACACGAGAAGATTTTGCAGAGCCTGAAGGTCGAGCCGCCCAGCGGCCAGCGTCTGTCGCTCGGTGGGCTGCAGGCCACGCGCTTTGCCGGTGTCGTGCGTGACGCACAGGGCCAGGCCAAGCCGGCGCAAGGTTTGTTGGTCACAGCGCCGGCCGGTACGCAGTTGCTGTTGACGACGGCAGCGCGCGACGCGGCCACGCTGCAGCGCAACCAGACCGCACTGCGCGAAGCCGAGGCGTCGTTGCGGCCGCTGAGCGACGCCGACCGCACAGCCGCCAGGCCCTGGACGCTGCGCACCGTAGCCTACCCACGCGGCGGTTTTGCAGCGCTGGCGCAAGGCTCACCGCTGGGTGAGCGGGCCGAAGCGCAGTTGCGCCTGCTCAACGGCTTTTACCCGGGCGGCGAGCCAGCGGCAGGGCACCCGGTGAAGACGGTGGTCGCACGTTGAGCGGCCGGCTTTGCAGGCGGCGCTGACTGGCGGCGCCAGCAAGCGGCGTCAGGCCCGTTGCCGCGGCGCCCGCTGCGCGCTCTGCGCCGCGATGGCGGGATCGCGTTCTTTCTGGCCCGGCGCATGTTCGCCCTTGTCCTTGCCGTCTTTGGCATGGTGCTCGATCAGCGCATTGATCTCGCTGCCGAACAGGATCGCCAGGCCGGCGATGTACAGCCACAGCATCAGCACGATCACGGCGCCGACGCTGCCGTAGCTGGCGTCGTAGTCGCCCAGGTTCTGCGCATACCAGGCAAAGCCGACAGAGGCCAGCAGCAGCGTTGCCACACTGATGAGCGCACCGGGCGTGATGAAAGCAAAGTCCTGCTTCACATCGGGCGCCAGGTAGTAGATCAGCGCGACGGCCAGCGTCAACGCGGCGACGATGACGACCCAGCGGAAAACGACGAAGAAGGCCAGCAAACCACCGCTCAAGCCGAAGCGGCTGGCGAGCCAGTCCTGCAGCAAGCCGCCGGCGACGATCAATGAAAACGCGCCCAGGATCAGCAGCACAAACAGCACGCTCAGCGCCAGCGCCACCGCACGTGCCTTCAGGAAACCCCGGGTCTCCTTGACGTCGTAGCTGATGTTGAGCTGCTGCATCACCGCGTACATGCCGCTGGACGTGGCCCACAGCGCACCCAACAGGCCGAGCGACAGCAGGCCGCCGCGCTGCTCGCGCGTGATCTCGCCGACGACGCCGGCAAACATGTCGGCCGCACTCTTGGGCAGCGCCTGGCGCAGCGCATCCATGATGGCCTGATCGACATTGGGGATCGGCAGGTACGGGATCACCGCCATCATGAACACCATGGTCGGGAAAATCGCCAGCGTCAGGTAAAAACCCAGCACGGCGGCGCCGTTGAAGATGTCGTCTTCCTGGGTTTCGGCCCACAGTTCCTTTGCGAACTGCTTTAACGGGATGGTCGGCATCATCGGCATGGCGGCAGCGCGTTGCGATCGGCGTGGTGGGTGGTGCGCAGCAACGGCAAGCGCCATGCCACCAGGCCGTTAGACCGTTAAGCCGCTCACCCGCCCCGAACGGCGCGCCAATTGCGAACGTTGCGCAGATCGCCGAGATTGCGCAGATTGCGCCGGTTGCGCCGGTTGCGTGGCGGTTGCGTGGCGGTTGCGCGGAGGTTGCGCGTGTCGCACCCCATGCGGGATTGCCGCAGTCCGTTTGGGTACGCCGGTTGCCACGTCGCGCCCATGACCACCGCCTCACGCAAGGGCCAAGCGCCCGCCACGCTGTCGCGCGAAGCCTTTGGCCAGCGCTTTCGCGACCGTTTCTACGACCCCGCTTTTGAAGCCGAGCGCGATGCGCTGGGCCGCATCGAAGAAATCGCCTGGCAGGCCTACGACGAAGGTCGCAAAGCGCCGCTGACTGCCAAAGCCGGGCCGGCTTTTGCAGACCCCGACTACGACCTGTCGGTCGAGTGGCTGGACACGCACCACAAGCTGCAAGCGGCGCAGCGGCGCTTCGAGGATGCGGCTTTGCCGCGACGCGTCCTGCTCGTCAACGCATCGCCGCGCAACGACGGCACCTGCCCGGGCGAGATCTCCAAAAGCTGGCGACTGACCAAGATCGCACGCGACACGCTGGCCACGCAGGGCATCGAGTGCGATCTGCTGGATCTGAGCCTGGTCACGTCCGACTACGCACGCCACATCCACCCGTGCAAAGGCTGCGTCTCTACTGCGATGCCGCTGTGCCACTGGCCTTGCAGCTGCTACCCCAACCACGGGCAGGGGCAGACGCATGACTGGATGAACGAGATCTACGAACGCTGGGTTTCGGCGCATGGCGTGCTGCTGGTGACGCCCACGCACTGGTACCAGGTGACGAGCCCGCTGAAGCTGATGATGGACCGGCTGGTGTGCGCCGATGGCGGCAACGCCGACCCCACGCGCACCGGCGGCAAGGACCCCGACAAGGCCAAGCAACTCGAACTCGACGGCTGGGACTACCCCAAGCACCTGGCCGGCAGGGCCTACGGCGTGGTCGTGCACGGCGATGTGGCCGGCATCGAGGGCGTGCGCCGATCGCTCAGCGATTGGCTGGACTGGATGGGCTTGATCGACGCCGGCCCGATGAGCCGCATCGACCGTTTCGTTGGCTATTACGAGCCCTATGCCACCAGCCACGAGGCCCTGGACCGCGACACCTCGCTGCAGGACGAGATGCGCGCTGCCGCGCAGGCGGTGGGCCGCGCGGTAATGATGCTGCGGGAGGGCCGTCTCCAGCAAGCCGACCAAGGGCTGGAGCGGCCGCGCGTGAAGTGATTGCGCCATCACGCGTTGAATCGCGCTCGGGCCTTCGCCTGGCGATCAACGCCTTCGGGCGTCGCTCGTGCCGACCTAGCGATAAAACGCTTCGACGGGGCCCTTCAACTTGATCAACAGCGGGTTGCCCTTGCGGTCCAGTGTCTTGCCAGCCGGCACGCGGATCCAGCCTTCGCTGATGCAGTACTCGGCCACGTCGTCGCGGTCGCGGCCGTTCAGGCGGATGCCGATCGTGTGCTGGAAGACGGCCGCCACGTAGTGCGGGCTGCGCGGGTCCGTGGCCAGGCGGTCGGGCAGAGGTGGGCGGTCGGCGGCGGGATCGGTCATGGGTTGTTGATGCAGGCAGGGCTTGAGGAACGTGGGTTGTCGACAGAAAAGAAAGCGCCGCGAATTCTGCCCGCCACGGCTGGCGCTCAACATCCATGGCATGGCCTTCGAGCGGCCTGTATATTCATCCAGCTTCCACTCTGACGAGTCCAGCTGTCGTGTCCGCTTCACCTTCCCCCTTGCTGAAAAAACTGGCGGTGCTTGCTGACGCAGCCAAGTACGACGCTTCGTGTTCTTCCAGCGGCGCCAAGCGGCGGGATTCTCTTGACGGGCGTGGCATCGGCTCGACCACCGGCGCCGGCATCTGCCACAGCTACGCACCCGACGGGCGCTGCATCTCGCTGCTCAAGATTCTGCTGACCAACTGGTGCGTTTACGACTGCCTGTACTGCGTCAACCGCGAAAGCAGCAACGTCGAGCGCGCGCGTTTCCGCGTCGATGAGGTGGTGGCGCTGACGCTGGACTTCTACCGCCGCAACCTGATCGAAGGCCTGTTCCTCAGCTCCGGCATCGTGCAGTCGCCCGACTACACGATGGAGCAAATCATCGAAGTCGCGCGCAGCCTGCGGCAGGACCACGACTTCCGGGGCTACATCCATCTGAAGACCGTGCCCGATGCCAGCGACGAGTTGATCGCGCGCGCCGGCCTGCACGCAGACCGTCTGAGCATCAACATCGAAATGCCGACGCCTGCGGCGCTGCAGTCGCTGGCGCCTGAGAAGGACATCACCGGCATCAAGCGCTCGATGGCGCGCATCAAGCTACAGC
>JAJAZC010000163.1 GCA_026785885.1 Rubrivivax sp.
GTCCCAGTCCCAGTCCCAGTCCCAGTCCCAGTCCCAGTCCCAGTCGCCGTCGCCGTCGCCGTCGCGGTCCCGGTCGCAGTGGCAGTGGCAGTCGCAGTCGCAGACTCAGGCCGGGTGGCTTTTGGCGAAGTTGGCGATGCCGGCCACGACCTCCTCCCGCGCCGCATCGGCGCCCTCCCAGCCGACGACCTTGACCCACTTGCCTTCTTCGAGATCCTTGTAGTGCTCGAAGAAGTGCTGGATAGTCTTCAGTCGCAGCGGATTCAGATCTTCCGGCTTTTTCCACTGTGAGTAGATCGACAGGATCCTGTCCGTCGGCACGGCCAGCACCTTGCTGTCGCCGCCCGCTTCGTCCTCCATGCGCAGCAGGCCCAGCGGCCGGCAGGTGACAACCACACCCGGGATCAGCGGCACCGGCGTGATGACCAGCACGTCCACCGGATCGCCGTCGTCCGACAAGGTGTTGGGGATGTAGCCGTAGTTGCACGGGTAGTGCATGGCGGTGCTCATGAAACGGTCGACGAACAGCGCGCCGGTCTCGTGGTCGACTTCGTACTTGATCGGGTCCGCGTTCATCGGAATTTCGATGATGACGTTGAACTCAGCTGGCGCTTTTGCACCCGGGGTGACGTTGTGCAGGCTCATGATTTTGTCGACGCTTCAGGGCTGGGATGCTAGCAATTCTAGGGCGCGCTTTCGGCCCGCTTCAGACTTGCCTTGCGGCTGCTTCGGCGCGCAGCAACACCCGCTTCTGAGAGCCGCCGGCGACCGCAGGCAAACCCCGGCGGGCCTGCAGAAAGCATCCTGTAGCATCGCCCGCGCCCTGGCCAGCCAGGACGTTCAGCACCGCGCTGGGACGCACCAGTCCCCAAAAAAAACCGATCGAGGAAGGAGCCCTTTCCATGTCCACCACCATGGCGCTGAACTTCGCACTGGCGTGCGGCCTAGCTGCCGTCATCTACGGCTTTGTGCAGCGCAGCTGGATCCTGAGACAGGACGCCGGCAACGCACGCATGCAGGAAATCTCCAACGCCATTCAGCAAGGTGCTGCGGCTTATCTGGCACGCCAGTACCGCACCATCGCCATCGTCGGTGTAGTGCTTACGGTACTGATCCTTGCGTTCTTGGACAGCAAAACGGCCATCGGCTTTGTGCTTGGTGCGGTGCTGTCGGGGGCTTGCGGCTTCATCGGCATGAACATCTCGGTGCGCGCCAATGTGCGCACCGCACAAGCCGCCACGCGGGGCATCGGCCCCGCGCTGGACGTGGCCTTCAAAGGCGGCGCGATCACGGGCATGTTGGTGGTGGGCCTGGGGCTGATCGGCGTGGTGCTGTTTTTCTGGTGGATCACCGGCGCGGCGCTGCCCACCGGTGAGACGACGCTGTCGCAAGCGCTCAAGCCCATGCTCGGGCTGGCCTTCGGCTCGTCGCTGATCTCGATCTTTGCGCGCCTGGGTGGTGGCATCTTCACCAAGGGCGCCGACGTCGGTGCCGATCTGGTGGGCAAGGTCGAAGCCGGCATCCCCGAGGACGACCCGCGCAACCCGGCGGTGATTGCCGACAACGTGGGCGACAACGTCGGCGACTGTGCCGGCATGGCAGCCGACCTGTTCGAGACCTACGCGGTGACGCTGATTGCGACCATGGCGCTGGGCGCGGTGGTGGTGCTGAGCGCGCCGATGGCCGGCGTGATCTACCCGCTGGTGCTGGGCGGCGTGTCGATCATCGCGTCGATCATCGGCTGCGGCTTTGTCAAGGCCAAGCCGGGCATGGTCAACGTGATGCCGGCGCTGTACCGCGGCCTGGCGGTGGCGGGCGTGCTCAGTTTGATCGCCTTCTACTTTGTGACCACGGCGATGTTTCCGCAGGCAATCACGCTGGCGGGCGGCAGGACGGTCGGCGCCATGGCGCTGTTCGGCGCCTGCTTCGTCGGACTGGCGCTGACGGCGGCCCTGGTGTGGATTACCGAGTTTTATACCGGTACGCAGTACAGCCCGGTCAAGCACATTGCGCAGGCTTCCACCACCGGCCACGGCACCAACATCATTGCCGGCCTGGGCGTCAGCATGCGCAGCACCGCCTACCCAGTGCTGCTGATTTGTGCGGCCATCTATGCGGCCTATGCGCTGGCCGGCCTGTACGGCATTGCCGTGGCCGCCACCGCGATGCTGAGCATGGCCGGCATCGTCGTCGCGCTGGACGCTTACGGCCCCATCACCGACAACGCCGGCGGCATTGCCGAGATGGCCGAGCTGCCCAGCAGCGTGCGCGACGTCACCGACCCACTGGATGCGGTGGGCAACACCACCAAGGCCGTCACCAAGGGCTACGCCATCGGCTCGGCCGGCCTGGCCGCACTGGTGCTGTTTGCCGACTACACGCACGCGCTGTCGGCGCGCGGCATAGCGGTCACCTTCGATCTCAGCAATCATGAGGTGATCGTCGGCCTGTTCATCGGCGGCCTGATCCCATTCCTGTTCGGCGCCATGGCGATGGAAGCCGTGGGCCGTGCCGCCGGCGCCGTGGTGGTGGAGGTGCGCAAACAGTTTGCCGACGGCGCCATCATGGCCGGCAAGCGCAAGCCCGACTACAGCGCCGCGGTCGACATGCTGACTACGGCCGCCATCAAGGAAATGATCGTGCCTTCGCTGCTGCCGGTGGTTGCACCCATCATCGTCGGCCTGCTGCTCGGCCCGGCTGCGCTGGGTGGCTTGCTGATGGGCACCATCGTCACCGGCCTGTTCGTGGCCATCAGCATGTGCACCGGCGGCGGCGCCTGGGACAACGCCAAAAAGCTGATCGAAGAAGGCTTCACCGACAGCAACGGCGTGCTGCACAAGAAGGGCGGCGAAGCGCACAAGTCGGCCGTCACCGGCGACACGGTCGGCGACCCGTACAAGGACACCGCCGGCCCGGCCGTCAACCCGCTGATCAAGATCATCAACATCGTGGCTCTGCTGATCGTGCCGTTGCTGCCGATACCAGCAACCACCGAACCCGCCCCTGCGCACAGCACGCCGGCTGCGGCCACCGGCACGGCGCCAGCGACGATCGCCCCGGCGCCAGCGGCCAGCCGCTGAGTAGGGGCGCATCGGCGACGCCTGTCGTCAGTGCACACCACCCTCGCCTGTTCCCTATCGCGTGCGCGTCACCTTGGCCAGGTGGCGCGGTTGGTCCGGGTCGTGGCCACGCGCGCGCGCCAGGGCCTCAACCAGCGGATAAAAGCTTTGCACCGCGCTGACCGGATCCAGCTGCTCGTCGGCGGCTTCGATCAGGTGCAACTCCGCGCCGGCGGTGCCAGCCGGTGCGGCTAACAGCACCCGCGCGCCGCGCTGCCGCATCGCGTCTGCCAGCGTCAACAGGCCGGGCATCGCAGGCCCGCGCGGCGCCATGATCAGCATCGGGAAGCCGGCCGTCACCAGCGCCATCGGGCCGTGCTGAACCTCGGCGCTGGAAAAAGCTTCGGCATGGATGCCGCAGGTCTCCTTGAATTTGAGTGCTACTTCCTGCGCCACCGCCATGCCCGCGCCGCGGCTGATGACGAAGAGGCTGTCTGCCGGCTGCAGCACTTCCACCGCGTGCAGCCAGCTCTGCGCCAGCGCACGCTCCAGCACTGCTGGCAGCAGCTGTAAAGCCTGGCCCAATGCCGCGTCGCCCGACCAGGCCGCCACCAGCCGCGCGCCGGCTACCAGCTGCGCGATAAAGCTCTTGGTTGCCGCCACGCTGCGCTCGGGACCGGCGTGCAGCGGCAGCACCCACTGCGCCGCCTGGGCCAGCGGTGAAGCAGCGTCGTTGACGACGGCCACCGTGTCGGCGCCGCCGGTGCGCAGCTGGCCCAGTGGCTCGACCAGATCGGGGCTCTGCCCGGATTGTGAAAAGGCCACGGCCCCGAGATGCTGGCCACCGAAGCGGGCGCCGTGCAGGGTCAACAGCGACATCGGCAGCGACGTCACTAGCCGGCCAAGCCGCGCCATCGTCAGATAGGCCAGGTAGTGCGCGGCATGGTCGGAGCTGCCACGCGCCAGCGTCAGCAGGCCCTGTGGCGGCGCCGCTTGCCAGCGCTGCGCCAGCGCGCCGTACACAGCGGCGTCGGCGCTGAGAAAACGGGCCACGGCTTGCGGCGCTTCGTGCGCCTCGGTCAGCATCAACGAGGTCATGGTGTGAGGACTTTCAGGTGGGTCGGGCGCGTTCTGGCCGTGGCGCATGGGGGTTCCGTAGCAGACACAGAACGCAGCCGCAGTTTGCTGCCACGGCATGCCCTTGCGACGACGGGCACCGTCGGTTGGGCCGCACGGGCGGGCTCGGCTGTTTCGTTGACAGGCACTCAGGTCTTCCACAGCCACCCGCGGCGCGTGAAGGCTATGGTGACGGCTGCAACCGCGGCGGTGAACGAGAGGCCGCGCAAAAGGCCTTCGACCGCCGAGCCGGTCAGGCCGGCCCAGGCCGCGTACAGCCCGCTCAGCTTGAGCGCCGGCAACACGAGCAAGGCGCCCGCGGTGTAGGCCAACAGCGGGTTGCGCCCGACCTCGGCCAGGCGGTCGCGGCACCAGGTGGTGGCGGCCAGCGCCGGCAGCCGCATCAGCGCCAGCAAGGCCAGGCCGGCAAGCCCGGTGCTGTTCAGGAAGTAGCTGACCTAGGCAGCGCGGGTCATCGCTGGCCTGCCAGGCCGCCAGCAAAGCCTCGCACGCGTGCATGTTGCTGTTTTGGCTCGTCATGCCGCATGCTCGGCGTGCCCCCGAGGCCCGGCTGCGCCCAGCCCACCGCCTGCAAGGCTCGAGAGCATCAGCGAAGGTCGGCTGCTGATCGGCGGTCGCGACCTCACGCACGCCGCGCCCAGCGAGCGCCAGGTACCCATGGTTTTTCAGAGTTATGCGTTGTACCCGCACATGACGGTGGCGCAGAACCTGAGCTTCGGCATGCGCATGCGCGGCGTGCCGCGCGAGCGCATTGCCGAGAAGCTGGACCGCGCCGTGCAGATGCTGCAGCTGCAGCCGTACCTGGCGCGGCGCCTGGCTGAGCTGTCCGGCGGGCAGGCGCAGCGCGTGGCCATCGGCAGTGCGCTGGTGCTGGAGCCGGCGCTCTTTCTCTTCGACGAGCCGCTGTCCAACCTGGATGCCGAGCTGCGCCAGCACATGCGGCTGGAGATCGCGGCACTGCACCGCGCGGTGCGCACGACCATGGTCTACGTCACGCACGATCAGGTCGAGGCCATGACGCTGGCCGACGGCATCGTCGTGCTGCGCGACGGCCGCATCGAGCAGGTGGGCACACCGCTGGCGCTGTACGAGCGCCCGGCCAACACCTTCGTGGCCGGCTTCATCGGCGAGGGCGCCATGAACCTGCTGCCGGTGCAGGCCGATGGCAGCCAGGCTGTGCTACGCGGCGGCAAGTGCCTGCCCCTGCCGCTGGCCGCAGGCCAGCGCCCCCCCGCGCGGCTGGGCGTGCGGCCCGAGCACCTGGAGCCCGCCGACGACGGCCCCTTCACGCTGCAGGTCCAGACCATCGAGCGCCTGGGCGCCACGGCCTACCTGCACGGCCACTGCGCCGGGCTGCCGGTGTGCGCCGAAGTGCGCGAGCCCGGCAGCATTGCGCCCGGGCAGACGCTGCACCTGGCCGCGCGCGCCGACCGCCTCCACGCTTTCGATGCGGAGGGGCTGCGGCTCAGTGCGGCTTGAGGGTCAGGGGAGCGCGGGCCTGAGCTGTCGATGCGGTTTTCACGCCGCCCGGCACTGTCACCACGTTGACATCGACGCTCCATACGGTTCGATGTTTCTGGAAACATCCAGAACCACCCAAACCGCAAAGCGACGACAAGATGAACGTTGGAATCAACGGCATGGGGCGCATCGGCCGTCTGGCCCTACGCGCAGCCATGGGCGCAGCCGACCGGCCTGCCAACGATCCACGCGCCAGCAACCGCCTGCAGGTCGTCCACCTCAACGAGCTCAAAGGTGGCGCCGCGGCCACGGCCCACCTGCTCGAGTTCGACAGCGTGCAAGGCCGTTGGCGTGCCGACATCACCGCGGTTGACGACCACGCCATCCGCATCGGCGACCGGGCGCTGACTTTTTCGTCGTGCGCAACCGCGGCCGAGATTCCCTGGGGCGATCTGGGCGTGGACGTGGTTTTGGAGTGCACGGGCAAGTTCCTCACGCCCGAAACGTTGCGGGGGCACCTGGACCGTGGTGCCAAGCGCGTCATCGTGGCCGCGCCGGTCAAGCCCGCGCATGAAGCCAATCCGGTGCTCAACATCGTGGTCGGCATCAACCACCAGCTCTATGACCCGGCACGGCACCGCATCGTCACCGCCGCGTCCTGCACAACTAACTGCCTGGCCCCGGTGGTGAAAGTGGTGCACGAGAACATCGGCATCCGGCACGGCCAAATCACCACCATCCACGACCCGACCAACACCAACCTGATGGTCGATGCGCCGCACAAAGACCTGCGCCGCGCGCGCAGCGCCATGCTGAGCCTGGCGCCCACCACTACCGGCAGCGCGACCGCCATCGCGCTGATTTACCCCGAGCTGAAAGGCAAGCTGGACGGCCACGCCGTGCGGGCGCCGGTGCTGAATGCATCGCTGACCGACTGCGTGTTCGAGCTCAAGCGCCAGACCACGGCCGAAGAAGTGAACCGCCGCTTCGCCGACGCCGCCCAGGGGCCGCTGGCCGGCATCCTGGGTTACGAAGTGCGCCCGCTCGTCAGCGCGGATTACGCCCGCGACACCCGCAGCGCCGTCATCGACGCGTTGTCCACGCTGGTCACCGACGGCACGATGCTGAAGGTGTACGCCTGGTACGACAACGAAATGGGCTACGCCTGCCGCATGGTGGACCTGGCTTGCCATATGCAGGACCAGGGCATCTGATCAGGCCCGGCAGCGTCATGAACACCGGCACGCGCAACTACGCCATTGTCACCGCGGCCTATTGGGGCTTCACGCTCAGCGACGGCGCTTTGCGCATGCTGGTGCTGCTGCACTTCTACCGGTTGGGCTACTCGCCCTTCACGCTGGCCTTCCTGTTTTTGCTGTACGAGGCGATGGGCGTGCTGGCCAACCTGATCGGTGGCTGGCTCGCCACGCGCTACGGCATTGCACGCATGCTGGCTGTGGGGCTGGCAACGCAGATCACGGGCTTTCTTCTGCTGTCGGCACTGTCACCGTCGTGGACGGCGGTGATGTCGGTGGCCTGGGTGGTGGTGGCGCAGGGCGTTTGCGGCGTGGCCAAAGACCTCACCAAGACCGCCAGCAAATCGGCGATCAAGCTGACGGCCGGCGATGCAGAGCCGGCATCAGGCCGGCTCTTCAAATGGGTGGCCTTCTTCACCGGCAGCAAAAACGCGATGAAGGGCGTGGGCTTCTTTCTGGGCGGGTTGCTGCTGCAGTCGCTGGGCTTCCAGAACTCGCTGTGGGTGATGGCGGCCGTGCTGGCCCTGGTCTTCATCGGCGTGGTCAGTTTCGTGCCGCCGCTGATGGGCAAGAGCAAGGCCTCGAAGTCCGCCAAGGAGTTGCTTGCCAAGAACCGCGGCATCAACCTGCTGGCCGCCGCCCGCGTGGTGCTGTTCGGCGCGCGCGACGTGTGGTTTGTTGTCGGCGTGCCGGTGTTCCTGTATGCCTCGGGCTGGAGCTTCACCATGGTTGGCGCCTTCCTCGCGCTGTGGACGATCGGCTACGGCGTGGTGCAGGCCGCAGCACCGGCACTCGTACGACGCAGCGACGACGGGCTGAGCACAGAGGTTTCCGCGGCCCGGCTGTGGTCGGCCATGCTGGCTGTGGTGCCGGCGGTGCTGGCCGTGCTTGTGGCCATAAAGGTGCCCAATCTGGAGTGGGTGGTCGTTGCCGGCCTGGGGCTGTTCGGCGTTGCCTTTGCGGTCAACTCCTCGGTGCATTCCTACCTGATCCTGGCCTACGCCGGCTCAGAGAAGGCGGCCGAAGACGTGGGCTTCTACTACGCCGCGAATGCGCTCGGTCGCTTCTTCGGCACCCTTCTGTCGGGCTTGCTTTACCAGTGGGGCGGTTTGACGGTTGCGCTGATCGGCTCGGCGGTGATGCTGACCACCTGTTGGCTCATCACGCTGGCGCTGCCCGACCGCGTTGCCGCCAAGCCACCCGCCGGCCCACAAGCCCTGCCGAATGCCGATGCGCAGCCCCGGTCGATTTCCGCAGCGGCTGCAACGCACCAAGCCACGCGTTCAAACAAAGGTTGAGGCATGGACGAGAAACAGGCCATCGCGTCGCTCGCAGCCCTGGCCCAGGGCATGCGCCTGCGCATCTTCCGGGCCTTGGTCGGTGCCGGCCCGCAAGGCCTGACGCCGGGGGCCTTGTCGGCCACGCTCGACATACCCGCTTCGACGCTGTCCTTCCATCTGAAGGAGCTGACCTACGCAGCCCTGGTAACGCAGGAGCGTAACGGGCGGCACCTGATCTACCGCCCGGCGCTCGAGCAGATGAACGAGTTGCTGGCCTATCTCACCGCCCACTGCTGCCAAGGTTCAGAGCTCGGCACCTGCGCGGTCGGCCCCGCCGCAGGCCTGGCCCGCTACTGATCAGAAGACCTTCGCCCTGCCCCGTACTCGATGTTTGCTTCAGGGGCCCCCATGCGGGACAAGGTCTACAACGTTCTCTTCATCTGCACCCACAACTCGGCCCGCTCGATCCTGGCCGAAGGCCTGTTGAACAGCATGGGCAAGGGGCGCTTCGTCGCCCACTCAGCCGGCAGCCACCCCAGCGGTACCGTCAACCCCTTCGCGTTGAAAACCCTGGTGCGCCTGCAAATACCCAGCGACGGTTATCGAAGCAAGAACTGGGAAGAGTTTGCCGAGCCGGGTGCCGCCGAGCTGGACTTCGTGTTCACGGTTTGCGACAACGCAGCAGGTGAGGTCTGCCCGGTCTGGCCGGGCCAGCCGATGACGGCGCACTGGGGCGTGCCCGACCCGTCGGCATTTGCGGGTACTGACGAACAAAAGGCCAAGGTGTTCTGGGACACCGCGGTGACCCTCAAGCGCCGCATCGAGCTGATGCTTGCGCTGCCGATGCACTCTTTGGACAAGATGGCCATCCAGCGTGAGATCAAGGACATCGGCACGCGCTGAAGGAACAACGACAAGATGTCCACCAAGGCTCTGCCTGCCCGACCCCCAGGCGCCATCGAAGCAGCACCCATGAGCATCTTCGAGCGCTACCTCACGGTCCGGGTCCTGCTGTGCATCGCCGTCGGCATCGCGCTCGGACAGTGGCTGCCCGGTCCCTTCCAGGCCATCGGTCGCATGGAGGTGGCCCGGGTCAACCTGCCGGTGGGCCTGTTGATTTGGGTGATGGTCATTCCGATGCTGCTGAAAGTCGACTTCGGCGCGATGGTTGAGGTCAAGCAGCACTGGCGCGGCATCGGCGTTACGCTGTTCGTCAACTGGGCGGTGAAGCCTTTTTCGATGGCGTTGCTGGCTTGGATCTTTATCCGCCACGTCTTAGCGCCCTACCTGCCGGCCGACCAGCTGGACAGTTATGTCGCCGGCCTGATCCTGCTGGCCGCAGCGCCCTGTACCGCGATGGTCTTCGTGTGGAGCCGGCTGACCGGCGGGCACGCACTGTTCACGCTGTCGCAGGTGGCGCTGAACGACGCCATCATGGTCTTCGCCTTTGCGCCGCTGGTGGCGCTGCTGCTGGGCTTGTCGGCGATCACCGTACCGTGGGACACGTTGATCACGTCGGTGGTGCTGTACATCGTGATTCCGGTCGTCATCGCTCAGCTGTGGCGCAAAGCTTTGCTGGCGCGGGGCGCGGGCGCGTTGGAAGCCACGCTGGCGCGTATTGGCCCATGGTCCATCACCGCCTTGCTTGCCACGCTGGTGCTGCTGTTTGCCTTCCAGGGCCAGGCCATCCTGAAGCAGCCGCTGGTCATCGTGATGCTGGCGGTGCCGATCCTGATCCAGGTGTTTTTCAACTCTGGTTTGGCGTACTGGCTCAACCGGCGTCTGCGCGAATCACACGCCGTCGCGTGCCCTTCGGCACTGATCGGCGCCAGCAACTTCTTCGAGTTGGCCGTGGCTGCCGCCATCAGCCTGTTCGGCTTCGACTCGGGTGCTGCGCTGGCCACCGTGGTCGGCGTGCTGATCGAAGTGCCGGTGATGCTGCTGGTGGTGCGCTGGGTCAATGCCAGCAAGGGCTGGTACGAGCGCGGCCAGCCGGCTGCATGACAGGCGCGCGGCCAGCCGGCCGCAGGATGCTCGGCAAGAATCATGGCGATGACGCCCACTGACACGACGCTGCCCCACATCGACCTCGATCTTTTCGACCGGCCCACCGTTGGGCAGCTGGCGGCTGCTGGCGGCGCATCGAGCCACGCACCGCGATTTTTGATGCTGTACGGGTCGCTGCGCGAGCGGTCCTACAGCAAGCTGCTGACTATCGAAGCGGCCCGCCTGCTCCAGGCCATGGGCGCTGACGTTCGCATCTTCGACCCGGCGGGGCTGCCGCTGCCCGACGCTGCGCCAGACAGCCACCCCAAGGTGCAGGAACTGCGGGAGGCCGCCACCTGGGCCGAAGGCATGGTCTGGACATCACCCGAGCGCCACGGCGCCATGACCGGCATCATGAAGGTGCAGATCGACTGGATTCCGCTGAAC
>JAJAZC010000164.1 GCA_026785885.1 Rubrivivax sp.
CCCCGGGGGGGCCGGGGCCCAGCCCCCGGGGGTGGGCCTCCCGCGGGGCGCGGTTGGCAGGCGGCCCGGTTATCCGGGGGCGGGGGTCGGGCGCCGCGTCGAGGGCCTGCACGCGCTGGCCGTTCATGACGTCCACGCCATAGGCGCGCACATGGCCTTCCAGTGCGGCCGCGAACTTCGGGCCCTGCGTTTCCTGCACCGAGATGAAGTTCTCGATGCCCATGGTGTCCAGCGTCTGGCACCGAAGCGCTCGGCGACGATGCCGGTACGGATGCCCTTGCGTGCGGCGTACACCGCAGCGCCTGCGCCGGCCGGTCCGCCGCCGACGATCAACATGTCGTAAGGCGCCTGAGCATTCAGGCGCGCCGCATCGCGCGCTGCGGCGCCGGTATCGACCTTGGCCAGAATCTCGGCCAGCTCCATGCGGCCGGAGCCAAACGGCTTGCCGTTCAAAAACACCATCGGCACGGCCATGATCTGGCGTGCATCGACCTCGCCTTGATACAGCGCGCCGTCGATCGCCACATGGCGCACGCGCGGGTTCAACACCGCCATCGCGTTCAGCGCCTGCACGACGTCCGGGCAGTTGTGGCAGGTCAGCGACATGTAGGTCTCGAAGGCGAAGTCGCCGCCTTGACCCGACTCGTCGGGCTGCAAAGCGCGAATCTGCTCGATGACATCGGCGTCCACTTTGGGCGGGTGGCCGCCGGCCTGCAGCAGCGCGAGCACCAGCGACGTGAATTCGTGGCCCATCGGGATGGCCGCAAAACGCAGCCCCATGTCGGCTCCCGCGCGTGTGACCTGAAACGACGGACGGCGGGCATCGCTGCCGTCGAAACGGGCCGTGACCTTGTCGTTGAGCGCCGCGATCTCGGTCAGCAACACACGCATTTCGGCAGAAGCCGGGCGCTCGTCGAGGCTGGCGATCAACTCGATCGGGTGCTGCAGGCGATCGAGGTAGGACTTGAGCTGGGTCTGGATGGCGGCGTCGAGCATGGCGATCTCCGATGAAGGCGTGGGCAAACCCGCCCAGTCGTCAGCGCCCGGGGCAGGCCCTGACGACAACACCCGAAGTCAGGTCATTGCGAACCCCGGCGCGCGATGGCGCCGGGGTCGGGCGGGCCGGGAGACCCAGCCCCTGGCGGCTGAACTCAGATCTTGCCGACCAGGTCCAGCGAAGGCGTCAGCGTGGCCGCGCCTTCGTTCCACTTGGCCGGGCAGACCTGGCCCGGGTTCTTTGCGATGTACTGCGCAGCGCTGATCTTGCGCAGCAGCTCCTTGGCGTCGCGCGCAATGCCGTTGTCGTGAATCTCGCAGGCTTTGATCACGCCTTCCGGGTTAATCACGAAGGAGCCGCGCAGCGCCAGGCCTTCTTCTTCGATGTGCACGTCGAACATGCGCGTCAAGGCATGGGTCGGGTCCCCGACCAGCGCGAACTTCGACTTGCCGACCGCGGGCGAGGTTTCGTGCCAGACCTTGTGCGCAAAGTGCGTGTCGGTGGTGATGACGTAGACCTCCACTTCCTTTTTTTGGAACTCGGCGTGGTTGTCGGCCAGGTCTTCGACCTCGGTCGGGCAGTTAAAGGTAAATGCGGCGGGCATGAAAACCAACGCCGACCACTTGCCCTTCAGGCTCTGATCAGTGACTTCGATGAACTTGCCGTTCTTGAAGGCCTGGACCTTGAAAGGCTTGACGCTGGTGTTGATGAGGGACATGGCGGACTCCGGATGGTTGGAAGAACAGGGACGAAATTGTGCTGGTCGGAAGTATTGCCGCACTGCAGCAATGCGTGTTTTGATTGATTCGATGCGCTGCATTGGGCTTGGCTATCGCTCCCGTTGGCGTGGCCACAGGCCGGCTCGGCGGCGCGGCTGATGCATCGCTGAGCCGCTGAGCCGCTGAGCCGCTGAGCCGCTGAGCCGCTGAGCCGCTGAGCCGCTGAGCTGTCGCGCTGTTGCGCTGTTGCGCATCACCCCGGCAGCGCGCCCGGCTGCCGCGCTGCGACGCTGAAGCGGGCCTGCGTACCGATGCTGCTCATCGGATCGCGCGCGTTGTCCACCACCAGTAACTGCGCGTCCAGCGTCTGGTCATCGAGCCTGAAGCGCATGGCGCCGCGCTGGTCGGCCCGCGCCCAATGCACATGTGGGTTGAAGCCGCGCGCAGCATCCACCCGCTCCTGCGCCAGACCCAGGCTCGAGATGCTGGTGCCGCAAAACTCGGTGGCGATGATGGGCGCGCGCGGGTCGTCGAAATCGGCCTTCAGGTCGGCCACGTAGTGGGCATGCACGTCGCCGCCCAGTACCACGACGCCTGGCACGCGCCGCTCGGCCACGGTGCCGAGCAGGCGCTGTCGCGCGGCGGGGTAGCCGTCCCAGCCGTCGGTCCAGTAGCTCGCGCCGCGGGCCGGGTCGGCCCAGGCAAAGCGCGTCATCAGCGTCTGCTGGGCGAGCAGATTCCACGGCCGGTCGAGCGCCCAGTTGCCGGCCAGCCAGCGCTCCTGATCCGCACCCAGCAGCGTGCGACGCGGGTCGGCCAGCGCAGCGCAATCGGCCAGCGGAACGGTGTTGCTGCCACCCCGGCCGGGCCGGGGGCAGGCCTGCACGTCGCGGTACTGGCGGTCGTCCAGCAGATGAATGCGCGCCAGGCGGCCCCAATCCAGGCTGCCGTGGATGCGCATCGAGCCACCCGCCACGGCCAGCGGGCGCAGCGCCTTGGCCACCGGCATGTGCTCCCACCAGGCGCGGTAAGCAGCGCTGCGGCGGGTCCCGAAGTCAGGCTGCAGGTTCTGGCCTTGCAGCGCGGCGTAGTCGTTGTCGACCTCGTGGTCGTCCCACACCACCAGCCACGGGCATGCGGCATGGGCCGCCTGCAGCGCAGGGTCGCTCTTGTACTGGGCGTAGCGGCGGCGGTAGTCGTCCAGTGTCAGCGTCACGCCGCCTTCGTGGGCGCGCAGTGCCAGTGGCGACGATGCGTACTCGTAGATGTAGTCGCCCAGAAAGAGCACCAGGTCCAGCTCCTGCGCCGCCAGGTGGCGCCACGCGGCGTAGTGGCCGACGTCGTAGCGTTGGCAGCTGGCGATGGCGAAGTCGAGCCGGCCCACCCGCGCGCCAGGAGCCGGGGCCGTGCGCGTGCGGCCCGCGGCGCTGCGTTGGCCCAGCGCCGTGAAGCGGTAGTGATGGACGCGATCCGGCAGCAGGCCGGCGGGCTCGGCGTGCACGGTGTGGGCGTCGTCGGCAATGGCCCGCTCGGTGCCGCGCGCGGCAATGCGCTGGAAGGCTTCATCCTCAGCCAGCTCCCACGTCACATCCACGCTGTCTGGCAGTTGCTCACCGGTCAGTCGCGTCCACAGCACCATGCCCTGCGGCTGCGGATGGCCGGACGCGATGCCCAGGCCGAAGCGCGGCACGTCGGCTGCGGGCGCATGGCGCACGTAGGCCGGCAGGGCCAGCGCGGGTAGTGAAAGGGCGGCGATGGCGTGGCGGCGTTTCATGCCGCGCATGATGCTGCGGCGCCATGACGCGGCAGTTGCAACCGCGGCCGGGTGCGGCCTCTCAGGCTCTCAGCGCAGCGGTGCTTGCAACAGGTCTTGCGGCGGCTGCGCCAGATCGTCCAGCGTCTGCCCGCGCGCGGCCACCAACGCCTGCAGTGCCGGCAGCAGCGGGCCCAGGCGTTCGTCGATCGCGCTGCGTACGGTGTCGACAAAGACCTGCGTACCGCGCTCGATTTCGATGTGCACGGCGTCACCCTCGGCCTTGTCGCCGAAGGTTGTCATGCGCAGCGTCTCGGGTATCAGCCAGACCTCGAACCAGCCGCCGCCGTCAGCCTGGCGCACTGCTTCGGCCACCGTGAGGCTGGCGCCATTTACAGCGATGTAGCCCTTGGCAAACACATAGCGCATCCACGGTGCCGGCACCGTGATGCGCAGCACGTGGTTGTTTTCAGGCCGGCGAATCTGCGCCACCGTGGCGCGAAAGTCCACGTGGCCCGACAAAGCATGGCCGCCGATTTCGGCCCCGTCGCGTGCCGCGCGCTCGACGTTGACACGGCTGCCCTCGTGCAGGCTGCCCAGCGTGGTCAGCGACAGGCTCTGCTGCATGACGTCGAAATTAGCCGCGTCGACCGCAGCCTGGCCGTGCAGCGCGGTGGCCGTCAGGCATACGCCGTCGACCGATACGCTGGCCCCGATGGCCAGGCCGTTGGCGAAGCCGGGTGGCAGACCGAGCCTGACGCTGCGCAGGCCGGGCCGGTCAACCAGACTTGCGACGGTGGCAATGCCCTGAACGATGCCGGTGAACATGACGGAGGAGCTTATCAGCGCGCCTGGCAGCACAGGCAGCGTAGTCCGCGCCGAAAGCGTCGGCGCCTGCCAAGGCGGCTCCAGGCGGCCAGACGGTTCAGTGCACCGCAGCGCGGGAGTTGCGCATCTGGGCCTGCAACGGAAACAGCTCTGGAAGCCAGCGTGGTGGTGTTGGTCGACGGCTTGCTTCACTACCTGGCTCAACGCGAAGACCTTCTTCCGCGGCGTCGCGGCAGCCTTCAGCATGTGCTCGGTTAGCAGCCCCTCAGTGGTGGTCGAAGCGATTTCGGCCAGAAACAATGGGTAGCTCGCGGTTTCATACGGCTGCGCGCGCTGCGACCGCACAGAGTGCATGCCGTGGCCCCACTCGTGCGCGAACGGCACCAGACTTTCAAAGTTATCCTGGTGGTTCAGAAAGATGAACGGCGTCTGGCCGTACACGCTGGTGGCGTAGGCACCGCCGCTCTTGCCAGGCTGCGGGCGCACGTGCATCGTGCGAGCGACCAGCGCCAGCTGCAGCTGGGCCTGGTATTCGTCGCCCAGCGGCTTCATGGCCGCCAGCGTCAGCGCCGCGCTTTCGTCGGGCGGGTAGCGGCGGTCCGATGCGACGAGGTTGGGGTAGATGTCGTAGTAGTGCAGATCCTGCAGCTTGAGCAGCTTTTGCCGCAGCCGGAAGTAGCGGTGCAATGTGGGCAGCGCCTGGTTGGCTTGCGCCACCAGCGTGCGCAGCACGGCCTCGGGCACCTCGGTGCTGTGCAGCGATGCAGCCGCGGCCGTCGGGTGCTGGCGCAACTTGGCGTTGATGACACCCTGATTCACGCGCTGCGCCAACAGCGAACCCAGCGTGTTCTCAAACTGGTCGTAACGCCGCCAGAAACTGTCGAAGACCTGCTTGCGCACCGCACGGTCGGGGTGGCGGCGAAATTCTTCTCAGCCGGTGTCGCTGATCCTGACCGTCACGCCGTCGATGGTGAGCGTGGGCCAATCGATGTCGGCGTTGACCAGCAGCGAGCGGGTGCTCGTGAAGCTGTTGAGCACCGGGTTGATCGAGGCCAACGCGGCTTCCACATCGGGCGGCAGCGTATGTGGGGCATCCAGCAGCGTCTTGCGCAAGCGCGCCGCGTGTCGCTGCAGGCCGGGCTCGGCCGCCTGGAAGGACGCCACCTTGGCGGCACCCAGCGCCTGAATTTCCGGGTCCACCCAGGCCACGGCACTGCTGTACTGGCCCCACAGGCCAAACATCAAACCGCTGCGTTCCTGGTTGCGGCGCTCGGCGTTGTTGGTGCTGGTCTGCGTGCTGGCGTAGACCCACAAGCGCGTCAGCCGCAAGCTGGCGGCGGACTGGCGGTCCAGCGCCGTGCGCAGCGCAGCAGCGTTACGGCCCAGGCTGCCGCGCTGCTCCGGCAGCTTGGCGATTTCGGCGGCCAGTGCCGTGCGCTCGGCTTCCCACGCGGTGTCGGTTGGGAACAACCGCGTGAGATCCCAAACCAGGCGCGGATCGTTGCTGGTTGGGTCGGAGCCAGGGGTCGGCTGGGCGGCTGCAGCGCTGGCAAGCAGCAACAGCGCACAACCGGCCATGCCGTGGGCAAATTTCATCGGATGGGTCCGCTGCAACAAAGCGCATTGTTGATGCGGGCCTGCTTGCCAACGGGCAGGACAAGCCCCGACATCGGCGGCCAAGGCGGCTGTTGAATCAGTTGGTCGACTTGGCGTCGCCGCGCATGTCGCAGGTCGGGTCGATGCCGTAAGCCGCGCTTTGCAGCTGCCCACTTGCGCTAACGGACGCCTGGAACCACAGGCAGTCGTTGGTCGGATAGCGCCAGGACCAGGTTTGCCCGCCGCCACGCGCACCGCGCCGTTCACCGGGCGTGCCTATCCAGCGCAGCACGTCATTAGCGCTCAGGTTGCTGGCCGATTGCAGGCGCAGGAATTCGGCCTCGTTCAACACCTGGCGCGCTTGCGTGACGGCGCCTGTGCGGTCCAGATCGATCATCCATGTCGTGCGGCCGAAGGGGCCGCTGGCGTACTCCAGCCGCTCACCGCCTTGCGGCAGCGCGTGGCTGGCCGTTGGCTGGCCCCAACTGCGCAGCACATCGGCCTTTGGCGCTGCCACGGGTGGCACGGTACTGGCGCAGGCGCCGAGCCACGCAGCGCAAAACAAGGTCAGGGCAAGGCGCAAGGTCCAGGTCTTCATGGATGCATTCTGCGGTGCGCTCCAGCAGCGCAAAGTGCATGTCAAACTCAAGCCTGATGCGGGCTCGGGATTGCTGGGCCAGCCGGCTGGTCTCGCCAAAGACACCCGCTCCGACAGCCGATCAGACAGCCGCTGAACCACCCGCAGCACACAGCCACAAGACACCCATGTTCAAGGCCTTGGTCATCGACAAAGAAGGTGCGGGCGCCAGCGGCATAACCGCTGCCACCACCCGCGCCACGATCCGCGATGTCGACGACAGCGCGCTGCCAATGGGCGACGTCACGGTGCGCATTGCCTACAGCACCGTCAATTACAAGGACGGCCTGGCCATCACCGGCAAGACCCCGGTGGTGCGGCAGTTTCCGCTGCACGCCGGCATCGACTTCGCGGGCACGGTCGAAGCCAGCAGCGACGATCGCTTCAAGCCCGGCGACGCGGTGCTGCTAAACGGCTACGGCGTCGGTGAATCGCACAGCGGTGGCCTGGCACAGAAGGCACGTGTCAAAGCCGACTGGCTGCTGCCGATACCGGCCGGCCTGACGCCGCGCCGGGCCATGGCCATCGGCACTGCGGGCTACACCGCGATGTTGTGCGTGATGGCGCTGGGCCGCCACGGTCTGGTACCGGGCAGTGGCGATGTATTGGTCACCGGCGCCAATGGCGGTGTCGGCACGATTGCCATCACGCTGCTGGCCGCGGCCGGGCACCGCGTGGTGGCGTCCACCGGGCGCCTGCATGAAGCCGAATTCCTCAAACAGTTGGGCGCGGCCGAGGTCATCCCACGTGAGCAACTGTCCCAGCCGGGCAAGCCGCTGGCCAAAGAACGTTGGGCTGCGGTGATCGATTCAGTCGGCAGCCACACGCTGGTCAACGCCTGCGCCGGCACGCGTTACGGCGGCGTAGTGGCCGCGTGCGGTTTGGCGCAGGGCATGGACTTTCCCGGCAGCGTGGCGCCCTTCATCCTGCGCGGCATCACGCTGGTCGGCATCGACAGCGTGATGGCGCCGATGGCACTGCGCCGCGAAGCCTGGGCGCGTCTGGCCGCGGAGCTGGACCTGGCCAAGCTCGAAGCGCTGACGCAGGAAATTCCGCTGGCCGCCGCGCTGCAGGCCGGCAGCGACATCCTGGCCGGACGCGTGCGCGGGCGGCTCGTCGTCAACGTCAACGCATGAGCCTCAGGGCTCAACAGCTCCAGTCACGGGACACCGGAAAACATGAAGATCGTTTGCATCGGCGGTGGCCCGGCAGGCCTGTACTTTGGCCTGTTGATGAAAAAACTCGGCCGCGACACCGGGCATGAGCACGACGTCACCGTGGTCGAGCGCAACCGGCCCTACGACACCTTCGGTTGGGGCGTGGTGTTCAGCGATGCGACCATGGACAACATGCGCCAGTGGGACCGCAACACCGCCGACCACATCGAAGCCAGCTTCGCGCACTGGGACGACATCGAGCTGCAGTTCAAGGGCCGCACCATCAAGAGCGGCGGCCATGGCTTCGTCGGCATCGGGCGCAAGAAGCTGCTCAACATCCTGCAATCGCGCTGCGAACAGTTGGGTGTGCAGCTTGTGTTCGAGACCGAGGCCGACAGCGATGCCGACTACCCCGACGCCGACCTGATCATCGCCAGCGACGGCATCAGTTCCCGCATCCGCGGCCGCTACGCAGATGTCTTCAAACCCGACATCGTGACGCGGCCCAACCGCTTCATCTGGCTCGGCACCAAGAAGCTGTACGAGCCCTTCACCTTCATCTTCGAGAAAACCGAGCACGGCTGGTTTCAGGCCCACATCTACAAATTCGACGACAGCACCAGCACCTTCATCGTCGAATGCCCGGAGTCGGTGTGGCTGGCGCACGGCCTGGACACAGCCGGCCCCGACGAGAGCATCGCGTTTTGCGAGCAGCTCTTCGCGCGCGACCTGCAAGGCGAAAAGTTGATGAGCAACGCGCGCCATTTGCGCGGCAGCGCCTGGCTCAACTTTCAGCGCATCACCTGCGAGCAATGGTGGCACTTCAACGGCCGCAACCACGTGGTGCTGATGGGCGACGCGGTGCACACCGCGCACTTCGCCATCGGCTCTGGCACCAAGCTCGCGCTGGAAGACGCCATCGAGCTGACACGCCAATTCAAGCTGACCGGTGACACGGTCGATCACATTCCGAAGGTGCTGGGTACCTACCAGGAGCTGCGCCGTATCGACGTCCTGCGCATCCAGAACGCAGCGTGGAATGCGATGGAGTGGTTTGAAGTCTGCGGCACACGCTACTGCGATCAACTCGAGCCCGAGCAGTTCATGTACAGCATGCTCACGCGCAGCCAGCGCATCAGCCACGAGAACCTGCGGCTGCGCGACAAGCGCTGGCTCGATGGTTTCGAGCAGTGGTTTGCCGAGTGCGCCGCCGCCGGGCCGCCCCAAGGCGGCGCAGCCCCCTCGGGGGGCGGCGAGGATCGTGGCACAGCCGCGACCGCAGCCTGGGGGCTTGTGACTGTCCCGCCGATGTTCACGCCCTACACGGTGCGAGGGGTCACGCTGAAGAACCGCGTCGTGGTCTCGCCGATGGCGCAGTACACCTGCACCGACGGCGTGGCCAGCAAATTTCACCTCGTGCACCTGGGCGCCCGCGCGATGGGCGGTGCCGGGCTGGTGGTCGTCGAGATGACGTGCACCAGCGCCGACGCGCGCATCACGCCCGGCTGCCCCGGCTTGTGGAACGACACGCAGCGTGATGCCTTCGCAGGCATCGTTGCCTTCGTGCACCGTGGCAGCAACGCAAAGATCGCCATCCAGATCGGCCACGCCGGGCCCAAGGGCAGCAGCAACGCCCCGTGGCAGGGCGCGGGTGCCGACCAGCCACTGGACGCCGGCAACTGGCCGCTGATCGCAGCATCGGCCCTGCCCTACCTGCCTGGCGGTGCGGTGCCGCGCGCCATGACGCGCGCCGACATGGACCGCGTGACCTCCGACTTCGTGCACAGCACGCAGCTGGCTGCGCAGGCCGGCTTCGACTGGCTGGAGCTGCACTGCGCGCACGGCTATCTGCTCAGCAGCTTCATCAGCCCGTTGACCAACCGGCGTGATGACGACTACGGCGGCCCGCTCGCCAACCGGCTACGCTTTCCGCTGGAGGTCTTTGCCGCAGTGCGCGCAGCCTGGCCGGCCGACAAGCCGATCAGCGTGCGCATCAGCGCGCACGACTGGGTCGAAGGCGGCGTCACGCCGGCCGACGCGGTGCAGATCGCGAAAGCGTTCAAGCAAGCGGGCACGGACATGATCGACTGCAGCAGCGGCCAGGTCAGCGCCGATCAGAAGCCGACTTACGGCCGCATGTATCAGGCGCCGTTTGCCGACCGCATTCGCAATGAAGCCGGCATTGCCACCATCGCGGTCGGCGCCATTACCGAAGCCGACCACGTCAACAGCATCATCAGCGCCGGCCGCGCCGACCTATGCGCAGTCGGCCGGCCGCATTTGACCAACCCGGCCTGGACGCTGACAGAGGCAGCCCGCATCGGCTACACCGGCATTGGCTGGCCGGTGCAGTACCAGAGCGGCAAGCCGCAGATCGAAGCGCTGTTTCAACGCGCGAAGACGGCTTGAGCGCAATCGGAGACAGCGTGAACGAGCGTGTCGATCCGCACCTGGCCGCCGGCAACCGCACGCTGCTGGCCGGCCGTGCGACGGAGCATTTCTTGTGGGCTGTGGAAGGCGGCGTCGGCACCGTCACGCTGAACCGGCCAGAGCGCAAGAACCCGCTGACCTTTGCTTCTTATGCCGAGCTGCGCGATCTGTTCTTGGCGCTGCGCCACGCCAGTGACGTGCACGTGGTGCTGATCCAGGGCGCAGGCGGCAACTTCTGCAGCGGCGGCGACGTGCACGAGATCATCGGCCCGCTGCTGCAGCTGAAGGCACCGGAGCTGCTGATGTTCACGCGGATGACCGGAGAGCTGGTCAAGAACATGCGCCACTGCCCCCAGCCGATCATTGCCGCGGTCGACGGCGTGTGTGCCGGCGCCGGCGCAATCCTGGCGATGGCCAGCGACATGCGCATAGGCACCGCGCGCTGCAAGACCGCGTTCCTGTTCAACCGCGTCGGCCTGGCCGGTTGCGACATGGGCTCCTGTGCGCTGTTGCCGCGCATCGTCGGCCATGGGCGCGCCAGCGAGTGGCTGTACACCGGCCGCGCGCTCGGCGGTGAGGAAGCCGAGCGTTGGGGCTTCTACAACCGCCTGGCTGCGCCGGAAGCGCTGGCCGATGAAGCGATGAAGCTTGCCCGCGACCTGGCTGCCGGCCCGACCTTTGCCAACGGCATAACCAAGACCATGCTGCACCAGGAGTGGAGCATGTCGATCGATCAAGCCATCGAGGCCGAAGCCCAAGCCCAGGCGCTGTGCATGCTGACCGAGGACTTCGGCCGTGCGTACCGGGCCTTCGTCGCGAAGAGCAAACCCGTTTTCGAGGGCAACTGATGGACGCGCTGGCGCCTGCTTTGTCCCATCTGCACTGGCCCTTCTTCGAGCCGCGCCACCGCGAATTTGCCGTGGCACTCGACGCTTGGGCGCAGGACGCGGTGCGTGATACACACGGCGCCGATGTCGACGCGCAATGCCGGCAACTGGTGCGGCAACTGGGCCGCGCCGGCTGGTTGCGGCCTGCGGTGGCCGGCAGCGAATTCGGCGGCGCCGCAGAGACCATCGACACGCGGCTGCTGTGCCTGGCGCGCGAAACGCTGGCGCGCCACAACGGGCTGGCGGACTTTGCATTCGCCATGCAGGGCCTCGGCTCAGGCGCCATCTCACTGGCCGGCAGCACCCCGCAGAAAAAACGCTGGCTGGGCGCTGTCAGCCGTGGTGACGCGATCAGCGCTTTTGCACTCAGCGAGCCCGATGCCGGCTCGGACGTGGCTGCGATGCAGTGCGCAGCGCAGATCGACGGCGAGCACGCGGTGATCAACGGCGAGAAGACGTGGATCAGCAACGGCGGCATTGCCGACTTCTACGTCGTGT
Source organism: Rubrivivax sp. (assembly GCA_026785885.1). Classification (GTDB taxonomy): domain Bacteria; phylum Pseudomonadota; class Gammaproteobacteria; order Burkholderiales; family Burkholderiaceae_C; genus Rubrivivax. Next base: position 11,503 of record JAJAZC010000164.1, read on the forward strand.
TCTGCCGCACCGGCGAAGGCGACTCGCCAAACGCGACCACCAGCGGCTCGCGCGGCTCGCGCGGCATCTCTGCGTTCATCGTCGAAGCCGGCACCCCGGGCCTGGAGATCGCCGAGCGCATCGCCGTCATCGCGCCGCACCCGCTGGCGCGGCTGCGCTTCACCGACTGCCGCGTGCCGCTGGCGCACCAGATCGGGGCGGCAGGTGAGGGCTTCAAGATCGCGATGCGCACGCTCGATGTCTTTCGCACCAGCGTGGCCGCTGCGGCGCTGGGCTTTGCACGCCGCGCGATGGAAGAAGGTCTGCATCGCGCCAAGAGCCGGCCGATGTTCGGCCAGCGGCTGGCTGACTTTCAACTCACGCAGGCCAAGCTGGCGCAAATGGCGCTGACCATCGACAGCGCCGCTTTGCTGGTCTACCGCGCCGCCTGGGAGCGCGACCAGGGCCACAACGTCACCCGACAGGCGGCGATGGCCAAGCTGGCCGCCACCGAAGGCGCGCAGCAGGTCATCGACGCGGCGGTGCAGCTCTTCGGTGGCCTGGGCGTCGTCAGCGGCGTGCCGGTGGAGCGGCTGTACCGCGAAATTCGCGCACTGCGCATCTATGAAGGTGCCAGCGAGGTACAGCTGCTGATCATCGGCCGCGACCTGATCAAGGAGCCCACGTGAGCTTGAACAAACAGGTGCTGCAACCGGCCGATTGGGCGCGCGCCAAAGGCTACGCCAACGGTGTGGCCGTGAAGCTGGCGCAGGGCCGCCAGGTCTTCGTTGCCGGCATGATCGGTTGGGATGGACACGGCCGGTTCCACAGTGACGATCTTGTCGGCCAGGTGCGGCAGGCGCTGCTCAACATCAACGCCGTGTTGGCTGAAGCCGGGGCCGAGCCGGCCCACATCGTGCGCATGACCTGGTACCTGACCGACAAGACCGAGTACCTGTTGCGCGTGCGCGAGATCGGCGCCGTCTTCCGCGAACTGATCGGCGACTTCGGCATCGCGATGACCGCGGTGCAGGTGGCAGCACTGATCGAAGACCGCGCGAAGGTCGAAATCGAAGTCACTGCGGTGATCCCTGAAGCACCGGGCCCGGACAATTCCGGGCCCTGACACATCGAGCAAGGAGCGTTGGACCATGGCCACCAAAGCAAGCTTTCATTGGGACGACCCGCTGCTGCTGGACCAGCAGTTGAGCGACGAAGAACGCCAGGTGCGCGACGCTGCCAACGCCTACTGTCAGGACAAGCTCGGCAGCCGCGTGTTGCAGGCCTTTCGCAACGAAGAAACCGACCCCGGCATCTTCCGTGAGATGGGTGAGCTGGGCCTGCTGGGCGCCACGCTGCCCGAGCAGTACGGCGGCGCCGGCCTGAACTACGTTTGCTACGGCCTGGTGGCGCGTGAAGTGGAGCGTGTCGACAGTGGCTACCGCAGCATGATGAGTGTGCAGAGCTCGCTGGTGATGCTGCCGATCTTCGAGTTCGGCACCGAGGCACAGCGCCAGAAGTACCTGCCCAAACTCGCGAGTGGCCATTCGATCGGCTGCTTCGGCCTGACCGAGCCCAACCACGGCAGCGACCCCGGCAGCATGGTCACGCGCGCCAGGGCCGTACCCGGCGGCTATGCCTTGAGCGGTGCCAAAACGTGGATCAGCAACTCGCCGTTTGCCGATGTCTTCGTGGTCTGGGCCAAGGACGACGCCGGTGCCATCCGCGGCTTTGTGCTCGACAAAGGCATGAAGGGCCTGAGCGCGCCCAAGATCAGCGGCAAGGTCGGCCTGCGCGCCAGCATCACGGGCGAAATCGTGATGGACCAGGTCTTCGTGCCCGAAGAAAACGCCTTCCCCGACGTGCGCGGTCTGAAAGGCCCGTTCACCTGCCTCAACAGCGCGCGTTACGGCATCGCCTGGGGCGCTTTGGGTGCCGCTGAAGATTGCTTCCAGCGCGCACGCCAGTACGTGCTGGACCGGCAACAGTTCGGCAAGCCGCTGGCAGCCAACCAGCTGATTCAGAAGAAGCTGGCCGACATGCAGACCGAGATCGCACTCGGCCTGCAAGGCTGCCTTCGCCTGGGCCGCATGAAAGACGAAGGCACCGCCGCGGTCGAGATCACCAGCATCATGAAGCGCAACAGCTGCGGCAAAGCGCTGGACATCGCCCGCACCGCGCGCGACATGCTGGGCGGTAATGGCATTTCAGACGAATACGGCGTTGCGCGCCACCTGGTGAACCTGGAAGTCGTCAACACCTACGAAGGCACGCACGACGTGCACGCGCTGATCCTGGGGCGGGCAATTACGGGGATTGCTGCGTTTTGATTGGCACTGGCGTGCGTATGCAAAGGCACGCACAAAAGCATGAGCGGCTGGCAATTGGTGCCCTGAGCGGGTGCGGCTTCGGTGTCAGATTTGGCTAGTGCTGACTCATCACTCGTGGCAACGAATGTCGGTATGAGACTGAATGCTGACGCTTGCCTGTCTCGACCGGACGGCCGCTACCGACCCACGGGTGATATCTGCTCTGTTGATCTTGTCGCCCAATCGCTGCAGGACTGAGTGACCTTGCCCCCGGAAAACGTATTCCTTGCTGAGCGATTCAATGCAAGCAAGGAGTTCGGCAATGACGAAGACGGTGCGGGCGCGCTAGACGCTGGGGTTCAAGCAGGAGGCAGTGCGTCTGGTGGCGGGTGGGCAGCGCAACGCTGCTGCGGCCAGATCGTTGGGCGTGGTCAAGCAGACGCTGTTCGTCCGGGTCAAGGCGGATCGACACGGCAAGCTCAAAGGCGCTGACAGCAAGGTCGTGAGCGCTGAGCAGATGGAGATCAGTCGGCTACGGGCTGAGCTGGCGCGCGTGACGATGAAGCGTGACGTCCTGAGAAAAGCGACGGCGTACTTCGCGAAAGCGCAGAGTTGAAGTACGCCTTCATCAACCGGCACCGCCGCGTGTGGCCGATCTCGGTGCAGTGCCGGGTGCTCGAGGCCAGCGTGGCCGGGTATCACGAGCACTTCGTGCGTGCGGCCAGCGCGGCGCAGCGGCGCCATCTCAGCGACGACGCGCTGCTGGTGCACATCAAGGCCATCCACGCCGAGACCCACGGCGGCTACGGCTGGCCCAGGACGTGGAAGGAACTGCTGGCCAGGGGCCCGAGGGTGGGCAAGGAGCGTGTCCAAAAGCTCATGCAGCGACACGGCATACGGGCCATGCTGGTTGACGCTCTCCAGCAAGCGCCGCTTCAAGGTCCACGACCGACAGCAGCCACGATCCGCCGATTGCGCCCAATTTGCTTGATCGGCAGTTCACCGTGGCCGCTCCCGACAAGGTCTGGGCGGGCGACATCACCTACACCCACACCGACGAAGGCTGGCTGTTCCTGGCGGTGGTCATCGACCTGTTCAGCCGCCAGGTAGTGGGCTGGTCGCTGCTTTATTACATGACACGCGACATCGTCATAGATGTCCTGCGCATGGCTTGGTTCAAGCGTCATCCGAGCAAGCAGGCCGGGCTGATCTTCCACAGCGACCGAGGCAGTCAATACACCAGCCAAGGCTTCAGGGACGTGCTGACGGAATACGGCTTGACGGCCTCGATGAGCCGGCGCGGCGACTGTTGGGACAACGCCTGCAGCGAGACGCTGTTCGGGTCGTTGAAGGTGAAGCGGCTGCACGGCCAACGCTTCGTGACGCGGCGCCAAGCCAAGGACGGAGCCATCGCCTGGCTGCTCTGGTACGACCAGACCCGAATGCACTCAACGCTGGCCTACGTCAGCCCAATGCGGTTCGAGCAGGACTGGCTTGCGACTCAGGCCACGCAAGTCAATTCGTGACTCGGCTATGGGGTACGGATTCCGGGGGCAAGGTCACTTGGTCAACGCACCGTGCGGTGCAGCCTTCGGACGCTGAGGTTGGCGACCCACGATGACGTTCGGGTCGATCTTGAAGTCGCGAAGCGGGATGGAGGCGTCCAAAGACGCCAGTTCGGCTTCAGCGATCTTGATCCGGTCCGGCAGCGCGCCTGCTGGCGCTGGAGGCGATTGAGCTGCCCTTTGATGCGGGCGCGTTGGGCGATCAGCCACGCCATCGACGATGGCGTGCGGATCAGACCCGTGTAATCTCGGTTCGACGGCATGACCCGAGCGTTTCACAACGCTCGGGTTCCATCTAGTGCATCAGCCGGATAAAGCTGCTTGCAAAGCAAAAGGGCCCCGAGGGGCCCTTTGCGATGGGTCTGCGGCTATCTCAGCGGACCACGGCGATCTGGTCGCGCTTACCACCTTTGTAGGTGTACAGCGTCAACGCGCCGTTCTTGATGTCGCCCTTGTCATCAAAGGCGATGGTGCCCGTCACGCCCTTGTAGCCCGCGGTCTTGGCAAGCTCCGGCAGGTACTTGGCCGGCTCGGCAGAGCCAGCCTTGACCATGGCTGCCACCATGAGGTTGACGGCGTCGTAGACGTAGGGCGCGTAGACCTGGACGTCAGCGTTGAACTTCTTCTTGAAGGCCGCATTGAAGTCGACCATCGACTTCTTGCCCTCACCCTCCACACCACCGGCTTCGGCGCAGATCACCTGGCCGTCGGCCATCGTGCCCGCAGCCAGCTTAGGCAGCTCGCTGGAGCAGATACCGTCGCCGCCCATAAACTTGGCGTCGATGCCCAGTTGCTTCATCTGGCGCATCATCGGCCCGGCCACTGCGTCCATACCACCGAAGAAGACGATGTCGGGCTTCTTGGCCTTCAAGCTGGTCAGGATGGCGGTGAAATCCGTGGCCTTGTCGCTGGTGAATTCGCGCCCGACGGTTTTGCCGCCCGAGGCCTTGACGCCCTTTTCGAATTCATCGGCAACGCCCTGGCCGTAAGCCGTGCGGTCGTCGATGACGGCGATGCTCTTGCCCTTCAGCTCCTTGACGGCGTAGCGGCCGAGCGTGCCGCCCAGATGCACATCGTCAGCAACGACGCGGAACGTCGTCTTGTAGCCCTGGCGCGTGAACTTGGGGTTGGTAGCCGACGGGCTGATTTGCGGAATGCCGGCGTCGCTGTAAATCTTGGACGCGGGAATGGAGGTGCCCGAATTCAGGTGACCGATGACGCCCATGACTTTGCTGTCCACGAGCTTCTGCGCTGCAGCGGTGCCTTGTTTGGGGTCACCAGCATCGTCCTCAGCCAGCAGTTCGAACTTGACCTTTTTGCCACCGATCGTCACGCCTTTGGCGTTGAGTTCTTCGATCGCCATGCGGGCGCCGTTTTCGTTGTCCTTGCCCAGGTGAGCAATGGAGCCGCTGGTCGGGGCCACATGACCGATCTTGACGACCATGTCCTGCGCATAGACGCCGCCAGACAAGACAATCGCGGCGGCACCGACGATCAGGTTGAGCTTGACTTGCATGCAATTACCTCCGGTAAGGATAGGTCGCATAGCGACCATCGTGAGTAGACTCAACGCAGGACGATAACCCAACGGTCCCCCCGCCCAACCGGGGGTTAACTCGACCGAACACAGCAGCTGCCGTGGCGCCAACGCTCAACGAATGAGCCGGCGCGGCGGCCTACAGGGCCGGCGTTTTTTGGCAACGGTCAGGCCACACGGTAATGTCGAATCGCCAAGCCAAGCGTCTTGTATTGGCGCCAGCGCTCCCGGCCGGCGTCGGCTGCATCGGCATCGGCGCCGACGATCTCGATCACGCGCTCCAGCAGCGCAGGTAACGGCTGCACGGGCGCGCCCAGGTTGACCAACACAGAGGGCGCTGCGGGTTCAGCAAGCAAGCTGTCGACCAGCCAGATCGGCGAGAGCGCCGCAACAGCGGCCGTGGCACCGGGCATGCGCACGTGGGGCACGAAGTCGCGCTCATCGAAGGTCCACAGACTGCGATCCAGCGTGCTCGCCGCAGCCGCTGGTGCCGTGACCTGCACCCGCACGCCCTGACGCGCGGCTTTGCGCAGCAGCCGGCAGGCGAAATCGATCACATCGGCAACGCCTGTATGGAACTCGACCTCGGTCAGCGCCACGCGGTGCCCTGTCATCGACCCGGCATCAGCGGCGCAGTCTGCCTTCAGCCGGCGCGTGACAACACAAAGTGCGTCAACAGCGGCACGGGCCGCCCGGTCGCGCCCTTGGCTGGGCCGGACTTCCAGGCCGTGCCTGCAATGTCCAGGTGTGCCCAGCGCAGCTTGCCGGCGAAGCGCTTGAGGAACATGGCAGCCGTGATGGCGCCGCCGGCCCGCGGCCCGACGTTGGCCATATCGGCGTAATGCGACTTCAGCGCTTCGTCGTACTCTTCGTCCAACGGCATGCGCCAGGCCGGATCGAGCGCCTTGTCGCCGGCGGCCAGCAGCTCGGCGGCCAGGGGCTCGTCCGGACTGAACAGGCCCGTGCGGTGGTAGCCGAGCGCGATGACGCAGGCACCGGTCAAGGTAGCGATGTCGATCACCACGGCGGGCTTTAAGCGCTCTGCATAGGTCAACGCATCACACAGGATCAGCCGGCCTTCGGCGTCGGTGTTGAGGATCTCGATGGTCTGGCCGCTCAAGCTCTTGACCACGTCACCGGGTTTGACGGCACGGCCGCTGGGCATGTTTTCGCAGGCAGGAATGATGCCGACGAGGTTGACCTTGGCCTTCAGTTGCGCCACCGCCTGCAAGGTGCCCAACACACTTGCGGCGCCGCCCATGTCGTACTTCATCTCGTCCATGTCAGCCGCCGGCTTGATGGAGATGCCCCCCGTGTCGAAGGTAATGCCCTTACCCACCAGCACCACAGGCGCTTTGTTCTTGCCGCCACCCATCCAGCGCGCGACGATGAACTTGGGCGCTTCGTCGGAGCCCTGTGCCACCGCGAGGAAAGAGCCCATGCCGAGCTTTTCGCAATCCTTGCGCTCCAGCACCTCGACCTTGAAGCCGTGTTCTTTGCCCAGCTGCTTGGCCAGCTGCGCCAGATAGCTCGGTGTGCAGTGATTGGCCGGGCGATTGGCCGTTTCGCGGGCCAGCGTGCAGCCGTCCGCAACAGCCTGGCCGATGTGCAACGCCGCGTTCAGAGCTGCAGCATCGGCCTTGTCGCAGACCAGCATCAGCGTCGCGAGCTTGGAAGCCGCCGGTGCGCTCGGTTTGGTCTCGCGATAGACATACAGCGCATCGGCCGCCGCCATCACCAGCGCTTCGGCGTGCGCTGGTGTCAGCGTCAAACCGGCCGCCACCACCGCTGCTGTGCGCGCGCCGCCGCCCTTGAGCAACCCCAGCCCTGCCAACACGGCTTTGCGAAAGGCCTTGGCCCCGCCATCGGCAGCAAAAGCAAAAGCCACGCGGCCTGCCTTGATGCCGGGCACGCGGTGGGCGTAGAGCGTCTGGCCGGCCTTGCAGACAAAGTCGCCGTCGCGGATGGCGCGCGCCAGCTCATCAGCCAGCGGCTTGTCCAAAGTGGCTGCGGAATCGGCTGACGCCAGCACCACCAAAAGCGCATCTGCAGCCAGGCCAGGCAGCCCTGAAGCGCCGGCCGATTGCGTCTTGAAGTCCATAATTCCGCCCTGCAAAATAGAGCCGCGGATGTTATTCGATTCAACTGTGCGCCGAGAGCTGACGCGGGGCTTCGGCGCTACGCTGGTGGTCATCCTCACCATCGTGCTGACGACCTTTTTGATCCGCACCGTGGGCCAGGCTGCCAGCGGCGCTGTGGCACCGCAGGACGTGGCCTTGCTGCTGGGCTATGTGACGCTGCAACACCTGCCGACGATGCTGGCGCTGTCGCTGTTTGTCGCGGTGGTGGTGACGCTGGGTCGCATGTACCGCGACAGCGAAATGGTGATCTGGTTTGCCGCCGGCGTCGGCCTGTCGCGCTTTGTGCGGCCGGTGTTGCGCGCGGCTTGGCCGGTGTTGCTGGTAGTGGCTTTGCTGATGCTGTTTGTGTGGCCCTGGGGCAACCGCAGCAGCCTGGAGCTGCGTGAGCGTTATCAGCAGCGCTCGGACCTGTCGCGTGTCACGCCGGGGGTCTTCCAGAGTTCGAGTGACGGCCGCCGGGTCTTCTTCGTCGAGCGCGAAAGCAGCGACGGCATCAACGCCCGCAACGTCTTCATCCTGTCGCGACAGGAGCAGATCGAATCGGTGACATCGGCCCGTTCCGGCCGGCTGGAAGCCGAAGGCGATGACCGCTACCTGCTGCTGGAGCGCGGCCAGCGCAACGACGTGGATGCCTCCAGCGGCGAACGCACGCTGTCCAGCTTCGAGAGCTACCGTGTGCTGGCGCCGGACCGGGCCGCGCGCTCGGCTGAGAACCAGCCGCCGCGGGTGCTGGCCACGCTCGATCTGATCCAGCGCCCGACTGTGCGCAACCAGGCTGAGCTGGCCTGGCGCTTCGGCTTGCTGCTCGGCGCAGCCAACCTGATGCTGCTGGGCATCGGCCTGGCAGCCACCAACCCGCGCCGCGCGAGCAACTGGAACCTGCTCTTCGCGCTGCTGGCCTTTCTCGTCTACTACAACCTGATCAACCTGTCGCAGGCCTGGGTCGCCAGCGAGCGTGCGGACATGGGCGTCGTGCTGGTGCTGCTGCATGGCGGCGTGTTCTTGCTGGCACTGGCGCTGCTGTGGTGGCGCGACCATGCTGCGGTGGGCTTTAAACGTTGGCGGCCCGCGCCGAGGCAGGCGGCATGAAGACCATCCGTCGCTTGCTGTACCGCGACATCACTGCGTCGGTGTTGTTCGTGGCGCTGGCCTTTTTGTCGCTGTTTTACTTCTTCGATCTGGTCGACGAGCTCGAAGGCCTGGGCACCCGGGGCCGCACCGTCTGGCATGCCGCATTGGCAGCGCTGCTGGAGCTGCCCGAACACCTGTACGACCTGGCGCCAATTGCGGTGCTGATCGGCACCATCTTTTCGCTCGCCCGTCTGGCACAGACCTCGGAGTTCACGATTCTGCGCACCGGCGGCCTGGGGCCGGGCCGGGCCCTCGGCCTGCTGGCCGTGCTGGGCCTGGCCTTCGGCCTCATCACCTTCGTGCTGGGCGACTTTGTCGCACCGGCTGCCAAGCGCCAAGGCGTACTGCTGAAAGCCAAATTTGCGGGCGACCTGCGCATCGGCGGTGCTGGCGCCTGGCTCAAGGAAAGGCGCGCCACGCCGCAAGGCGAGCGCAACTTTTCGGTCAACGTTGCAGCCACCAGCGGCGGCGCGCGGCTGCTTGGCGTGCGCATCTTCGAGTTCGATGCCGACGGCGCTCTGCTGTCGCAGATCGAGGCGGGCGAAGGCCGGGTCGGCGAAGGCAGCGCAAGCGGCCAGTGGACGCTCAGCGATGCGCGGCTGGCGCAGTGGCCAGCGGCGCGCAGCGCAACAGCCGCACCGGTGCAGATCAGCGTGCTGCCCACGCTGGTGTGGCCGACCACGCTGGACCCGCGAGTCGTGGCCGCCGCCGTGTTGCCGGTGGGCACGATGACGACGATGGAGTTGTGGCGCTACAGCACGCACTTGAGCGATCAGGAGCAGGCTTCGCAGGACCACCGCATCCGCTTCTGGCACAAGGCGCTGTACCCGCTGGCCTGCCTGGTGATGGTGGCGTTGGCGCTGCCATTTGCGTACCTGCACGCCCGCGCCGGCAGCGTCAGCTACAAGGTGTTCGGCGGCATCATGCTGGGCATCAGCTTCGTGCTGCTGAACAAGCTGGCCGGCCACATCGGCCTGCTGCGCGGCTGGACACCGTGGATCGCCGCCGCTGCACCCAGCATGGCCTACCTGCTGCTGAGCATGGCCGCTTTTGCCTGGCTCGTGCGTTACCGTTGAGCTGTGCAGACCGGTCTGATTCTCTTTGCCCACGGCGCCCGCGATCCGCGTTGGGCCGCACCATTTCAGGCCGTGGCTGCGGCTTTGCAGGCGGCGCGGCCCGGCCTGCCGGTGCAGCTGGCCTTTCTGGAATTCATGACGCCCACGCTGCCTGAGGCCGGCGCCTCGCTGGCCGCCCAAGGCTGCCGTGCAATCCAGGTGCTGCCGATGTTTCTGGGCGCCGGCGGCCACGTGCGCAAAGACCTGCCGCTGCTGATCGACACGCTGCAGGCGGCGCAGCCAGGCCTGCAGATCACGCTGCTGCCAGCCATCGGTGAGGTAGACAGCGTCACCGCTGCCATGGCCGCGGCGGCACTGCAATTGCTGGACGGCGCCCGATGAACCTGCACCAGTTTCGCTTTGTGCAGGAGGCCGTGCGCCGCAACCTCAACTTGACCGAGACCGCCAAGGCGCTTTTCACGTCGCAGCCCGGCATCAGCAAGGCCATCCTGGAGCTCGAAGAAGAGCTGGGCATCGACATCTTCGCGCGCTACGGCAAGCGCCTCAAGCGCGTCACCGAGCCGGGGCAACAAGTGCTGAAGTCGATCGAGCTGATCATGCGCGAGGTCGCCAACCTCAAGCGCATTGGCGACGAGTTCTCCAAGCAGGACGCCGGCACACTGTCGATCGCCACCACACACACGCAGGCACGCTACTTCCTGCCCGAGCCCGTGGCGCAGTTGCGCAAGCGCTACCCCAAGGTGCAGGTCGTGCTGCACCAGGGCATGCCGGACCAGGTTGCACGCATGCTGCTGGACGACGTGGCCGAGATCGGCCTGGCCACCGAAGCGCTTGCTGCGCACAGCGAACTCATCACGCTGCCTTGCTATGAGTGGCAGCACGTGATGGCCGTGCCGCCCGCGCACCCGCTGGCCGGCGTGGAGCGCCCGACGCTGGAGCAGCTGGCCGCCTATCCGCTGGTGCTGTACCACCCCACCGTCACCGGCCGCACGCGCATCGACCAGGCCTTTGCCCGCGCGCGCATCAAGCCGACGCTGGCGCTGGAGGCCATCGATTCCGACGTCATCAAGACCTACGTGCGGCTCGGCCTGGGCGTGGGCATCGTCACCGAGCTGGCCTTGAGCGGCAGCCCACCCGAGCCCGACCTGGTGGCCCGCCCGTTGGGCCACTTGTTCGGCAGCAACGTCACGCGTGTGGCCTTCAAGCGCGGTGCTTATCTGCGCCAGTTTGTGCTGGCCTTTGCGGAAATGATGTCGCCGCGCCTGACAAAGCCGCTGATCGAGCGCGCGATGGCAGGCCAGGGGAGCGACTATGAACTGTGAGCCCCCACGCTCCCAGCGGTCGCTGCCTTGCGGCTTGCATGCCGCAAGGCCTCGGTCAGCCACTCGCAAGCGCGCGGGCGCTTGCTCGGCGCGGACCAAGCC
>JAJAZC010000165.1 GCA_026785885.1 Rubrivivax sp.
CATCGAAGGCCTGGATACCGAGACCGGCCAGTGGGAGCAGGTGAGCCCCGGTCGCCGCTACGGTGAGCTGCAGGCCGGTGTGTTGATGGCCAACCGCAGCGGCGCGCTCAACGAAATCGAGTACTCCGAATTCGTGCAGAAGACCGAGGCCTTTGCCGAGGCCACCGGTGCCAGCGCCGACATCCCCGACATGCTCGAGGTGGTAACCCGCGCACGCGAGCTGGACGCGCTGGCCGCGCCGCTGGACGCGCCGCTGTCGGTGACGCTGCGCACCAACGGCGTGGCCTGGTCGGTGGGCTTCGTGCAGCAGGTGGCCACACGCCTGGGGCTGGGCGCCGGCGCGGTGCCGGGGCGCTGGGTCATGCCGTCCAGCGAAGAAGGCGCGCCGCCAATGCTGGTGCTGGCCGTCGATTCGCAAGCCGCGTTGGCCGACGACCTGCAGGGCGCCGTCGTGCGCGAAGCCGTGCTCACGCTCGATGTGCCGCAGACACCGGCCGCGCTGGAGCCCTTCCCGGCCTGGCACCTGCTGGCGCGCCAGTTGGCTGAGGACCTGGACGCCACCGCCACCGATGACCAGGCCCAGCCGGTCTCAGCGAAGGCCTTCGATGCCATCGGCCGCGAGCTCGACGAGCTGTACCGCCGGCTGGAGCAGCTGGACCTGGCCGCCGGCTCCGCTGCCGCGCGGCGTGTTTTCAGCTGAGGCGTCGGAGGCCTCGGGGGCCCCGGAGGCCTTGGTAAGGGCCGTCGCGGTTGACGGGTGCGCAGGCCGGCTGGTGCGCCGCTTCAGCCGCAAGCCTGCCACGGCGCTACAACACCGGCACGGCCACCAGCGCCGGTGTCGGCTCCAGCACTCGCGCCGGCGCGCGCATGAGCACGAACTCTTCGGCCGATGTCGGGTGCATGGCCAGCGTGCGGTCGAAGTCTGCCTTGGTGGCGCCGGCGCTGAGCGCGATGGCCAGGCTTTGCACGATCTCCGGTGCGTCGGTGCCGATCATGTGGGCGCCCAGCACGCGGTCGCTGTCAGCGTCCACCAGCAGCTTCATGCGCGTGCGCTCGACTCCGTTGATAAAGGCCTGGCGCATGGTGCGGAAGTCGGACTCGAACACCGCCACGCGGTGGCCGGCCGCCACGGCGCCTTGTTCGTTCAACCCCACGCTGGCCAGCGGCGGCAGCGTGAACACCGCACTCGGCACCAGCGACAAATCCACCGTGCGTGCCTGTCCGCCGAACAGGTTGTCGGCCACGGCGCGCCCTTCGGCAATGGCCACCGGCGTCAGGTTGACGCGGTGCGTGACGTCGCCGATGGCGTAGATGCCGGGTGCGCTGGTCTGCAGCGTTTTGTCCACCGGCACCGCGCCTTGCGCGTCGGCCACGATACCGACGCTGGCCAGGTTGAGCCGCGCCGTGTTGGGCCGGCGGCCGGTGGCGTTGAGCAGCCACGGAAACTCCAGCACACGCTCTTCGCCCAGGCTCAACAAAAAACTGTCGCCGGCCTTGGCAATGCGGGTCGGCGCGCTGCCCGGGTACAGCGTGATGCCGGCGGCCTGCAGCTCGGCGGCGATGGCGCTGCGCAGGCTTTCGTCGAAGCCGCGCAGCGGCAAGCGGTCACGGTAGAACACCGACACCGCCACGCCCAGACGCGCCAGGATGCTGGCAAATTCCAGCGCGATGTAGCCGCCGCCGACGACAGCCGCGCGCGGCGGCAGCACGCTCAGGTCCAGCAGCTCGTCGCTGGTGGCGCCGTGTTCGATGCCGGGAATGCTGTCGCGCACCGGCGAGCTGCCGGTGGCAATCAACACATGGCGCCCGGTGAGCACCTGCTGGCCGACGCACACGCGGTGCGGGCCGTCCAGCCGCGCCCAGCCTTCGATCAAGGTCACACCGCCGGCGTCCAGCATCTTGCGGTAGATGCCCTCCAGCCGCGCCGTCTCTGTGGCCTTGCTCGCGGCCCAGTCGGCCATCGTGAACTGCGGCTCGGCCACGGTCCAGCCGTAGCCGCGGGCTTCGCGCATGGCATCGCCGTACTGCGCTGCGTACATCAACAGCTTCTTCGGCACGCAGCCGCGGATGACGCAGGTGCCGCCGACGCGGCTGCCCTCGACGATGGCCACCCGCGCGCCGTGCAAAGCCGCGCGGCGTGAAGCCGAAACGCCGCCGGAGCCGGCACCCAGCGTGATCAGGTCGTAGTCGTAGGTCATGGGTGTGCAGTCCAGTCAGTCGCGTCGGCAGGCTGCGCCAGAATGACGCCCCATCATGTCGAACGCGGTGCCAACAGACTACGCCAGCGCGCGCGAGCGCGTGGATGCGCTGCGCCGCCGGCTGCAGCACCACGCGCAGCAGTACCACGTGCTGGACGCGCCCGAGATCCCCGACGCCGAGTACGACCGGCTGTACGACGAGCTGCAGGCGCTGGAACAAGCGCACCCGGAATGGGTGACGGCTGACTCGCCAACGCAGCGCGTCATCGGTGCGGTGCTGGACGGCCTGAAGCCGGTGCGCCACGCGGTGGCGATGCTGTCGATCCAGGCCGAGCGCGACACCAGCGAGGCTAGCGCGCGCCGCTTCGACGCGCGGGTGCGCAAGGCGCTGGCGGCGGCAGCTGCATCGACGCCGACAGCCGTATCGGAATCGACATCCGCGTCTCAATCGACATCCGCAGCCGCAGCCGCAGCCGCAGCCGCGCCCGAATTGGCATCGGCATCCGCGTCCGCATCTCCATCCGCCGCCGACGCACCGCTGCTGGCTTACAGCGCAGAGCTGAAGTTCGACGGCCTGGCCATCAACCTGCGCTATCAACACGGCCGTCTGGTGCAGGCCGCGACGCGCGGCGATGGCGAGACGGGTGAGGACGTGACGCACACCATCAGCACCATCGGCGACATCCCGCAGCGCCTGCGCGGCGCGGCAGCCAGCGCCGCTGCTGTGATCGAGGTGCGCGGTGAGGTCTTCATGCGCCGCGACCACTTCGAGCAGCTCAACGAGCAGCAGCGCAGCAAGGGCGGCAAGACCTTCGTCAACCCGCGCAATGCTGCGGCCGGCGTGGTGCGGCAGCTGGACGCGCGCATCGCTGCCGAGCGGCCTTTGAGCTTCTTCGCCTACGGCCTGGGCGATGTGCAGGGCTGGGACCCGCCGCCCACGCACAGTGGTTTGCTGACTGCGCTGGCTGCCATGGGCGTGCCCGTCAACGACGAGCGCGCCGTTGTGCTGGGTGCCGACGGCCTGGTGGCTTATCACGCGCGGATCGCAGCGCGGCGCGATGCGCTGCCCTTCGACATCGACGGTGTTGTCTACAAGCTCGACAGCCGCGCGCTGCAGCTGCAGCTGGGCTTCAAGAGCCGCGAGCCGCGCTGGGCGCTGGCGCACAAATACCCGGCGCAGGAGCAGATGACGGCGCTGAACGGCATCGACATCCAGCTCGGCCGCACCGGCAAGCTGACGCCGGTGGCCAAGCTGCATCCGGTGTTCGTCGGCGGCACCACGGTCAGCAACGCCACACTGCACAACGTCTTCGAGTTACGGCGCAAAGGCGTGCGGGTGGGCGATACGGTCATCGTGCGGCGCGCCGGCGACGTGATCCCGGAGGTGGTGGGCCGCGTGCCCGGCGAGCGCCCGGCGTACGTGCCCAACTTCCGCATGCCAGCGCAGTGCCCCGTGTGCGGCAGCGCGGTGCTGCGCGAAAAAGGCGGCATCGACCACCGCTGCACCGGCGGCCTGTTCTGCGCCACGCAGCGCAAGCAGGCGCTGCTGCACTTTGCCGGCCGCCGCGCGATGGACATCGAAGGCCTGGGCGACAAGCTGGTCGATCAGCTGGTGGACAGCGGCCTGATCCGCACGCTGCCCGAGCTGTACACGCTGGGCGTGGCCAAGCTCAGTGCGCTGGCGCGCATGGCCGACAAGAGCGCCGCCAACCTGTTGACCGGGCTTGAGCGCAGCAAACAAACGACGCTGGGCCGCTTCTTGTACGCACTGGGCATACGCCACGTCGGCGAGACCACGGCCAAAGATCTGGCACGCCACTTCGGCAGCATCGACCGGCTGATGGACGCCAGTGCCGACCGGCTGCTGGCGGTGCGCGACGTCGGCCCGGTGGTGGCGCAAAGCATCCGCGCCTTTTTCGATCAACCGCATAACCGTGAGGTGATGGAGCAGCTGCGCGCCGCCGGCATCACCTGGCCAGAGAGCGACGGCAGTGCCGATAAAACGGATGCCGCGCCCAGGCCTCTCTTCGGCAAGATTTTCGTGCTGACCGGCACCCTGCCGCTGCTGACGCGTGACGAAGCCAAGGACTTGATCGAAGCCGCGGGCGGCAAGGTTGCCGGCTCGGTCAGCAAGAGGACCAGCTACGTTGTGGCCGGTGAAGAGGCCGGCAGCAAGCTGGACAAAGCACGCGAGCTGGGCCTGCCGGTGCTGGATGAGGACGGCCTGCGGGCTTTGCTCGATGCCGGCTGAAGCGGCTTGCGCATGCTGCAGGGCGGCAGTGCGGCTGTGCAGCCGCGCTGCCTTGCCCGCACGCAGCCAAGCAGCCCCGCTACCGTGCTATCGCGCTACCGCGCTGCCTTGCTCATCCTGCATGCCGCCTTGACGTTTTTCAACCGACCTGGGCCTTCACGATGACCGTCCATGAAATCCTCAAGATGGGTGACCCGCGCCTGCTGCGCGTCGCTCAACCGGTGCGGGCCTTCGACACACCCGCGCTGCACGCGCTGATCGCCGACATGTTCGACACCATGGAAGCCGCGCAGGGCGCGGGCCTGGCAGCGCCGCAAATCGGTGTCGACCTGCAGCTGGTGATCTTCGGCTTCACGCACAACGCGCGTTATCCGGACAGGCCACCGGTGCCGCGCACGGTGCTGCTCAACCCGGTGATCACGCCGCTGTCGGACGAAGTGGTCGACGGTTGGGAAGGCTGCCTGTCGGTGCCCGGCCTGCGCGGCCGGGTGCCACGATTCGCGCACATCCGCTACCGCGGCCTGGACCCCGCGGGCCAGGTGATCGAGCGCGAGGTCGACGGCTTTCACG
Organism: Rubrivivax sp.; assembly: GCA_026785885.1. Taxonomy (GTDB): domain Bacteria; phylum Pseudomonadota; class Gammaproteobacteria; order Burkholderiales; family Burkholderiaceae_C; genus Rubrivivax. The sequence goes on from JAJAZC010000165.1 coordinate 5,020, forward strand.
CCGTCGTCGTGCAGCACGAATGCGATCACCTGATCGGCCGGCTGTACCCGACGCGCATGACCGATCTGACGCAGCTCGGCTTCACCAGCGTGCTGTTCCCTGACCTGGTGGACAACGACGACGATTGAGCGGTGACAGGAGACGCGAGACCGGAGACACGTGCCAGGTGGGGGCAAAGCGGCCGCGCCGGTGGCAGCGCCCGGGCCGTTCACAGTGCTTTACAAGACAGCCGTCGGCGCTGCCGCCGGCCCAGGCGTTAAATGCCGTATGAGCACAGCTTGCCTGCCTGCACCGGTTGCCGCGCTTCGGCGTGCCTTGGTCGACCCGCTGCTGCGCAGCTTGCTGGCGCTGTTGCTGCTGGCCACTGCCGTGCTGCTTGCGCTGCCGGCTCACGCGCAAGACGACCCGCCCGGCCGTGTCGGCCGCCTGGCGGACCTGCAGGGCAACGTCTCCTGGTTCGACCACGAAAGCGGCGCCTGGGCCCCGGCCGAGCGCAACCGCCCACTGACCGGCGGTGATCGTTTGTCCACCGGGCAGCAAGGCCGGGCCGAGTTGCGCGTCGGCTCCACCGTGCTGCGCCTGGCCGCCGGCACCGAGATGGAAGTGCTGCGCCTGGACGATGAGCAGATGCTGTTCCAGCTGCACAGCGGCAGCCTGGCGCTGCGGGTGCGCACACGTGAGGCCGCGGCCGAGATCGAGGTCGACACCGCAGAGGCGCGCTTCCGGCCCGACCGCGCTGGCCACTACCGCTTCGACCGTATCGACGACCGCACGCAGGCTGGCGTGCTGCGCGGCACGCTGCGCATTGCGGATGAAGCCGGCTTCGTGCTGGAAGGTGGCCAGCGCGCCGAGCTGTGGCGCGAGCGCGGCGGCCTGCGCTTCGGCTGGACACGCCTGCCGCAAGACGAGTTTGCCGATCTGCTCAACCGCACCGATCAGCAGGACGAACGCACGGCAACCAACCGCTACGTCTCACCCGAGATGACCGGCGCCGAGGACCTGGACCGCGACGGCCGCTGGGAGCGCCACCCCGAGTACGGTGCCATTTGGTACCCGATCGACGTGCAGGCAGGCTGGGCGCCGTACCGCTACGGCCGCTGGGTCTGGGTGCGGCCCTGGGGCTGGACCTGGGTCGACAACGCACGCTGGGGTTTCGCGCCCTTCCACTACGGCCGCTGGGTCAGCTACGGCGGGCGTTGGGGCTGGTGCCCCGGCGACTATGTGGTGCGGCCGGTGTACTCGCCGGCGCTGGTGGCGTGGATCGGCGGCAGCAACTTCAGCGTCGGCATCAACATCGGCGGCCCGAACGTTGGCTGGGTGCCGCTGGCGCCGCGCGACTGGTACGTGCCCCACTACCGCCACTCGCCGGTCTACTACGACCGTGTCAACCGCGTGCCGCCGAACTATCCGGGCTGGCAGCGCGCGCCGCAGCGGCCGGGCCCGGGCACCGTTGTCTGGGGCAACCAGGCCGTGCCCGGCGCGGTGACAGTGGTGCCGCGCGACGTGCTGCTGGAGCGCAAGCCGGTGTGGCGCGGCGCCGTCGACACGCGCGATTGGCACCGCGAAGGCGGCCGTGCGCCGATGCCGTGGGTAGCGCCGCCGGGGTTGGAGCGGCGGGATGGGCGGGACGGGCGTGAGGCCCGTCCGGGCTGGGAAGGCCGCGACGGCCGCGACGGCAGGGATCGCCGAGACGGCCGAGATGGCCAAGGTGGCCGCGACGGCAGCAATGAGCCGCCGCCGCAGCGCATCGGCCCGCCCCCACCCGGTTTCGTGCGCCCTGAACCCCCGCAGCCACAGCCACAAGTGCAGCCGCTGCCGCAGCCAGTCCCCACCGTGCGCGACCGTTTTCCGCCACGTGAGCGCGAGCAGGACCGTGACCGTGGCGACCGCGCCTGGGATCGCAGTCCGGACCGTGGCCAGGACCGCGACCGCGGCTTCGACCGCGATCGCTCGCAGCCCGGGCGCAACCCCGGCTTCGGCGTGCAGCCGACAGGACCCGCTGTGCCTGTCACGCCGCCACCTGCGACGATCGGCCCGCCGCCTGTCGTCGCACCCCAGCAGCGCCCGGCACCGCCACCGCCGCAGGTCATGCCACCACGGCCGCCGGTGATGAACCCGGGGACCCCACCGGCAGCGCCGCCAGTGGCACCGCCGGCGGCCGTCGGACCGCCGCCATTCCGCGCGCCGCAGGCGGCACCCGATCGCGCACGCGAACGCGAAGCTGCTGAGCGCGAACAAGCCGAACGCGGAGCGAAGGCGCAGGAAGAGCACAAGCGCGGCCCTGAGGCGGGCGGCCGCGGTCCGAACCGCGAACGCGGCGAGCGCGAGAAGTAAGCATGAGAAGTAAGCGCGGCTAGACGCGGCCGCGCTATTTCAGTAACGGCTGCAACACCGGCCACACGTTGGCCAGCATGCGCGCTTGCGCTTCGGCCTTGGGGTGGATGCGGTCGGTTTGGAAGAATTCTTCGGCGTTCGGCGCATCGGCCACACCGGCCAGCAAAAACGGCACCAGCGCCACGCTCTCGGCGCGCGCCACCTTGCCGAACAGCGCCGTGAACTGCTCGCCGTAGGTCTTGCCGTAGTTGGGCGGCATCGCCATGCCGACGATCAGCACCTGCGCGCCCGCGGTCTTGGCCTGGCGCGCCATCGCCGCCAGGTTGTCCTGCGTCATCTGCAGCGGCAGGCCGCGCAGCGCATCGTTGCCACCGAGCTCGATCACCACCAGCCGCGGCTGGTGCTGCTTGAGCAAAGCCGGCAGCCGCGAGCGCCCGCCGGATGTGGTGTCGCCACTGATGCTCGCGTTGACGACCTGCCAGCCGAGTTGCTCACGCGCCAGGCGTTGCTCCAGCAGCGCAACCCAGCCAGAGCCGCGGGCAATACCGTACTCGGCCGACAGACTGTCGCCGACGATCAACATGCGCAGCGACCGGCCCGATCCAGCCCTTGACCCCTGGGCCTGCCCGGCCGTGGGTAGCACGAGCGCAGCGCCCAACAACAGACCGCTACAGTGCGCGGCAAACGCGCGCCGCGCGGCAGAAAAAGCACCGATGTCAGCAGCGTCATCAGCCTCAACAACAGCAGCGTCAAACGGGTCAGAAGCACTCATTGCGGTCCGGTCAGTCACCAAGCGGGTGGCAGACGCCACCGGGTCGCTGACGATTCTCCACGAGATTAATTTCGCGTTGCAGCCCAGGGAATCGGTGGCCATCGTCGGTGCTTCTGGCTCTGGCAAGAGCACCCTGCTGTCGATCCTGGCGGGGCTGGACACGCCTACATCGGGCACCGTGATGCTGGCCGGCACGGACCTGTTCAAGCTCGACGAAGACGCGCGGGCCGAGCTGCGATCACGCCAGGTCGGCTTTGTCTTCCAGAGCTTCCAGCTGCTGGGCAATCTGAACGCGCTGGAAAACGTCATGCTGCCGCTGGAGCTGAAGGGCCGTAACGACGCGCGCGCAGCGGCAACCGAGATGCTGCGCCGCGTCGGCCTGGCCGAGCGCCTGCGCCACTACCCCAAGGTGCTGTCCGGCGGTGAACAGCAGCGGGTGGCGCTGGCACGTGCCTTTGTGATGCAGCCGGCGCTGCTGCTGGCCGACGAGCCCACCGGCAGCCTGGACTTCGCCACCGGCTCGACGGTCATGGACCTGATGTTTGCGATGAACCGCGAGGCCGGCACGACGCTGGTGCTGGTGACGCACGACCGCGAAATCGCCGCGCGCTGCGAGCGGCAGCTGCGCATGGAAGCCGGGAGGCTGACCGAGGCTTAAGCCGCCGCGGTCGATGCAGCCGCAGTCGCTGCCACCGGCAGCGCATCCAGCCGGCGGTGCACCGCGGCAAACCACAACGGCGGCACCGCGGCCAGGAAGATGCAGCCGGCATAACCGGTCGGCAGTTGCGGGCCGGGCAGCGCCTCCAGCTCGGCAAACGGCTTCCAGGCGTGCATGTGGTGGTCTGAGTGGCGCTGCAGGTTGGCGATGGTGCAGTTGGTCAGCAGGTGGTCGGCATTCCACGCGTGCATCACGCCGAAGGGCTCGGGCCGCGTGCCTTGCATCGCCCGGCGCAGACCGTAATGTTCGATGTAATTGATGGCCTCCAGCAGGAAGATCGCGTAGGCCGACTGGACGATCCAGAACAGCAAAGCCCAGCGCCCCAGCAGCAGCCCGATGGCCGCCATAACCGCCAGTTGCACCAGCGTCGCCCACACGAGCGGGCTGTGCAGCCAGCTGCGCTTCATCGCCCGCAGGCGCTGCGCCTCAAGCCGCCAGGCGCTGATCGAGCTGCCGCCCAAAGTGCGCGGTAGAAAGCGCCACAGGCTTTCACCGCGGCGCGCGCTGGCCGGGTCGTCAAATGTGGCAGCGCGCGGGTGGTGGCCGCGGTAATGCTCGACCATGAAGTGCGCGTAATTGACGCTGGCCATCAGCCCCCAGGCCAGCACCCGATCCAGCCGCAACCGTGAATGCCCCAGCTCATGCGCAAACGTGATGCCCTGGCTGCCGGTGACGCCGCCGATGCCCATGCCCAGGGCCAGCACGGCCCAGCCGCTCAAGCCCTGCGTCACGATCAACCACAGGCCCAGCGCCAACAGGCCGGCCTGCAGCGGCACGTGCAAGCGAATGCACCAGCGGTGCCAGCCGGTCTGCGGCGTCGCGGGTGGCGAGTGCTGCAGCGCCGGCACGCGCTCGGCCAGCGCAATGCCGACCTGCCAAGCCAGCATCATCAGCCAGGCTGCCAGCGGGGATTGCAGTGCTGCGGCGCCAACCGCCAGCGGCAGCGCCCAAGCCAGGGCGAAGCGGATGTTCAACAGGGCGTTCATGGGCGAATGATCGCTGCAAAGCGGCGGCCCGGTGCGCTCGACGCGGGCGCAGGCGCAGAGGCGGACTTTTGCAGGTGTGCCGGCCCCAGTTCAGACCTCCCGGCGCCTTGTTCAGCCCATCGCCTGCAAACTGGAGTCTCGACCCCGGCCCGCTCAGCGCATGCGCTGCACAGCACCGACGCGCCGGTTACCCGAAGCCACCACCTGCTTCGGGATAATCACAGCCGATGAACCCGCTGCTGGCGCGCCTGCATCCTTACCCCTTCGAACGCTGGCGCGAGATGACGCGGGACATCGTGCCCAACGCGGCATTCGAGCCCATCAGCCTGGGCATCGGCGAGCCCAAACATGCAACGCCGCGGCTGATCGAAGAAGCGCTGATGCGCGCCCTGCCCGGCCTCAGCAGCTACCCCGCCACCGCCGGTGAGCCGCTGCTGCGCGAGGCCATCGCCGGCTGGTTGCAGCGGCGCTACGGCGTGGCGGTGGATGCGGCCACGCAGGTGCTGCCGGTCAACGGCTCGCGCGAGGCGTTGTTTGCGTTGGCGCAGACGGTGATCGACCCGACGCGGCCAGGTGCGGGCGGGGCGGCAACGGTCGTGAGCCCCAATCCGTTCTATCAAATCTACGAAGGCGCGGCGTTGCTGGCCGGCGCGCAGATGCATTACGTGGCCAGCGACCCGGCGCGCAACTTCGCCAGTGACTGGGCCGCGGTGCCGGCTGCGGTGTGGGCGCGCACGCAGTTGCTGTACGTCTGCAGCCCCGGAAACCCGACCGGTGCGGTCATGCCCTTGGCCGAATGGCAGCAGCTGTTCGCCTTGAGCGACCGGTACGGATTCGTGATTGCGAGTGACGAGTGTTATTCCGAGATTTACTTTGGCAGCGAGCCACCGCTGGGCGGCCTGCAGGCCGCGCGGGCGCTGGGCCGCAGTGACTACCGGCGCCTGGTCGCTTTCACGAGCCTGAGCAAGCGCAGCAACGTGCCGGGTTTGCGCTCGGGCTTTGTGGCCGGTGACGTGGCGTTGCTGAAAGCCTTCTTGCTGTACCGCACCTACCACGGCAGCGCGATGAGCCCTGTGGTGCAGCGCGCCAGCGCGGCGGCCTGGGGTGACGAGGCGCATGTTGCCGACAACCGGGCGCTGTACCGCCACAAGTTCGAGCAGGTGCTGCCGCTGCTGCAGCCGGTGCTCGATGTGGCGCAGCCCGACGCGGGTTTTTATCTGTGGGCCGGTGTGCCCGGTGGCGACGATGTCGCTTACGCCCAGGGCCTGCTCGCTCAATACAATGTGCAGGTGCTACCCGGCAGCTTGCTGGCCCGCGATCCACGTGTGGGGGTGTTGGCTGATGCAGGAATTCACGCGGACATTCATGCCGGCGTTCCTACCGACGTTCGTACCGACGTTCGTACCGGCTTTCGTACCGACGGTGCAGCCGGCGGCAATCCGGGCAGCGGCCGCATCCGCCTGGCGCTGGTGGCCCCGGAGGCTGACTGCGTGGAAGCAGCACACCGCATCGTTGCCTACACCCGCAGCCTTAACCATTCATCAAGAAAGCCGTCATGAGCCGCGACACCCTGAGAGACATCGTGGACATCGCCTGGGAAGGCCGCGCCGAGATTACCGCCATCAACGCACCGCGGGTGCGTGAGGCGGTGGACGAAGTCATCAGCGACCTAAACGCCGGCCGCGTGCGGGTGGCAGAGCAGCGCGGCGTTGGTGACTGGCAGGTCAATCAGTGGATCAAGAAAGCGGTGCTGCTGAGCTTCAGGCTGCACGACAACCAGGTCATGCGGGCCGGCGACCTGGGCTTTTTTGACAAGGTCAAAACCAAGTTTTCGCATCTGGATGAAGCCGAGATGCGCGCCAGCGGCGTGCGCGTCGTGCCGCCGGCCGTGGCACGGCGCGGCAGCTACATCGCCAAAGGCGTGGTGCTGATGCCGAGCTACGTCAACATCGGCGCGTATGTCGGTGAGAACACGATGGTCGACACCTGGGCCACGGTGGGCTCCTGTGCGCAGATCGGCAGCAACGTGCACTTGAGCGGCGGCGTCGGCATCGGCGGCGTGCTGGAGCCGCTGCAAGCCAACCCGACGATCATCGAAGACAACTGTTTCATCGGTGCGCGCAGCGAGGTCGTAGAAGGTGTCATCGTCGAAGAAAACTCCGTCATCAGCATGGGCGTCTACATCGGCCAGAGCACCAAGATTTACGACCGTGCCAGCGGCACCGTCAGCTATGGCCGCATCCCTGCCGGCAGCGTGGTGGTGTCGGGCAACCTGCCGTCCTCCGATGGCACGCACAGCCTGTACTGCGCGGTGATCGTCAAGAAGGTCGACGCGCAGACCCGCGCCAAGACCTCGATCAACGAATTGCTGCGCGCCTGACCCGGCTGCAGACTGAAGGAGTCAAGCGGCATGGCCAACAACCTTGAACGTGTACTGCGCCTGATGGCGGAGAAGAATGCATCCGACGTCTACATGTCGGCCAACACGCCGATCCTGATCAAGATCCACGGCCAGATCCTCCAGCTGAGCGACCAGCTGCTGACCACAAACCAGACGCGCCAACTACTGGCCGAGCTGCTGGCGCCGCAGCAGATGGAAGAGCTTGAAGACACCGGCGAGCTCAACGTCGGCATCAGCATTCCACGCGTCGGCAGCTTTCGTTTGAGTGCCTTCAAGCAGCGCGGCTCGATTGCTGCGGTCTTCCGCTGCATCCCGTTTCAGATTCCGAGCCTGGATGCTTTGGGCGTGCCGCCTTTGATGAGCCAGATCATCACCGACAAGCGCGGCCTGATTCTGATGGTGGGCGCCACCGGCACTGGCAAGAGCACGACGCTGGCTTCGATGATCGAGTGGCGCAACCAGCAGATGAGCGGGCACATCCTGACCATCGAAGACCCGATCGAATTCTTGTTCTCCAACAAGAAGAGCATCGTCAATCAGCGTGAGGTCGGCCGCGACACACAAAGCCTGCAGATCGCGCTGAAGAACGCGCTGCGGCAAGCACCCGACTGCATCCTGATCGGTGAGATTCGCGACCGCGAAACGATGAGCGCCGCGCTGTCGTATGCGCTGTCTGGCCACCTGGTGCTCAGCACGCTGCACGCCAACAACAGCTACCACGCGCTGGGCCGCATCCTGTCCTTCTATTCGCCTGAGGCACGGCCCACGCTGCTGTCGGACCTGAGTGCCGGCCTGCGCGCCATCTGCTCACAACGCCTGTTGCGCGCCAATGCGGGCGGGCGTGTGCCGGCGGTGGAGGTCATGCTCAACACGAAGCTGGTGTCCGAGATGATCGAGAAGGGCGACCTGTCTTCGGTAAAAGAAGCGATGGAGAAGTCGCTGGCCGAAGGCTCGCAAACCTTCGAGCAGGACATTGCGCGCTTGATCAATGAAGGCATCGTTTCGCGCGATGAAGGCCTGAGCTACGCCGATTCACCGACCAACCTGTTGTGGCGTCTGCAGAACGAACAGCAGCCGGTCTCACGCGCAGCGCCAAAGAAGGAAGAGCCCGAGGCCGCCACCTTTACCGAGATGCAGCTGGACGTGCGGCCTGAGGAAACCCGCCTGACCGCATCGCCGCCGTGGGCGCGGCCGGCGTGAGCCATCCATGAGCCTGTCCGGCCGTATGAAGCACGAATACCCGCGTTCGCAGCACAAGCCGCAGGCGTTTTTCGCATGACGCTTATTGGGCTGGTTGAGCATGCCGAGCAACGCCTGCTGGCTGCTGGCGTGGCTTATGGCCATGGCACCACCAACGCTTTCGATGAAGCGGCCTGGCTGGTGCTGTGGAAGCTGGGACTGCCGCTCGATGCGCTGGACGCGCACGCGGCTGAAGAGTTGGCTGACGCCGCCGCAATGGCCGGCGTCGACGCGCTGATCACCGAGCGCATCACGTCGCGCCGCCCGACGGCTTATCTCACCGGCGAAGCCTGGCTGCAGGGCGTGCCTTTCTTCGTCGATCAACGCGTGATCGTGCCGCGCTCGCTGATTGCCGAGCCGCTGGCCGACGGCACCCTGGACAGCTGGCTGCCGGACCGCACCGAGCGGGTGCTGGACTTGTGCACCGGCAACGGCAGCCTGGCCGTGCTGGCCGCCATGGCCTGGCCTGACGTGCAGGTGCTGGCCACCGATGTCTCGGCCGACGCACTGGCGGTGGCGCGCAAGAACGTCGACCGTCACGGTCTGGCCGATCGCATCACGCTGGCCCAAGGCGATGGCCTGGCGGCCGTGAAAGCGGCGAAGCTGGTGAGGTCGGTGACTTCGGTGACATTGGGGGATGGCCGCCACGACCTGATCCTGTGCAATCCACCTTACGTCAACCGCCAAGCGATGGCTGCGCTGCCACCCGAGTACCGCGCCGAGCCGGCGCTGGCGCTGGATGGCGGCAAGGACGGCATGGACTTCATCCGCCGCCTGATGCGCGGTGCGCGCGCGTATCTGGCGCCGCAAGGCGTGCTGGTGCTGGAGGTGGGCCAGGAGCGTTTGGCCTTCGAAGCGGCATTCCCGCGTTTGCCGGTGGTGGGCCTGCCCACCAGCGCCGGCGACGACCACGTGCTGCTGATTCACGCAGACGATCTTCCTTAGAAAACCGGTACAGGGCCAGCGCCCGGCCACCCGCCGGCAAGGCCCGCATTGACATGATCACGCTGCGCAACATCACGCTCCGCCGGGGCATCAAGGTCGTCCTGCAAAACGCCGGCGTCACGCTGCAACCGGGCGAAAAAGTAGGCCTGATCGGCCGCAACGGCGCCGGCAAGTCCAGCCTCTTCTCGCTGCTGACGCACCGCCTGCAGGCCGACACCGGCGACGTCGAGATCCCGCCGCGTTGGCGGGTCGGCGAAGTGGCGCAGGACATGCCCGAGACCGAAGACGGCGCCACCGACTTCGTGCTGCAGGGCGACCAGGCCTTGATGGCCGCGCAGGCCGAGTTGGCTGCGGCCGAATTGGACGGCGACGGCAACGCGATGGCCCACGCCCACCTGGCGCTGGACGAAGCCGGCGCCTTCGATGCACCTGCCCGCGCGCAGGCGTTGCTTTTGGGGCTGGGCTTCAAAAGCGCGCAGTTGGACGCGCCGGTCAACAGCTTCTCGGGCGGCTGGCGCATGCGGCTGCAGCTGGCACGCGCGCTGATGTGCCCGGCCGAGTTGCTGTTGCTGGACGAGCCCACCAACCACCTGGACCTGGACGCGCTGGTGTGGCTGGAAGCCTGGTTGAAGCGCTTCGACGGGCTGTTGCTGATCATCAGCCACGACCGTGAATTCCTCGACGCCATCACGCGTGTCACGGTGCACCTGGATGAGCAGACGCTGACGCGTTATGGCGGCAACTACAGCGCTTTCGAGGAGATGCGCGCCGAGCGGCTGACGTTGGCCGCTGCGGCTTACGGCAAGCAGCAGGACCGCATCAACCACCTGCAAAAGTTCATCGACCGCTTCAAGGCCAAAGCCAGCAAAGCCAAGCAGGCGCAGAGCCGCGTCAAGGCTTTGGCGCGCATGGAAAAGCTGGCGCCGGTATTGACCAGCGGCGACTTCCAGTTCGAGTTTCGCGAGCCGCAAAGCCTGCCCAACCCGATGCTGTCCTTCGACGCGCTGGCCTGCGGTTACCGCGCAGCGCCCAGCGCCGATGGCAGCATGCCTGCCGGCGGCGCACGCGACAACGCCATCGTCAGCAACTTCAACCGCAGCGTGCTGGCCGGCCAGCGCATCGGCATCCTGGGTGCCAACGGCCAGGGCAAATCGACGCTGGTCAAAACCATCGCCAAAGCGCTGCAGCCGCTGGCTGGCCGCATGACCGAAGGCAAGGGCCTGGTCATCGGCTACTTTGCGCAGCAGGAGCTGGACGTGCTGAGCCTGGACGACGGCCCGCTGATGCACATGGTGCGGCTGGCGCGTGACGTCGGGCCGGCTGCACGCGAGCAGGAGCTGCGCGATTTTCTCGGCCGCTTCCGCTTCACCGGTGAGATGGTGCAGCAGGCCGTGGGCTCGCTGTCCGGTGGCGAGAAAGCGCGCCTGGTGCTGGCTATGCTGGTGTGGCAGCGCCCGAACCTGCTGTTGATGGACGAGCCGACCAACCACCTGGACTTGACCACGCGTGAAGCGCTGTCGATCGCGCTCAACGAATTCGAAGGTACGGTGATGCTGGTCAGCCACGACCGCGCGCTGTTGCGCGAGACCTGTGACGAGTTCTGGCTGGTGGCCGGCGGCAGCGTGCAGCCTTTCGATGGTGACCTGGACGACTACCAGAAGTGGCTGCTGGACGTGTCGCGGGCCATGGCCAAAGGCCAACCTTCACCGCCCGTGCCGGGTGCTGCGCCGCCGGCAGCTGCAGCGACCCCGCTACTGACCAAAGCCGCCGCCAAGCCGGTGCACCGGCCAACGCATTCGGCCGACAACAAGGCGGACAACGACCTGCCGAACAAGCCGACCAGCAAGCCCACACATAAGCCGACAAACGGCGGCCTCGCCGCGCCACGCGATGACCGCAAACAGGCCGCGCAATTGCGCTCGATGCTGGCCAACAAGACACGCCCGCTGCGCCAGGAGGTGCAGCAGATCGACAACCGCATCGAAACTTTGGGTCGCGAGAAGACGGCGATCGAGCAGTTGCTGGCAGGCGGCAAACGCCCACCGGTTGAGATGGCCGATGCAGGGCGGCGCGTGAACCACATTGCCGCCGAAGTGGGCATGCTGGAAGAGCGCTGGCTGGCGCTGCACTCGGAGATCGAGGCCATCACGGCGGCGGGCTGACGCCGGCCGCGCGATGCGCAACCGAAGCGCAAGCTACCTGCAAGTCCAATGAATCATTGAAATGTGCGGTGAGGAACGCGCAAGACGGGATGCGATGCAAGGCGCGAAGCACAGCGATGCCCATAGGCACCGCGCGCATTCGCAACGCCGCAGCGCGCCCGTATTGCGCGGACAACTCCGACCCGATTTCAATGATTCAGTGGAGCAGGCACGCAGAACACTCAACGCCCGCATCCCGCGCCGCAGCTGCAATACCCGCCTTGCCCGGTGCGCCTTGCGCGCTGCCGCCGACACGGCCCACGGCCTTTGCACAGAATGCCGGCCGCGGCGCGTGACACCAGCGCCGTGCCCTATCCACCTCCTTCGAAAGCACAACACCATGGCCATCGACAAAGCCCTCTACACCGCGCACGCCACCAGCACCGGCGGCCGCACCGGCAACACCGAAGCGCCGGACGGCATGCTGAAGATGCCGCTCGTGACGCCCAAAGAGTTGGGTGGCCCAGGCGGCACAGGCGGCACGAATCCGGAGCAGCTGTTCGCTGCCGGTTACTCAGCCTGCTTCATCGGCGCCATGAAGGCGGTGGCAGCGCGCCAGAAGATCACGTTGCCGGGGGAGGTGTCGATCAAGGCCGATGTCGCCATCGGCCCGATGACGGGCAAAGAAGGTGCGTTCGGCGTAGCCGTCGCGATGGCCATCAGCGTGCCCGGCATGGACAAAGTAGCGGCCGAGAAGCTGGTCGCCGACGCGCACGAGGTCTGCCCCTACAGCAACGCCACCCGCGGCAACATCGACGTGGTGTTGAGCGTGGTTTGACCTAAGCCGCGGCGTGTGTCGGG